>JAAUSO010000010.1 GCA_012033205.1 Richelia sp. SL_2_1 | reverse complement strand
TTCTACCATTCGGTGGTTTGAGGGCTGACTTCTACTATTACTTTGGGTTCTTCGTTGTTATTTGTCATGATTTTTAGAATTATTAATTATGAATTATTCAGCTTCAAGTTAGAAAACAGTAGTTTTCAATGGCTAAGAATACACGAATTAGAACAAAAATACAATTTAAACAATTTAATTCGTTTTAATTTCTTGGTTGGCAATTTTTGCAAAGTTGCTCGATTCAAGCCCAGATTTGCGATTTATTTTCCACCTTAATCTTTAATTAAACTATTGTCGGTAATTGTCCTTCTAACTGTAACAATGCCTCAACTCTGGCTTCAGTACTCGGATGAGTTCTAAATAAGTTACCCAAAAATTCACCACTTAGAGGATTAATAATTAATAAAGGCTCAAAAGCTGGATTTGCTTGCATCGGCATTTGTTTTGCTGTCGCTTCCAACCGCTGCAAAGCTCGTGCTAAAGCGCGGGGATTACCAGTTAATTTGGCTGCACCAGCATCAGCAGAAAATTCTCTGGTACGGGAAATTGCTAACTGAATCACACTTGCAGCTAAAGGAGCTAAAGTAACTGTTAATAATACTCCTAAAGGATTTCCACCTCGATTACCATTCCGTGAATTTCCTCCACCAAACCATAAACTATAACTTACCATCTGTGCCAAAAAGGAAATGGCACCCGCAATAGTAGCGCTGACTGCTTGGGTAAGTGTATCGCGATTAATGATGTGAGTAAGTTCGTGGGCAAGTACACCTTCAAGTTCTTCCTCTGGGAGGATGTTTAAAATCCCTTGAGTTACCGCAACGGCAGCATTTTCTGGATCTCTCCCGGTAGCGAAAGCGTTAGCATTGGAACTGGGAACTATATATATTCTTGGTGTGGGAATGTTTGCTCTTGCTGATAATCTTTCTACCATCCGATAAAGTGCCGGTGCTTCGCTCGATGATACTGGTTGCGCTCGATAAGCCGCCAAGGCAATTTTATCTGATTGATACCAAGATACAAGGTTAGTTACTGCGGCGATACCGATACCAATAATTAAACCGCCACTACCGCCGATTATCCAATAACTAATAGCGATCAAAAGTCCGCTTAAAGCTGCTAGCAACGCCGCAGTTTTGATTTGATTGCCCATATTTTCCTCCTGAAGTACGCTGCCTGCTTATTCAATTTCTGATTAATAACAGCATTACTTGAGCCTTTCTCCGATTGTATCTACCTAAACAGAGATTTTTGGGGTAGAAAACGCTAATACTCAAGTACGGTTTTGCCCACCAATACTTTTACAAAATTTTTTGATGTATCTTTAATTCTTTTTGATTAATTTACTGTTTTCTAAGTTTTTATTTAAATAACATGAATGATAATTATAGGCATCTGTCTGTAGTATTGTTTTTTTAGATAAATATTAAAAACAGATGTTTAATAAATGGAGAAATTGTAATTTTATAGTAAAGCATATAGTTAAAATTGCGTATGGTAAAATCCCTTAAAACCTTTAAATTGCTAGAATAGGTGTGAATTAGTAAATAAATTTGCACTGAGTAGTCATGATTGCGCTTTTTAAATAGTATCGGTAGAATTTTCCACAAATAGAGCATAATTTACGTGATTGACAATACCATCAAGCAGCCTGAATTTTTTTTTAGATACTGCTATATCCTAGTCATTGCTTGGGGGAACCAAGTAAGTCAGAATAAAGCGAATAAATAGATTTTTTTCATGGGTATAAAATTTTAAGGATAAATTTAATGGCTCAAAAGTTGAATGATACGGGAGTTTTAGAAAAAATAGGAAAAACTTTGTATGGATTTGCAGAGTTTATTGTCAGCCCTTGGCTGAATGTATCTCGACTAAAAGTAATGCACAAAAGAATAGAAGGTTTAGAAAGAAAGCTATATCAAACTGAACCACAAACAGAATTATCTCAAGACAAGATGATTTATTCGTTGCAACAACAGTTGGATTTGTTAGAAGAAAGTACAAATAATCGTCTGGAAAAAATTATCAACTACGAACTACGTAATCAAGTTTTAGAAGTCATTCACGAACAAATAGACTTTATTGCTAAAATCATTAAGCCAACAGTAGAAGTATTATTAAGGGAATTAGAAGATAAAAAACTATCTAATGTGGGAATAGTAAGTCTAAAAGAAATTCAAGAAAGACAAGACAAACTTCGCTACTCCTTAGAATATATCGAAAGAGAATTGACAGCATCGCTTCCAGAATTAGAAGCACAAAGGGCTGGATGTATAGAAGCAGGAAGATGGTTACTCGCGAATCGAATGGAATTAGCCCAAACAGTAGCCTCAGAATTATTAAATAGGGAACATCCCCATATAGAAGAATTTCGTCGTAACATCAGCAAATACCTCAAATTGATTGGTAGCTGCATGGAAAACGAAATCGAACCCCGTTTACTTTATAAAGGAGTAGTTACCCATTACGAACCACCAGTAGAAATATATTTAAAAGCATTCGAGTTAATTAGAAATAAATATATCAAAGATTGGCAATCATCTGCTGTACTTTCAGATAAAGCAATTAATGAACTTATTGGTTACTTTGATTATTTAATAGACTATTTTGTTAATGTCTTAGTCTAATAAGAGCGAGTTTTTTATATCTTCTTCGATTGCAGCTATTGACTGTACATTTTTAATTTCTATTTCCAACACAATATCAAGCATGATTTTAATCATTTTGCTTTGATGCCAGCATTTTTCTATTTCTAACAAATTAGCTAAATTTTGCAGTGCTTTCATTAAAGCCGCATTATATTCTTGAAAACGTCGATCTAAAAACTGATACTGAGTCATAAACAGGACTTAAGAAATCACAATCATTGTTTCTGTCGATAAATATATACCCAGGATTTAAAATATAAAAATTTCATCAAGCTAAATTAAATTTTCATGAATTAGGTGTTGAGCATTGGGAATTGGTAATGGGTAATTAAATCTGTGTAATCCGTGTAATCCTTTTTAATCCGTGATGGGTAATTGGTGATTGGAAATTGAGCTATTAATTATTAATTTGTTCTGAAGAATGCGGCTGATTATTTATCAATTGTTCTTGATAATAACTTTGCAACAAATTTTCCAGTTGTCTTTCAGGGCAACATTCAATTAATGCTTCAAAAACCTCAAATAATTTAGCAGCACTATCTCCTAATAATGGACTTAATCCCCAAACATCCTGTACCCAATCTTGAGGATGAGTATCTTCAAAAATCATTCTTTCTAAAAGTTGCTTTGCTTCAGTTTTTGAAATAGACATTTTAATTGTTAGTTGTTAGTGGTTAGTGGTTAGTTGTTAGTAAAACAACTGTCAACTGTCAACTGATTATCTCCCAATAGTATAGAGTTACTTGCTCCTCTTCTCCCTCTTCCTCTACGGTAAAGTTTAACTGCTGCAATGGTTGCCAATCTCCCATATCAAAGTCGCGAGATATTATCCGGGTGCCTGGTTTGAGTTGTTTCCACAGTTGAGGACGCAATTTTAAGTTGAGATGAGGTAACAAGTAAATAAATATTACAGTGGCATCAGAAATATTACTTATAAACAAATCTTGCTGATAAAACTCTAAATGCTTATCAACACAATTTTCCAAAGCTTGCTCTCTCGCTTCTTTAATTCTTTGAGGGTCGATATCGATACCCACACCGCGAGTTCCATACTGTTTCGCAGCAGTGATTAAAATACGTCCGTCTCCGCTGCCTAAATCGTAGAGAATATCTTGAGAGTTGATTTTTGCTAATTTAAGTATGGCTTCTACAATTTTTGGTGTACAGGGAATATAGGCGATGTCTGGCTTGGGAAACGTCATTCTACTTTGAATTTTGGATGTTAGTTATCTTCTGGTTTCAAGAAGAGTTTAAAACCCCATTTCACCAGGATTTTGATTAATTTGTTCGCGAATTGCAGTTAAAATTTTATCATCAAAATTGGAATCGTTGACAGTTGCAATTACTGGATTTGAACGTTGATGACGACGATTTAAATAAACTTGAAGCACTGCTTGATCATTACGATGTTTAACTAAATATTTTTTTAATTGTTGATCGGACATTTGAGTATAGTTTACAGGATTCATTAAAATACCTCTCCATCAATAGTAATTTCAAATTCAATATTTTCGTCTTCACCAGCTAATATATAGACATTTAACGTCCGTTGGTCTAAATAAACAAGGTGAATTGGCTGGAGCATTACGAAAGTTAATTGACAAGTGATTGTATACAGACATTTTAACTGCTCTTCTGTAGGCATTTTTCCAGTTCAACCCTCTTGTTACCAGAATTATCCTACAGATTGTTACTCGAAAGTTTCAAGCAGCAATGCTTACATAAGTTAAATCGAATCGGGAATTGGGAATTGTGCATGGAGAAGAATTTATTGGCTTTTTAGCATAAAATTTATTAGTAAAGATGGATTTAATTATGGTGCAAACAACAGAGCATTTCTATATCGTTACAGATGATGCAATTTTAGGTGGTGAACCAATTATTCGAGGAACACGTACCCCCGTAAGAGCAATTGTAGAAAGTTGGCGACTTGGAGTTACACCAGAAGAGATTGCTAATGGTTTACCACATTTGACTTTAGCTCAAGTATTTGACGCTTTGAGTTACTATCTAGACCACCAAAGTCAAATTAATCGCTACATTGAGCTTAACCGAATTCCAGAAGAGTTAACTGATCCGTTGCTTCGAGACTTATGAGTAAAATTTTTATTAGCATCTACCTTGATGAGGATGTGAATGTATTATTAGCAGATTTACTTAAGGCAAGAGGTTTTGAAGCAATTACTACACGCCAAGCCGCTCAATTGAGTAAAACTGATGAAGAGCAGCTTGCTTATGCTGTTACTCAAGAATTAACCTTATTAACTCATAATCGCGTAGACTTTGAAGCTTTAGCACAAGCTTATTTTGAAGCTAATCAACAGCATTACGGAATCATCTTTGCAGCGCGTAATCCTCCTCAAGAAATTTTGCGGCGATTATTAATTATTTTAAATCAAATCACCGCTGACGAGATGAAAAACCAGGTTCGCTATATTTAAAAGCGCGATCGCCATTTATAGCGCTCGCACTTTTATGTATGTTCTTCGCTAATCCGAATATCAGAAAGCTAAACTTTAAATTTCTCAGTAATCCGCTTCATTGCTTCTTCTACATTTTTTCTACTATTAAAAGCTGAAATGCGGAAGTAACCTTCACCCGCAGCACCGAAACCGGAACCAGGTGTACCCACTACGTTACAAGTATTTAGTAATTTGTCGAAGAAATCCCAACTACTTAATTCGTTGGGTGTTTTCACCCAGACGTAAGGTGCGTTTATTCCACCGTTAACTTGCAAACCCGCAGCGGTAAGTTTTTCACGGATGATTTTAGCGTTTTCTAAATAGAAGCTGATGAGTTGTTGAATTTGCTCTTTTCCTTCTTGAGAATAAACCGCTTCCGCACCGCGCTGTACAATGTAGGATACGCCGTTAAATTTGGTCGATTGACGACGATTCCACAATTTCCACAATTCTACATCAGAACCGTCATCAGCTTTGGCTGTAAGTGTTTTGGGTACTACAGTCAACGCACAACGGGTTCCGGTAAATCCTGCATTTTTAGAAAAGGAACGAAATTCGATGGCGCAATTTCTAGCACCTTCGATTTCATAAATCGAGTGGGGAATTGAGGAATCGGTGATATAGGCTTCGTAAGCTGCATCGAAAAAGATGATTGAATTATTGGCTTGAGCGTAATCTACCCAAGCTTGTAAGTGTTCTTTACTCGCTGTCGCTCCTGTAGGATTGTTAGGAAAGCAAAGATAGATTAAATCAACTTTCTCATCAGGTATTTGAGCAGTAAAATTATTTGCAGCAGTAATTGGTAAATATACTAAGCCTTCATATTCACCATTCTTTTTGACATCTCCCGTATTCCCTGCCATGACATTAGTATCAACATAAACGGGATAAACTGGGTCAGTAACGGCGATAGTATTATTATTACCAAATATTTCGAGGATATTGCCCGTATCGCACTTAGAACCGTCAGAAATAAAGATTTCATCGGGATCAATTTCACATCCCCTGGCTTGGAAATCGTGATGGGCAATTTTTTCCCGCAACCAAGCGTAACCTTGTTCGGGACCATAACCTTTAAAAGTTTCGCGATCGCCCATTTCTTCGGTAGCTCGAATCATCGCTCTAACACAAGCTTGTGGTAAGGGTTCGGTAACATCCCCAATACCCAATTTGATGATTTTAGCATCAGCATTAGCTTGAGCAAATGCGTTTACTCTCCGGGCAATTTCCGGAAACAAGTATCCTGCCTTGAGCTTCAAATAATTGTCGTTAATCGTTGCCATAGTTAAGTCATTGAGTGCATAGTTTATCAGCTTACTGCAAAGTGGGGGAGTTGAAAGTTAGGAGTTAAAAGTTAGGAGTTAGGAGTTATAAATTGGGCTAAACTTCACCTAGTACTTGACCACATAAGTTATGAGGGGTAGAGGTAGTGCGACCCGAAAAGGTCGCTAGCTAACAGGGAGCTTTCCGGTATGTCCGAAGGTGAAGCGCTTAGCAGCTTTTATCGCTTAAATCAAGGCTAAAGCCCAACTACAAACATTTAAAATTAATCAAATGAACTACTAGTACAAAACCACCGTATAATTATTTTTACTTATCAGTTGATCTGGGAGTTTAAAGCCATGCCAATGGCAGTAGGAGTAATCGAAACATTGAGCTTTCCGGCAATACTCATAGCCGCAGATACGATGGTTAAAGCTGCCGCAGTTACAGTAGTTTTTTACGATAAATCCGAAAGCGGACGTTTCTTTGTCGCAGTCAGAGGACATGTTGCTGAAGTTCAACGTGCCGTAGCAGCAGGTCTCGAAGCTGTTGAAGTAGAATCTCATGGAGGTCAAGTCATGTCCCATTACATTGTCCCCAACCCTCCGGAAAATGTCGAAAGCATTTTACCGATTCATTTCACTTCAAAATCAGAACCTTTCCGTTTTTAATACGTAATTGTTCACTTTCTGAGAAAATAAAGAATATATTAGTAGCTATCAAAAAATGTGTAAAAACATTCATAAAATAATTTGTTAGCGCCCCATACGTTTATTAATACAGGAGATAATTAATGGCACTACAGGCAGTTGGTTCCTTAGAAACTAAAGGTTTTCCTGCCGTATTAGCAGCCGCTGATGCAATGGTAAAAGCCGGTCGAGTTACCCTTGTTGGCTATATCAGAGTTGGTAGCGCTCGCTTTACAGTTAATATTCGCGGCGATGTTTCAGAAGTTAAAGCCTCTATGGCTGCTGGTATTGAAGCCGCAGAAAGCTGTCATGGTGGAACCCTGGAATCTTGGGTAATTATTCCTCGTCCCCACGAAAACGTCGAAGCTGTTTTACCAATTGCTTATTCCGAAGAAGTTGAACAATATCGACTTTCTGTAGAAAACCCGATCATCGGTAGGTCTAATGGTCGTTAATAATCCGATTTTGCATTCTAAAAAGCTGTTAGATCCGTTTTCCAAGATTCCATCTGTCGCAATCCGGTTGCGCTAATAATTGAAAACAAAAAAATCAAATTTGAAGTAATTACGTAAAAAAAAAAGTACCCCAACGGGTACTTCCGTATTTTTCCTGACTTTTTCATAATACGAATAAATGGCTGTATTCTATTTTTTCTTTATCTATGTTTCTAAATCAAAAAATGTCCAAAGCTGGTTTTATATTTAGCTCTTATTCAAACCAGACTACTTCATCCCACAAACAAGCTTTTACTATTATTAGATAATGTGTAAAAATCAATACTAAAATAAATCCTAAAATAAATCTAGATTTGACAATTGAAACTAATATGTATAAAGCAACGTCCCAATTACAGTGAATTCTATTGCTTACGTTAAAAACAGTCCTTAAAAAACATCTTAATTAGTACTTTGTACATCTATCTTTGGGTAGACATTAAGAGCTTGATGATAAAATATATTTTCCTTTACAAAAATTGACATTAGTGAAAATTTAGGAAGGCACCTTGAAAAGCCGATTAAATTACTTATTGATTGATTAATTTTGAAGTTGATGTAGGAAATTCAGCATAAATGGACTACAAGCACACGTAATAAAAATAGAATCCATCAAATGTTTTGAATATTTTAGCCTGACCCGGCGAAAACTAGTTATATACACCAATTGTGATCAACGGGGGTTGTGATGCAAACTTTAAAGCAGGGTTTTGAGGAGCGCAATCTCAATATTATGACATCAGAAGCGGAAAAACTGACATTATATTGGCAAGATCGATTAACGGATGAATGTTCGCAACACAGCGAAGCCATCAGAGAAAGTATAGTTAAATGGTTGATCGGAAACGATGAACAACGCTTTGACAATCTTGATGTTAAAGAATTAAAAATCGCCAAGCAAGCGATGGAATATCGCTATCGGATTTTGTGTCAACGTTATCTGGGGATGGGTAGAGAACGTGCTTACCGCAATCTAATTACTCGTTTGGGTAGCTTAGCGACATTGCGTTCCAAAATTCAAACTTGGATTTCTTTGAGTCGCGATCGGCAACGTCAAGTATTGGATGTGTTGCAAGAGGTTCTACAAGAATTATTGCAAAGCGACAGTTATATGCTTTCCCAAATGGCTTGTATTTCTGAGTTTACCGAGGATAGCAGGTTGAGAAATGCCTTGGTATTTGCCAGTCTCGAAGAGTATTGTATGCGACCGATACGCAATCAACCACTACTAGTATATCGGTTTGTTAACTATTTAAAGAGAACTCAACGTGGTGGTTTAACTCAAGTACCCGGAAAAGACTTGGTAAGGTTGGTTTCCGAAGAGGTATTTGCTGAAGACGGTGAAAATCGAGTCAGCTTGGTAGATCAAAATGCCATCGAAGATTACCTTGAGGAAGAAAAAGCCCAAGAGCAACAACTACAGCGTCAGTTGGTAAAAAGCGAATTTGAGAAATATCTCCAAGAGAATCTAGGAGAAGATGCGACAAAATGGCTGCAACTGTATCTTAAAGGTTTTACCCAAGATGCGATCGCCAAAGAATTGGGTAAACCAATCAAAGAAATTTATCGGTTACGAGAAAAAATTGGCTACCATGCAATAAGGGTTTTCGCGCTCAAAGACAAACCGGAGTTAGTCGCTAACTGGCTGGAAAATTCTTTGTGGGAACACAATTTGGGGCTAACACCAAAGCAATGGGAACAATTGCAAGAAAAGTTATCACCCATACAAAAGCAAGTATTAGAAATGTTGAAAATGGGTAAAACCATAGAAGAGATTGCCCAAAATATCAAACTTAAAACTCATCAGGTAATGGGAGAATGGACAAAAGTATATTTAGCGGCTCAAGCTGTACGCAGTGAATGAAGCTTTTTTGCAATCAAAGACCGTTATCAGAAGGTTATGGACTAAGACGATGAATTATTATTTGTAAATAATTATAAATAATTGTAAATAATCTGATTTTTATTTACTCAAAAGTGTTTGTCAAGATAGTGCCAAATCGCCAATAAAGCGAATACGATAGAGTAAAATATTAAGCGATTAGACCTATGTTGTCTTCCGAAGGCAAACCAACTGATACCAGTGCAGCGATTGCCAATCAAAAGCGATTTAAGACGATAGGGACTGACGGTGCATCATCTCTTACCCCAAACCAACAGGAACAGATATTTCAACTAATTGAGAGTATCTTGTGCTTTGAGGCTTGCCTCTATCATCAAGTTTTACCTTTGAAGTTAGAAGATAATAATCTGTTGTTGGGCATCGTTAATCCCACAGATGCGGCGGCATTAGATTATGTAAATAGTATATTATCTTACTTAAAATCCACGCTACAAACTCAGCCTCTGACAGCGGAAACTCACCGGATTATATTGTCAGAATATCTCAATTATAAAAATAGGTCGGCCCAAGTGTCTAAGTTAGCTTCTAATCAAGGAGAGGAAGTTGAGAATCAATCATTTCTGGAAAATTTAGAAGAAGAATTTGAGCCAGGGGATAATACTTTAATCTTGTTCGATTTCCCCAAGGGAGTTGACTTAGAAAGTTTCTCTCACATTCAAGAGCCAAAGAAAGCTGTTACCACACCTTTAAATCGCCAAGAATTGGATGAAAATATTGGTGTAGGTATTTTTGAAGTGATATCGGCAGATAATTTACCCGCATTAAGATTACCTCTTCCAGAATCATTCAGTGCTGATGCGGTACTGTCTACTCTTGCACCGAAAAAGTTGCTCAAAGAATTGCTTGCAAGAATTCTTGCAGGAGGCATCGGTCGTTTATATTTAGAAAGACAGCCTTATCAAGGTCGAATTCTATGGAGTTTAAATGGAATTGTACAGTCAGTAATAGAAGAACTCCCATTATCGACGTTTCAAGGTGTACTTAATGAATTAAAACGCTTAAATTCTTTAAAAATAGCAACATTAGGACAAGCGAAACAAGTAGAAACAGAATGTTTATTCCAGCAACAGCGGTTGTTATTGCGTTTGCGAGTCATGCCGGGAATGTACGGAGAAGAAGCAACTTTACAGGTATTACGTGGAGCTGCATTAAAGTTTTATCAGCAACAACAGTTAACTCGTTTGAGTCGCGATGCTTTAGGTGCTTCTCAACAGTTAAGTTATAAAGTACACGAATTACAGCAAAAACTAGCTTTGAATAGACGAGAGTTAAATCCTCGACAATTAGAAGCTTTGAATGCTTTGAATGAACTAGTAGAAACTTTAGATAGTCATTTAAGAATACTTACAGATGTCCCCACGGTGTAAATAAATCGCCACTCAATCAATTTTGGATTTGAGATTTGAGATTTTCTGGTTTTTGAAATTTGAGATATAGCGGTAGCCACAATTCTTAGGACATTTGCCTATTCCCCCCAACCCTATTTTCAGACAAAAACTCAACTTCTTCAACTTAGGAGACTCAGTAAAAACGCTGATGAGTATTGGGTGATTACTGTGTTGTAATAGAAACGTAAATTTTTAATCAGGATAATCCAAAATTGAGTGACTGGTTACGGTTGAAAATCAATATATCAGGACTTACGCAAGTGTCACAATCTGTGGTTGGTGCGTGACACAAAAACCTGATTATTTCGTTAACAATCAAGCCAAGTGTCACAGCACCCTACAATCTGGTTACGGTTGAAAATCTATATATATTAAATTTTCTCTATCTAGTTTTTTATTTATTTGCGGCAGATATTTCATGCAGACAGAGGTTTTCGGTGAAATCTTTCCCTTACTGAGTACAGCCAATCCCCAAACTTTAGAGTGGCTGCTCAATGTTGCAACAATGCACGAGTATCCGGCTCGAAGAGCCGTTTTAATGGAAGACTCTTGGGGTAACGCAGTTTATTTTATTTTATCGGGTTGGTTAAAAGTCCGGCGTACTAATAGTGAAGATAGTCGCGCTCTGGCAATTTTAGGTAAAGGTGATTTTTTTGGAGAAATGGCGATTTTAGATGAATCTCCCCGTTGTACCGATGTAATTGCTCTTTCCCCAGTAGAATTGATTAGCGTGTCGAGGGAAAGCTTTATTCAGATATTATTTAAAGACTCCCAGTTGCATCATCGAATGCTGCAATTAATGGTACGTAGAATCCGTTATGTGAATTTACGCTTGCAAATGCGAGCAGCACCCCCAGCAGTTAAACTGGCTCACACTTTGGTTGCTTTGGGTGAGAGTTACGGTGAAGAAGCTGTAAAAGGAAAAGATATTTACAAGATTCCATTTCAAGATTTAGCTGACGTTACCGATATCGGTATAGAAGAAACTACCCAAATTATAGAAAAGCTGCAAGAGAAAGCTTGGATTGATATTGATTCCACCCAAGAGGTAATTCATCTGCTTAATTTTAAACAGTTGGTAAATTTAGCTAGTAGAATATAAATTAAAGTGAATCAAAGATAAGAAGTCGGGTTTTTAGGATGCTTATCTGGTTTCACTAGTATTTCTGTTGAAAAAACCCGACTTCTGTGATTGTCGTCAAACAGCAGTTAGTTTACTTTTAGCCGATGAGTTATAAGTTATAAGTTACATTAAAAATCCTGACTGATAACTTGGAAAAAATGACCGAAATAACTGCTCATCCTCTTGAAAATTCCACAAAACAAGCTACTGCGACAATTAGTTACCAAATTGCCATGCCTCAGCCTCAAACCCATCTGTTTGAGGTAACTTTACATTTGCAGGGCTATTCATCATCCACTTTAGATTTAAAAATGCCTGTTTGGACTCCGGGTTCTTACTTAGTAAGAGAATATGCTAAGCATTTACAAGATTTTTCGGCAACAAGCGACGATAAAGCTTTAATTTGGTGTAAAATTTCTAAAAATCATTGGCAAGTAAATACGGATAATGTTTCAGAAATTACAATAAAGTACCGTATTTTTGCGAATGAACTAACTGTCCGCACAAATCATTTAGATTCAAGCCACGGTTATTTTAATGGAGCGGCGCTATTTTTTAGAATACCGGGTTTTGATCAACAACCAATTTACGTGACCATTCACACACCCTATCCTCAATGGCAGATAACAACAACATTACCAGCAGTTGAAAAACAAAAAAATACTTTTGTTGCAGCTGACTTTGATACTCTTGTAGACAGTCCTTTTGAAATCGGTTCCCATCAACTATATGACTTCGAGGTACATTCTCTACCTCATCAACTAGCAATTTGGGGAAAAGGTAACGTGCAAGTCGAACCGATGATTGAGGATATCAAGAAAATCATCGAAGTAGAAGCCCAGATATTCGGTGGTTTACCTTACGAACGATATTTATTTCTGCTGCATTTATCAGCCCAATCATTCGGTGGTTTGGAACATAAAAACTCTTGTGCTTTAATTTATAAGCGCTTTGGATTTTGCGATCGTGAAAAGTACGAGCGTTTTATGCAGTTGGTAGCTCACGAATTCTTCCATTTATGGAACGTTAAGCGGATTCGTCCCAAAGAATTGCAAGTTTTCGACTACGACCAAGAAAATTATACACCTTCATTGTGGTTTTGTGAAGGAACCACAAGTTACTATGATTTATTGATTCCTTTAAGAGCGGGAATTTATAACGTTAAATCATACTTAAATAATTTAAGTAAAGAAATAACTGCATATGAAACCACACCGGGACGTAAAATACAGCCCGTTTCCGAATCAAGTTTTGATGCTTGGATTAAACTTTATCGTCAAGATGCTAATAGTAAAAACTCTCAAATTTCCTATTATTTAAAAGGAGAAATGATTTCATTATTGTTAGATTTACTAATTCGTTCTCGTCATCATAATCAACGTTCTCTTGATGATGTCATGCTTAAATTATGGCAAGAATTTGGTAAGGATGAAATTGGTTATACTGCTGCGGAATTAAAGCAAGTTATTGAATCAGTGGCGGAAATTGATTTAACAGATTTCTTTCAACGTTATATTCACGGTACAGAAGATTTACCATTTAATGAATATCTCGAACCCTTTGGTTTAAAGTTAGTTACAGATACCCCAGATGAACCATTTTTAGGAATCAAAGTAACTAGTGAGAATGCACGAGAATCAATCAAATTTGTTGAAACAGATTCACCGGCACAAATTGCTGGAATTGACGCAGGTGATGAATTATTAGCAATTGATGGTATTAAGATAACAGCAACTCAATTAAATGAAAGATTGAAAGATTATCAACCCCAAGATACTATTGAAATTACTGTCTTTCACCAAGATGAATTGCGTAATTATCAGGTTACTTTAGCGGAATATCGTGCCAATAAATACGAAGTAGTACCAGTTAAAAACCCTTCTGTAGCTCAAAAAGAGAAATTTAATCAATTTTTGGGACTGTAGTTTTCATCCTTTGAATTGAAGGGAAATAGTTGGATATTTTATTTGTTTAGATGAGACGTAGCGATGAGACGTAACGCCCGGCTACGTCTCTACATTTATGGGAATGAATAGCATCTGTAGAGATAGAATATAAACAGCAAATATGTGGATAATATGAGTAAAAAAAATGACAAATCAATACGATAAAATCATTATTTTTGATTGCGACAGTACTTTAAGCAGTATTGAAGGAGTTGATGAGTTAGCCCGTGCTAGTGGTGAGGAAGCTACTCAAGAGATTGAAAAAATGACTGCTGAAGCAATGGAAGGTAAGATTACTTTAGAAAGTATTTTTGCACGACGTTTATCCATTATTCAACCTGCTGCTGAAAGTATTTCGCAAGTTGGTAAATTATATATCGAAACGGTAGAACCTTCAGCAAAGCAAGTTATTACAACTTTGAAAAGTCAAGGTTGGATACCAGTTATTTTAAGCGGTGGTTATCGTCAAGCAATCAAACCTTTAGCCGATTATCTTGGTGTGGAATTAATCGAAGCTGTTGACCTTTATTTTCACGAAGATGGTAGCTATCGGGACTTTGATCGTAATTATCCTTCAACTCGTTCCGGTGGTAAACCCGAAATTGTCAAAAGTTTACGCAATAGATATTCACCAAGAATAATTGTCGCTGTCGGTGATGGTGTCAGCGATTTAGAATCTAAACCTGTTGTTGATATGTTTATCGGTTTTGGTAGATATGCTGTCAGGGAAAAAGTTAAACAAGAAGCCGATTATTTTATTACCGATTTACAGGAAATAGTTTCTTTGGTTAGTCATTTATAATTAGTAACTAAGGAATCGTCATTCAAAATTTTGCTATAACTTTGCGAGTATTTGATGTATTCATTCAATGATTAATCGTCAAATACCGAAGTATCTTTTTTGCTCAGATGTGGAAAAATAACAAGTTTGAAACCCGTCTGCACGGGTTTCGTTTGTGTAGTCGCGACTTGTAGTCGCCAGGTAAAGTATTAAATTAGACTTTTCAAACATCCTCTTACTGATGCTTAATCTTGGGCGCTGTTGAGTCGAGCGCCCGTAGCGCTGTATTCTGAGAAATTTTAACCCGAACTACTTACAGTATCATACTATTTTTTGATGTACAAATGTAATTTTGATACATCTCTATTTGATGTGTTCAAATTTTTATCCGGTCATAATCCTGCGACAGAACTATATAAAAAGTATTAGGTATTTATCGTCAACATCTAACCTGAGATTATCACCTTTGATTGATTTTTTGAAAAAATAAATATGTTCAAATTGGAGGAGAGTTGAATTTAGAGAAACTAGAGAAAGTAAATTATGCGTAGTATTAATATTGGACTGACAGAACAACAACGTAAAGGTGTTTGCGAATTATTGAACAATGATTTAGCAGATGCTTATTTACTGTTAGTTAAAACAAAAAAATACCATTGGGATGTAGTGGGGCCTCAATTCCGTAGTTTGCATCAATTGTGGGAAGAACACTATCAAACTCTAACCATGAACATCGATTCTATCGCGGAACGTGTTCGTGCTTTGGGTGGTTTCCCTGTAAGTACTATGGAAGGATTTCTGAAACTGACATCCTTAAAAGAAAATCCAGAAAATCTACCTTTAGCAACTCAAATGGTATCTAAATTGGTAGATGATCACGAACAGGTTATCCGTAATTTACGTGAACATATTGATAAATGTGCTGATGACTTCCACGATGAAGGAACTGCTGACTTCCTTACCGGATTAATGGAAGGACACGAAGAAATGGCTTGGATGTTGCGCTCCTTTATTGAAGGAGAATCTTTGCAAGCAGATGGTAGAACACCTGAAAAAACTGCTGTAGGTGTTAATTAGAAGCAGCAAATTCCATTTTTAACTGATATTCGTGAATTGCATTAATACAGGGGAATCGATATGTCAGAATATAAAGCAGAACGTACTGTTTCAGGTGTTTTCAAACAGCAAGAACAAGTTGAAAATGTTGTCCGTCGTTTGTTGGATAGAGGTGTAACCCGCGAACATATTTCGGTAATGGGTAACAACTTCCAATCTGAAACTAGAATTTCAGGTTTTATTACCAAGAAAGACGTTATTTTAGGCGGATTGAGAACAGGAGCAGTCTTCGGTTCTTTGTTTGGCTCCTTTTTAGGTTTGCTTTCCGGTGTAGGAGTGCTGTTTATTCCCTTCGTAGGTTCAGTTGTAGCAGCGGGACCTATCGGTGGAGCGCTTTTAGGAGCCGCAAGTGGTGCATTAGCTGGTAGTGCTGGTGCAGGTTTAGCTTCGTTATTAGCAACTTTGGGAATGCCTAAAGAGAAAGCTGCTGTCTACGAAACTCGCTTGAAAGCTGGTGAGTTTATTGTAATGGCAGAAGTACCTGCTGATAAAGCCGGAGAAATTTTACTGCTCCTACAAAGTGCTGGTGGTGAAGAAACTCATACTAGCGAAGTTACTTTACCTCGTGCTTGTTCTGGTAATTGTAATAGCGCTGAAGATTTAGCCCCTGAAGTACGTTCTCATTTATCGGAAACCGCTCAAAAAACTTTCATCGAACGCTACAATTCTGTATTAGATGAAACTAAAGATGAAAGTAAAGCGGAAGAAGCTGCTTGGAATGCAATTCACCAACAGTATGAGGAAGATGAAAATGGAATTTGGTCTAAACAAAAAGTAACTGCTTAAAAATAGGAAAAGGATGAAGTTCCAATACTTTATCCTTTATCCTGTATTAAGTATTAGGAAGAATAAACTAAAACATGAAGTATGAACGAGAATTTATACTTCATCTTTTGTTCTGGCTTTTAATCTATTCTTAAACATATTTTTTCTATTACTTAACGTAAGTATAGAACTAAATAATTTTTCCAAACCAAAATCTAAGAAAAACTCATAAATAAATGACACAAAATAAACAATTTAGATCAAATCTATAGCAATTAGCCACACAAAAGTTAGATTATCCTGGGAAGTAGCCGGATATTGGGATGATTTATAATCAAGAACGAAGAAGATGCCGAAATCATTTGCAAGGCTGTGAAAAAAACAGCAGATGTCCACTATTTTGAAGCTTACCGTCAAGCAGTAGAACAAAAAATAGAGAAATATGCTAAATTAAACATTCTGGTTAAGATTGCTGCTTAACGAATGGTACAATAATATATCGAGGATTTGAGTATCGAACAATTTAAACATACTCATATTATTTACGGTTATTTTTATATGGAAAAAGCGGCATTACCTTATCTTCAAGAAGCCAATTATATATATGTAGTAGATTCGAGTTTCTTCCCTTCAATTGGGGCTATGAATCCCAAATTTACAATAGTAGCTAATGCTTCAAGAATAGCCGAAGATCTCATACAAAAATTAGATGCTAGTTGGAAAAGTTTGATTTTTGCAATTAATACCCTTGTTGAAGTTTTCAGGAGTTTTTGATTAATATGCAACCCGCAATTATTAATAATAAAGAAAATAGCGCATCCGCCAAGCAAAGATTAAATACAGATACTGTGCGTGCTTTTTTAGTTCAAATTGGGCGCGTACCATTATTGACTCGTGAACAAGAAGTATTTTATGCCCAACAAGTTAAGCAATTAATGCAATTGCTGGAAATTAAAGAAAAATTAACCATTAAAATAGACTCCGAACCCGATTTTTCTGTGTGGGCTGATGCAGTAGGAATGACCGAATCCCAACTGCAAGAAACCCTTGATAAATGCGAATTTGCCCGACAAAAAATGATTGAAGCGAACTTACGTTTAGTAGTGGCGATCGCAAAAAATATCAGCATCATAATTTGGAGTTTGTCGATTTAATTCAAGAAGGAACTTTAGGTTTACAAAGAGGAGTAGAAAAGTTTGACCCTGATAAAGGTTATAAATTTTCTACCTACGCTTATTGGTGGATTAGACAAGCAATTACGCGAGCATTAGACCAAAAAAGTCGTTCCATCCGTTTACCAATTCATGTATGTCAAACTCTCAAAAAAATTAAGAAAGCACGACGAGAATTAACTCAAGAATTAGGACGTACACCAACAATAGCAGATATTGCTGAATCTGTTGCTTTAAACCCATCGCAAATTCAAGATTATCTACATATGTCGCGTCAACCCGTATCATTAGATTTACGAGTTGGTGAAGGACAAGATACGGAATTACAAGATTTACTTGAAGATACAAGTTCTTCTATAGATGATTACGTCAATCATCAATCATTGCGCGAATGTCTTGACGAAATGTTGATTGAATTAACTCCTCAACAGCGAGAAGTTGTGAATTTACATTTTGGTTTAAGTGATGGACGGGAATTAACATTAACTGAAGTCGCTAAACGTATGGATATTTCTCATACCAGAGTCCGACAATTACAACGTCAAGCAATTGCTCGTTTACGTCGTAAAAAGATGAAAGTTAAGAGTTTTATTGCAAATTAATAATCATAGGTTAAAGGTTAAAGGTTAGAGGTTAAAGGTGGACAGTTGACAGTTGACAGTTGACAGTTGACAGTCCTGTTTGTTAATTTATCACTCCGGTGGTACTCACTTTTCACTCCTCACTCATAACTCTTAACTCCTCACTCCTAACTCCTAAAGCAATGTTAAAATCATGGATGGTAATCGGAGCCATAACCTTAATAGTGGCTCTTGGAAGTAATATAATTAGACCCAAAGATGCCAAATGGTTTAAGCGATTACAGCGACCAAGTTGGTTGACATTTGAAAAGTTAATTCCAATCATTTGGACGGTAATTTTTATTTGCGGTGCTTGGTCTGCTTATATAATTTGGGAACGAGAACCTGGTAGTTCCCAAACTTGGTTTTTAATGGGTTTATATTTACTTTTAGAAATTGTCATAGTTGCTTTTACTCCGGTTTCACTTTGGTTACAAAGTATGAAAGCAGGAGCAATTGTTGGAGGAGTAGGATTTGTGATTGGAATCATCCTGACTTTGTTCGTTTTACAAGTTTCAGGTTGGGCGGCATTATTATTAGTACCTTATTTAATTTGGAGTCCCATCGGTACTTATACTGCTTGGAAAATATATCAATTGAATTCTTAATAACTAATCACTAACCCCGCATTTCTCACACATCCCCAAATTCAGATAACCACCATCAACTATCAACTATCAACTAACAACCAACAACTAACAACCATCAACTATCAACTGTCAACTAACCACCATCAAATGATAATTGCACAAGTACCTTCAGCATCAGATACAAAAGCAGAAATAACATCCGCTTGGGATAGAATTCAATTATTAATAGATAATTCTATCGCTCGTTTACCAAGTATTATCTTGGCAATTATTGTTTTTATCATCTTTTTTTTCATTGCTAGAACTGTTAAACAAATAATAAAACGAGTAACACGCCATCGTCGCAATGCTCGCAGCTTGGGAATGGTTTTAGGACGCTTGGCTCAGGGTACAATAATTTTAGTTGGGTTATTTGTTGCCTTAACCATCATCATTCCTTCGTTTCAAGTCGGCGATTTAGTGCAATTGTTAGGAATAAGTGGGGTAGCAGTTGGTTTTGCTTTCCGCGATATTTTACAAAACTTTTTAGCTGGAATTTTAATTTTACTTACCGAACCTTTTCAAATTAATGACCAAATCGTATTTAAAAATTTTGAAGGAACTGTAGAAAATATTGAAACACGAGCGACTACAATTAGAACTTATGATGGTCGTCGGATTGTGATTCCCAATGCCGAATTATTTACTAATTCCGTTACCGTAAATACCGCTTTTGAAAATCGACGCATCGAATATGATTTCGGTATCGGTTACGGAGATGATATTGACTTTGCCAAACAGTTAATTCTCGAAGCAATAAATGAAACCGAAGGAATACTTCAAGAGCCAGCAGCGGATGTACTCGTAGTCGATTTAGCAGACTTTACCGTGAATATTCGCGCTCGTTGGTGGATTAGTCCACCCCGTCGTGCCGATGCCTTGGATTTTCGCGATAAAGTACTTAGTGCTGTGAAAAATAAATTAACCGCTAACGGTGTTGATTTGCCGTTCCCAACTCAACAAATTCTCTTCCACGATCAAACAGAAGAGACAGACGGTAACAGAAATCTTCAGCGTGAAGGATGGCCATCTGGTTCCGGGAAAGTACCTCAAAGCCTCAGTATTGGTGGTTCTTTGAACCGTTTGATTCATAGTCAAACTACCAGAGAAGATAAAGATGGTAACAATAAAACTTCGATTATTGATCGGCAATGAAAAACATCTGGTTGGGTAAACTGTGGGATTTGATTAATTCAAGCTATTGGGTTGTACCTGCACTGATGATGGCTGCAAGCATTGCCCTAGCCTTTGGCTTACTCAGTGTAGATCGAGTAGGCTATTACGGTCCCCTTCAAGAGTGGGGCTGGATTTATGCAGGTGGTTCGGATGGCGCTCGTGCTGTACTTTCAGCCATTGCAGGTTCAATGATTAGCGTTACCGCTACGGCTTTTTCTATTACTATCGTGGCGCTTCAGCTTGCTTCTTCTAATTTCGGACCAAGACTTCTACGTAATTTCATGCAGGATACAGGCAATAAAATAGTACTTGGTACATTTATAAGTACTTTTATTTATTCTGTATTAGTATTACGAGCAGTTCATGCAAGCATTAATGAAAGAGATCGATTCGTACCTTATCTTTCTGTCACCATAGGAATTTTATTAGCTGTAATTAGTACTGCAGTACTAATTTACTTTATTCATCATGCGTCAACCATAATTCAAGTTTCTCATGTAATTTGTGAGGTTAGTAAAGAGTTAGATCATGCAATAGAAAGATTATTTCCTCAAAAAATTGGATATAACGAACCGGAAGAAAAAGATTCCTTGACAAAAATACCCGTCGATTTTGATACTGAAGCTTTCCCCATTAGGTCTTCATATAAAGGTTATGTGCAAGCAATTGATAACGAAAAGTTAATGGATATAGCTTGTAAACATAACTTGATGATCAAAATATTAACTAGACCAGGAAAGTTTGCCATCAAAGGAGGTTCCATCGTCAAAATACTTTCGATGGACAGCAATAATAATCATCAACCCGATTTCCCGAAGATTCAAAAACAAATAAATAAAGCATTTATCTTCGGTAGAGAGCGTACTGAACAACAAGATATCGAATTTCCCATCGATCAATTAGTTGAGATAGCTTTACGTGCTTTATCTCCGAGTCTCAACGATCCCTTCACTGCAATCCGCTGTATAGATCAAATCAGTGCTGCACTTTCCCACTTAGTTCAAAAAGATTTTCCCTCTGCTTATCGTTACGATGAATTGAAAAATCTCCGCATAATTGCTTATCCAATAACCTTTGCAGGATTAACCGATGCTGCTTTTAATCAAATTCGTCAAAATCTTTCTAGCGATGCATCTGTGAATATTCGTTTATTAGAATCTATCGCGGTAATTGCTAATTATACAGAAAAATCTTCAGATAAAACGGCTTTGCGTCGTCATGCAGATTTGGTATTACAAGCTAGTCATCAAGGATTATCTTTTGACGAAGATAAAGAAGATGTTGAACAACGTTATCAAGTTGTATTGAAAACATTAGCTGGTTAAAAACAAGTTTGTGTTATGTGTAGCAGTTTTCAGTTGAGTCCAATACACTCCCAACCTCACCCCTCTGCTTCCACCCCTCTCCTTAGCAAGGAGAGGGGAAGGGGGTGAGGTTCATCTGTATTCTATCCAACCAAAAACCGCTATATTACTTACGGAATATATCTAAAGTTAGTTGTTGAATAATATTTTTTACAATTATAATTACATTTTAGATCATATGTATGACATCATATCCGGTTAAACACTTGTAATAAAGTTGATTCGTGAACACTCAACAATTACCAATTACCAATTACCAATTACCAATTGTCAAATTATATATCACTAAGATACGATTATTTACTGAAATACAACCAAAAAAAGTAAAAAAATATATATTAGTAATATAAATAAATAATTACCATTTTTTAAAGGATACCAAAGTGAATACCACTTTCTTGCATAACGTTGAAGAAAAAATAGTTTCAATCGAACTTGATTCTACTCATTTAGAAGCAGAAATAGTTTTACCTAGAAGCTGTCAAGGAATTGTTGTATTTGTTCATAGTAGTGGCATTGGTCGCTATAGTACTCGCAATCGTTACCTTGCTCATATGTTAAGGCAAACAGCCGGATTAGGCACTGTACAAATCGATTTATTAACACCTCAAGAAGAGGCAATCGACTTACGCAGTAGACATTGTAGTAGTAACGTTAAACTACTATCAACAAGATTAATTGGTGCAGCAAATTGGCTTATTAATAATCCTCTTACCAGTGATTTGAAAATTGGTTATTTCGGAGAACAAACGGGTGGAGGTGCAGCTTTACTTGCAGCAGCGGAAAATCCCGACTTAGTAGGGGCTGTAGTTTCGTGCAGCGGACAAACTTGTTTAACATCCTCAGTTTTATCTAACCTACAAACACCAACTTTATTGATTGTCGGTGAAAATGACCTCCCAACCATCGCCACAAATCAAGACACTCTCAAATTAATTAAGACATCTGAAAAAGAGTTAAATATCATCCAAAATGCTAGCCGTCAATTTAAAGAGCCAGGTGCATTTGAAGAAATTGCCCGTTTGTCAAGCCATTGGTTTGAGAAATATTTGTCAATTAGCGATAATTTATTCCATCCAACCACGGTAGCCAGTAACTAAACGGCTACCATCCTTAAATACGTGTATCTCGATTTGGTCGCTAGCCCAAGTGATTTTATCCTCAAAATCTGGGTTAAATATGCGGACGTGTTGATTACTGGATGAAACAGGAGAATTGGGAGAATTTATTGCTAAAGACTCGATAAAAGGTCCGTCAATTAAAATATCGAGTTGTTCTAACAATTGTTTTGCTCCTGGTGGTGCTTGTTCTGATTGCAATTTTTCCCAGGTGAAGCCAGTAAAAGACATCACATTTAACCCAGAAGCTTTCACCTTACGAGCTAAACTAGCTAATGCTGGAGCTTGCCAAAAAGGTTCTCCTCCAGAGAATGTAACTCCTGTATTTCCCGGTTTACTCAGAATTTTTTCCGCGAGGGAATCAACTGATTCAAGCTGATTAATTTCAAATGACCAAGATTCCGGATTGAAACAACCCCCACATTCTCGTTTACAACCTTGTACCCAGATTACAGCCCGACTTCCAGGGCCATTTACTTCTGATTCATCAACGTAACCCATGATATTTAAATAGCCAGGGGGAACGTTATTTGGTGAAGGATATGGATTGGTTGACTTTATTGTCATTTTTTGCTCCTTTGGCTCCGTCATCTTTATAATGACGGTTTTTGCTATCAGAATGCATCCGCGAAGTCTACTTTATAAAATGTTATCGATAATTCCATTAAAAAAAATATCACGCAGTGATGTGCATCACTGTCGCATTGCGATCGCGACTGGTAACGTAGAAAACTATATTCAATTTTCGTTCTTTTTACACATAGATGATACATCAGAAAATTTGCATTTACGATCGGGTCTTTTAGTTACTTCCAATGCGCTCTTGCCTCTTGCCTTTGAGTAAAGTTCTAGCTTCTGCTTCCCCAAAAATTCGCTTAATGTAGTAATCCCCGATATTGACGGTTATCATGTATGTCATCAAAAGCGCGATCGCAACAAACAACCGAAACCGCAAAACGTTTGACTGAAAAGAAGTTGGCTTCGGCATTCCGTTTGAGTCCCGACCCGATTTTTCTCGGTATATTCCCTGAGATAACTTATATAGAAGTTAACGACAGTTTTTGTGAATTTTTTGGTTATACGCGAGAACACGTAATTGGATGTAAGGGGAAAGAGTTAGAAATTTGGCAGGATTTAGAGCAATGCAATGATTTAATGCATACTTTAGCCGAACAAGGCACAATCAGCAACCAAGAAGTAGATTTTCGTGTTGCTGGGGGAGAAGTGAAAAGAATGTTGTTGAGTGCGGAGTTAATAGAAATTAACGCACAACAATACGTTTTAGCAACAGCTAGAGATATCACCGAGCGCAAACAAGCGCAGATGGAAACTCGTTTATTGTTGGAAGCAACCCAAGCTATTAGTAAAGCAATTGATATCGATAGCGCTTTGAGTTTTATTCTCCGGTTAATTTGCCAAGATATTAACTGGGATTTTGGGGAAGCGTGGATTCCTAGTAGCGATGGTAGGGTGTTGGAATATTGTTTGGGTTGGTATGGTTTGCAAGACAGTTTAGCAGAGTTTAGCCGCTACAGCGAAACTATAACTTTTAGTAAAGAGTTGGGATTACCGGGATTGGTGTGGGCAGGCAAAGAATCCCAATGGTTAGAAGACATTTCCCAAGTTTCCCAGACAAAGTTTATGCGTAGAGAAATAGCTTTGCAAGTAGGCTTAAAAAGCTGTTTTGGTATACCAATTTTGAATGGGGGTGAAGTGCTGGCTGTTTTGATGTTTTTTAAAAGCTGCACTAAAAGTCGGGATAAACATTTATTAGAATTAGTCAACGCTGTAGCTGCACAATTGGGAGGGTTAATTAAACGCAAACAAGCCCAAACTGCTCATAGATACAGTGAAGAAAGATTGGAATTAGCTTTAAAAGCCAGCGGTTTAGGCTTATGGGATTGGAATATTCGCGATTCTAAAGTTTATCGCGATTCGCGTTGGAAGAAAATGCTCGGTTATGAAGATTGGGAAATTGGTGAAGATGCTGTAAATTTACGACGACTGATACATCCAGAAGATTGGGAATTTATCCAGCAAGAGTTAAAAGCATATTTACAGGGAAAAATTCCGATTTATCAAGTAGAATTTCGGATGCTTTGTAAAAATCAAGAGTGGAAATGGATTGAGTCTCGCGGACAAATTTTTGAGCGTGATTCTGCTGGGAGACCGTTACGAATGACGGGTACTCATAAAGATATCACAGAACGTAAGCAAGCAGAAGTTGTTTTACAAGAAAGTGAAAGACGTTTTCGGGCGATTTTTAACTCTAGTTTTGGATTTACAGGATTGCTCCAACCCAATGGTGAAATTATCTCACTCAACCAAACAGCCCTTGATTTATTGGGTTTAGTAGAAAGGGAAGTTGTAGGTTTACGATTGTGGGATTGTTTCGGAAAACAAATTTGCTGTTGTCAAAATAATCTACAAGCAATAATTCAACGAGGCGCAAATGGTGAATTGATTCGCGATGAAGTAGATGTTATCGATAATCATGGCAATATAGTGACAATTGATTGTTCTCTCAAACCAATATTTGATGACAATAATCGGGTAGTATTGTTAATTGTTGAAGGGCGCGATATTACTGAGCGTAAAATTTTAGAAAAAGAAGTAGCTTTACGGGAAGCTCGATTAAATGCCTTTTTTAGCAACGCTCCCGTAGGATTGAATATTGTAGATACAGAATTAAGATTTATTCAAATCAACGAATTACTTGCTGAAATTAACGGTATATCCGTAGAAGAACATCTTGGTAAAACTATTCAAGAAATTCTACCAACTATAGCTCCTAGGATAGAAAGACTTTACCAGCAAGTTTTAGCAACCAATCAATCAATTCTCAATATTGAAATCAGCGGTGCTTCCATCAAGCAACCTGGGGAGATTCGTGACTTTCTATTTTCTTGTTTTCCCATCCCTGGAGAAGATAATATCCCCACAGGAGTAGGAAGCGTATTAATCGAAATAACTGCTCTTAAACGCGCCGAAACAGCTTTGCGGGAAAGAGAAGAAGCATTTCGCGCTATCTTTGAAAATGCCGCAGTCGGAATTGCTCAAGTTTCTCCCGATGGTAGATTTATCAAAGTTAATCAGCAGTTTTGTGAAATTGTCGGCTATTCCAAATCCCAGCTTTTACAACTTAAATGCACTCAAATTACTCACCCCGATTCCCTTGCAAAATGTGTCGATTATTGCAATCAATTAGTACAAAATCAAATCGATGTATTTTCCATGGAAAAAGTCTTTATCCGCAAAAATGGTGAGGTGATTTGGACAAATTTAACAGCATCGGTAGTACGTGAAACCTCTGGAGAAATCAAATATTTCATCGGCGTAATTGAAGATATTAGTAGCCGTAAAGATGCTCAGGAACAAATGCGTTTAGCAACTGAACGTTTAGAATATTTACTGGCTTCCTCCCCAGCCGTAATTTTCAGTTGTTTACCTTCAGGCAACTTTGACAACACATTTATCAGCCAAAATGTTTATGAAATAGTCGGTTATCAAGCGCAACAATTTTTATCCGAATCGGGTTTTTGGATGCGTCACGTACATCCAGAAGATTTACCAAAAGTACAAAAACAACTATCTCAAGGCTTGAATCAAGAATACTTCACTTGTGAATATCGCTTTTTACACAGTGATGGTACTTATCATTGGTTTAGCGAACAAACACGATTAATTCGCGATCAAAAAGGCTACCCTTTAGAATATGTAGGCTATTGGATAGATATTAACGAAGCCAAAAAAACCGAGTTAAAACTACAACTTAGCCAGCGACGATATCAAAACCTAGCAGAAGTTTGTCCAGTTGCCATTGTCAATACCGATGCTAATGGGTTGTGTATTTATTTTAATCAATATTGGAGCAAAATTAGCGGACTTTCTATCGAAGAATCATTAGGAGATGGTTGGATGAAAATATTACATCCCGATGACCGCGAAGCAGTGGTAAAATCATGGAGAGAAGCGATCAGAACAAAAACATCCTTTACTAAAGACTATCGTTACCTGCGTTCTGATGGTAAAGTTGTCTGGGTTATGGGTAAAGCATTGCCAGAAATAGACGAAAACGGTGAATTCAAAGGTTATATTGCTACCATCACCGATATTACCGACATCAAACTTGCTCAACAAGCTCTACAGCAAGCCGTCATCGCCGCAGATGCAGCCAACCGAGCCAAAAGCGAATTTTTAGCCAACATGAGCCACGAATTGCGAACTCCCCTCAACGCGATTTTAGGCTTTAGTCAATTAATGTCACAAGATAAAACTATTACAGAAGAACATCAAAATTCCTTAGCAATTATTAACCGTGCAGGAGAACATTTACTTAGCTTAATCAACGATATTCTGGAAATGTCCAAAATCGAAGCCGGTAGAATATCATTAAATATTATCGACTTCGATTTACATACCTTCTTGAATAATCTCCAAGAAATGTTACTTTTTCGCGCTTCAGGAAAAGATTTAGAACTCACATTTGAAAAAGCAACAGACATTCCCCATTATATTCAAGGCGACATTAGTAAACTGCGTCAAGTTCTGATTAATCTCTTAGGAAATGCCATTAAATTTACTAAAAAAGGTAGCGTTAAATTAAGTGTGAAGATGGGGAGACAAGGAGACAAGGAGATGGGGGGAAATCAGTTAGAAATTACTTCTTCTGCTTCTAAAATTTGTCTCATTTTTGAAGTTACAGACACAGGAATTGGGATTTTACCCGAAGAAATCGAACTTTTATTTGAAGCCTTTAAACAAACATCTTCTGGAAGAGAATCGCAACAGGGAACCGGCTTAGGTTTAGCAATTAGCCGTAAATATGTACAGTTAATGGGAGGAGATATTAAAGTTGAAAGTACGCCGGGAATTGGTTCAAAATTCAGTTTTGATATTCAAGTAAATCTTGCTTTTGCACCGAAAACCGAAATTAATCAACATAACTGTCAAATAATTAGTTTAGCTCCATCTCAAATACAATATCGTATTTTAGTCGTCGATGACCGTCCGGAAAGTCGTTTGTTAATCATAAAAATGCTTTCTCAACTTGGATTTAACGTCAAGGAAGCTGCTAACGGTTTACAAGCAATAACTCTATGGGAAGAATGGCAGCCACACTTGATATTAATGGATATGCGAATGCCAACAATGGATGGATATCAAGCCACAAAAATTATTAAGTCCAGAGAAAAACAAACAATATCTCATAGTTTCATTACCACAAAAACCATCATTATTGCTTTAACTGCAAATGCCTTTGCAGAACAAAAAAATATCATTATTCAAGCCGGTTGCAATGATTTAATTAACAAGCCATTTTCTCAAGAAACACTCTTAAAAAAGCTCCAACAACATCTGGGAGTAAAATATTTATATCAAGAAGAAACAGAAGAAGAAGAAGAAGAAAACTCTATCTCTCAACAAGCAACCACCATATCAAAAAACATTTTTACATCAACTAATTTACGTAATTTATTATCTCAAATACCCCCTGAATTGGTAGCACAAATATATCACGCCGCAGCCCAATGTAGCGACAACTTAATATTAGAGATAATAGAACAAATCCCTGACCAAAATACCGAATTAACAACCGTATTAAAACATTTCGCTGAAAATTTTCAATTTGACAAAATACTCGAAGCGATTGATTAAAATTGGGAATGGGTAATTGGTAATGGGTAATGGGTAATTGGTAATTAAATCGGTGAAATCTTTTTTAATCAGTAATAAACACAGAAATAACAAGTATAATTTTGACCTTTAACCTTTAACCTCTAACCTTTAACCTTTAACCTCTAACCTCTAACCTTTAACCTCTAACCTTTAACCTCTAACCTTTAACCTCTAACCTTTAACCTCTAACCTGGATTAATTTTTTTGTCGTTTTAAACCATCGATAGCATCACCTAATGCAGTAGTTAAACTTTTACGGGTTTGAGAATGATTTTCTTGTTCCGTTTTTAAAGCTTGAAAAAGTCGATCGCGTTCTTTCATAGTTAAGGTAAGTTTGGTTTTCAAATCTTCTAGTGTTGTGAGTTGGGCTACTTCCTGCTGAATCGCTGTTACTGTCTCGCTATCTGGAAGAGTGGCATCTTCTATACCTTTAAGTTTCTGAATTTCTGCTTTCAAGGAAGCAATAGTCTGCTGAAAAAGTTGAGCATCATTACGACGTTGCTCAGCTTCAGTGTTATAAAGTTTACGCCATTTTTCAGTACTTTCCCAAGTCGCGATTCGTTCAGCTTGAAGTTGTGCTATTTGCTGTTTCAAGGCTTGAATCTCCGTCAACCATTGTTGGGTTAAATCACTCATAGAATAATCTATATTATTTTTCTTAGAAATTCATATCATATAACTATATTTTTACGATAAATTAAGGCTTAACACCAAAAATTTATCTCCCCATCCTCCCATCCTCCCATATCATGAGTCAGCAAAATAAAAAAGGTCAAAAATTTGGTATGTTCCGAAATTGGCTGTCAAATAACTTAGAAATTGATACAGTTCGTAAGGAAGAAGTTTATCTGGGAATATGTAATTCTGTCATTCTCAAAGACATTAGCTATTGGATTGAGGTGCTTTTTTCGGCTGGGATTGCCACTGTCGGGCTGGTATTAAATAGCCCGGCGGTGATTATTGGAGCAATGTTAATTTCTCCTTTGATGGGGAGTATTTTGGGTAATGGTTTAGCGTTGGCTGCGGGTGATGTAATTTTAGCAGTGCGGGCAATTATTAAGCTAGCGCTTTCTTGTCTAGTTGCTATTTTGTTTGCGGTGCTGTTAGTTTCCTTACTACCTTTTAAGGAAATGACACCAGAAATTTTAGCCCGTACTCAACCGAATATTTTAGATTTAGTAGTAGCATTATTTTCCGGTGCTGTGGGTTCTGTGGCTATTTGTAAAAAGCCAAAAGGGGTAGTAACTTCAATTCCTGGTGTTGCGATCGCAGTTGCTTTGATGCCACCTTTATGTGTGGTAGGATACGGGTTTGGTATCGCTATCAGCGTCAATATGATAAATGGATTGCGGGTTGCAAGAGGTGGTGGATTATTGTTTTTCACCAACTTAGTAGCAATTACTTTTACCGCGATGATTGTTTTTCTGGCTTTACATATTGATAGTGCTAGCACTAAACAAACAGTGAGAGAATGGCGAATAAAATACAAAGAAAGTCACTGGGCAAGAAATCTTTTAGAATTACTTCCTCAATCAAAACATTTAAAAAAAATTGGTAGTCTTCCCGGTAGATTTATCTTAATTGTAATTACGATTTTGAGTATTTTATTTCCTCTCAATCAATCATTTATGCAACTTCAACAAGAAGTTACTTTAAAACAACAGGAAAATCGGATTAATTCAGCAATTAGAGACATTTGGATCGAAAATTTTGCCGATTTACCTTCAGGGGAACCACGTTCTTTTATTAGTCAAGTTTCAACTCGTGAAAAAAATCGTAAGTTGACGGTTCAACTCCAGATTGTTACGAGTGAATTATATACACTCGGAGAACAAAATCAGTTCATTAAACTATTAGCAAACCGTTTAGGTAAACCGGAAGAATTATTATCCTTAAACTTAATTGAAATTCCTACCGCATCCAACCAATTTTTACGTACAACACCTCAAGAAGAACCACCAGAACCAATCATTACCATTGCTCAATTACAAGCCAATTTTTTGCAAGAAATTAACTCAGCTTTACTTAATTTAAAACTTCCACCACCTGCAAGGATGATTAATTACGAATTAATTAACAATCCAGTAGAATCCATGGCTATCCGCATTATATATTTAAGCGATCGCGATATTGATAAAGATGCTCAAGTTTTACTTGCTAATGAGATTAGACAAAGATTGAATTACGCTTCAGCGAAAGTCAGCATGAAGAGGATTGCTGCAACTCCCATAAGTATTAACTTTGAAGAAAAATCAACAGTACTTACAACCGAAAGCCTCGAAGTTTTAGATAGTATAGCTGCTACTTTACAGCAACAACCTAACTTAAATCTAGAAATAACTGCCAATCAAAAACCAGACGAAACTGTAGAAACTAATAAAGCACGGGCAAAAGTTATTCAAGAGTATTTTGAATTGAAATGGAAAATCGATAAAAAACGAATTACCGCAAAAATTGGAGAAGAAACTCAGTCAAATGCCATACTTAAGTTGACTTGAAATCAGTTATCAGTTATCAGTTATCAGTTATCAGTTATCAATTATGATCAAACCTCGTTTTTTGAGATTTTTTCGTCACCTGAGTTTCAAAACTCTTAAACAAGTTGCTACTAATGTAGGCAAACAGCGACTCTTAGGATTATCTTCCGAAATCGCTTATAACGCCATGTTATCTCTATTTCCAGGAATTCTTGCTATTTTGACGGCAATTGGTTTGTTAGAACAAAGTTTGCAAAATATCTTTAATGAACTAGCACAACAACTTAGCGAAATCGCACCTCAAGAAGTTTTAGATTTAATTACAGAATTTGCTAGAAATGAAATTGCTAACTCCAAAAATGGCGGCTTGTTTTCTTTAAGTTTTATCGCTGCACTTTGGACTTCTTCTGGTGCAATTAGTACCGTAATGGCTGCTTTAGACCAAATTCAACAAACATCTTCAGATAAAAAACGTCCATTTTGGCAAGCCAAAATCGTGTCTTTAGGCTTAACAATTGGTACTATTATCCTTTTGTTAATAGCTTGTATTTTAATATTTATTAGTGGAGAACTTTTGCAGTTTGTAGTAGATAATTCTGCTGGTTACTTAAACTTTTTATCCGACCTGTGGAACTTGATGCGTTATCCATTAGCATTAATAATTGTAGCCTCTGCCTTCGCTTTTATTTATCGTTATGGTCCAAGCCGTTGGAAAAAAGGAACACCAATTATGCCCGGAGCAATATTTGCAGCTATTTGCTGGGCTTTTGTCTCAAATCTATTTAGAATTTATGTCGCTAATTTTGGTAATTACAACAAAGCATATGGCGCTATTGGTACTGTAATTGTACTCATGCTATGGCTTTATATGACTGCTGCTGTAATATTAATAGGTAATCAATTAAATGTCACCGTAAGAGAAAATATGTATCCCAATTCCTTCAAAAAAATTGAAGCTGATTAAAGTTGAAATTAAATCAACAATCAATAGTATCTTAAAATACATATTTACTGCAATATCATTCAACATTCAATTATAACAATAAAAGAACCAGCGATTTCATCCTATAAAAATCATTCCTCCCATGTCTTTGCCACCTTCTCAATTTTATTCTCTCAACCCTGATATCAAAGCACCTACTTTAAAACGTCTACGGATTCTCAGCCGCATCTTAGATAAAGCTATTACTATTCCCGGTACCGGAATCGGTGTAGGTTTAGATCCAATAATCGGACTAATACCCGGAGGTGGTGACTTTATAGGTATTCTGCTTTCAGCTTATATTGTCTTAGAATCGGCACGATTGGGCGCTTCCAAAGCAACTTTAGGCAGAATGACTGTAAATATCATTATTGATGGCTTAGTAGGTTTAGTACCCGTTTTTGGAGACTTCTTTGATTTTGCTTGGAAAGCGAATGATCATAATATCAAATTGTTGGAAGAACATTTGAAATTTCCTAGTCAAAATAAAAGAGCCGATATTTGGTTTGTATTTATACTTTTAGCTGTATTACTATTACTTGCTATCGGTTTAGTTACATTTTCCGTAGTGATTACACGTTTAATTTGGGGACTTTTGACAGGAAGTTAGGAATTAGGAATTAGGAGTTAGGAGTTAGGAGTTACCAATTACCCATTACCAATTACCCATTACCCATTACCCATTAATGAAAGACTGGTGGCAAAATACCTTTCCTCAAGGACAACAAAAAATAACTATTACTGATAATCAAGGCTATCCCGTACAAATTGCCTATGGTGAAAAAGGTACGGGTAAACCTTTATTTTTACTGCATGGTATTGGTAGCTGGAGCTATAATTGGCGCTATCTAATCGAACCATTATCTAAATATTTTCGAGTCATTTGCTTTGATGCTAAAGGGTTTGGATTCTCTGAAAAACCTTTACATCGCGAAGAAACTACAGGACATCAAGTAATTGAATTACAACGGATTATTAAATCATTATGTGATGAACCAGTAGCAATATTAGCAGAATCTCTAGGAGGTTTAGTTGCTCTGGCTTTTGCTGAAGAATATCCGGAATTAATTTCTCATTTGGTAATTGTTAATGTTCCAGTATTCGCGAAAAAGCTTCCTCATTGGGGTATGTCTATACTCGCAAACACACCCCTAGAATTAATCGAAATAATTGATAAATTCCGTTTAAGCTACTTTTTCGCACCATTGATTAGAGAAATCATGGCAATAGAAAGACGTAATGTATTATTTGACCCTTCAATTTTGACAACAGAAGATGTATTCTGGATAACCTACCCCTATATCGAGTTCCCCGGTACTTTTTTTAAAGTTGCTCAGGAATTACAAATCGCTGCACGAGAAATTGAAAGTTCTCAAAATAATCAACCTAATTGGTTGACCAAAATTCAGGAACATTTATTTAAAATTGAATGTCATACATTAATTATGTGGGGTGAACAAGATAGTTGGTTCAAAATTGAAGATGGAAAAAAACTGCATCAGCTGATTTCTAATTCTCAATTCCAAATTCTTACTAACTGTCATCATGACGCTTCAAGTGGTTCCGCAGATGCAATTAAAATAGCGACTATTGAATTTTTAAGAAGTACAAAATTCTTCTGAATCGCAAAAAGTACCCATAAAAATAAGAATGGGAGGATGCATACCACAAGCATTCACTCCCATTCTTACATTTGCCGCTGAAGCGTTCAGGAATACGTACAAACATTGCCTTGATTTTGGGGGCTGTTTTTGGGTCAACACAACGTTTGTACGCGGTTGGTATTCCTAATGCGGCAAATTAAACTTAGATTTTTTTGTAATTTTTTTTGATTTTTTGAATTTGATTTTCATCCTAATTATCATTGACAATTATCTCATTTAACTGTTAGGATGTATATCCCATTAAAAAAGATAATTTTTTTTGGTAAAGAGCGTATCACAATCGGTTATTAAAGTGATACACCCTGATAACAACACCCTTGAAGTCGTTTATCTTGATTAAAGATAACTGACTCAATTTGAAGTTGGTTGCCATTTTGGCAGGTTTTCTAATTTGTTTGATAATTTAGCTAAAAATCAGGCAATAAGGCGGTTAATAGCTTAATTTAGACTGCTCTGAGCGCTTTCTATAATTACAATAGAACTGCTTGCCAGTCTGCATCTGGAAAAAAGCTGCGTTAAGCTGTGCTTCCAGATGTCAGGGCAGAGCCTCAAATACTGCATTCCTTGCCACAAACAAGGAAGGAAAAAAGAAATACAAAAAAACACGCATATCGATGGCAAATTATCGAAAGCGTGGAATAACAAGCTTTGACCTTAACTCTTAATATTTAATACTTAATTCACAAAAAAATTGATGCTTGGAAAATAATAGTATTTTAGTACTAAAAATAGTGGTAGCCACAATTGTTAGGACATTTCTCTGTTTGCTGTTTGCTGTTGCCTGTTCCCTTAAAAACAAAATATGATGTCCTAACCAATATGACCATTGCTATACTACTTATGCAACATTGACGATAAAGAGTTTTGTTTACGAATATCCATAATATCAGCCAAAGAATCTTGATTGTTTTGATCGTTGGGCTTAAAACTATGTTCGGGGGGTAAAACTGTAACAACAGGCTTTGGTTGCGGCTTTTGCGGGGGCATAGCCATTATCGGAGTTCTGCGTGGGTGTGATGATACGTAAACAGGTGTTTTCCTTTTTGGTAAACGTGCTTCCATTGCTTGATAACGTCCCTGTGCTAAACGTATTTCATCGCGATTAACAACACGCTTGATAATTTTAGTTTTTTTCCTGGGACGATTGATAAATTTTAAAACTACTAAACATCCACTAGCGCAGCTAAGAGCTATAGCAGCTACCATCCATAAAGGTATAGAATTTTCATTGCTTTCAATAGCTTCAGGACTTATCTGTGGTGGTATAACTTCAGCCTCTAATTCTTCGGAATCTTGACGTTTTATACTTTCATCAACATAGCCTAAACTGTATATTGATAGCGCACCTCCTCCCAGAAACATCAACAATAAACCTGTCAAAAATAGCCAAGGGTAATGGGTGAATAAATATATTGCTACATTACCAAAATTGTTTATTTTCTTTGTCGATTCGTTGCTTTCTAAAATAGATGCGGACTCTTTGACTTTAGACGACTCCTGCTGTACACTCTGAGTGTTTTCCATGATTTTTTTCAGATTTGCACTTCTCAAGATATAAATTGTACTGGAGTAACAAGGTTTGATGTATCCGTAATCAATCGGAGGATTTAAGTAGTCTTTTTTGAAAATTTTGACTACTTAATCCATTGATTATCAAGAAAATTTAGGTGTTCAAAGTGACTTGATTATTATCCGGGGTTGAGTTTCTTTCTAATGCGAATTGAATCAATTGATCGACTAATTCCGGAAAAGAAACACCGCTGTTTGCCCAAAGTTGTGGATACATACTTGTTGATGTAAAACCTGGCAGAGTATTGATTTCGTTGATTAAAATTTCTCCTGTCGCTTCAACATAGAAGAAGTCTACCCGTGCTAATCCGGCACAGTCAAGGGTAGTAAATGCCTGTATTGCTTTCTCTTGAATTTGTTGAATTACCGCATCAGGAATCGGCGCTGGAATCAGTAAATTTGCCATCCCACTAGTATATTTAGTTTCATAATCATAGAAATCGCTTTCGTAAGTGATTTCACCAACGACAGAAGCTTTAGGATTATCATTTCCTAAAACAGCGCATTCAACTTCCCTTGCAGTAACTCCAGCTTCCACAATAATTCTGCGATCGTAACTTGCCGCACTATCCAAAGCCGCTTCTAATTCCGAGCGCGATCGCACTTTGGCGATACCGACGGATGAACCTAAATTCGCGGGTTTGACAAAACAAGGATAGGATAAGGTTTGTTCAATTTGATCGCAAAGTTTGGGAAAAATACAAGGATTTGACCAAATTTGTTCCCTAGTCAAAGCCATATACTTAACTTGCGGTAATCCAGCTTGAGCAAATATGGATTTCATGCCAATTTTATCCATACCCGCAGCCGAACCCAATACCCCAGAACCAACGAAGGGAACTTGCATCAAGCTGAGTAATCCTTGAATCGTACCATCTTCACCATTAGGTCCGTGGAGAATGGGAAACCACACGTCTACCGTTTGTGCTTCTGCTGGGAATTGCCAAAGATTAGATTGAGATTCGGTTGATAAGGCTTCTCCCGAAGCTAAAACCTGACTTGCCATATCAGGACCTTGCCAAGTACCATCTTTTTTAATATAAAAAGGCAATAATTCGTATTTATTAACGTTTTCCTCTGCGTTTATAGCTTTTGCAATTGCTCTAGCTGAAACGATGGAAACTTCATGTTCCCCAGAACGACCACCAAAAAGTAAGCCTACCCGCAATTTTGTCATTTTGAATACTTATAAATCGTAACTAATTGCAGATAGGGTATCATAACCTGTGATTATTGTTGAATTTTTTTGGTTACATAATTCTTTATAATATTAATTTTCGGCGGTCAAAATTAAGAACTGACTTAATTGCAAGATTATAAATAATGGGGAGAACGATCGCAATAGCTACGCTGTAAATCGATATACTAAAAATATTTCCAGATCAACGACTAAAATCTTAATCCGATTACTGGAAGCTTGATTGATCGCAAAATACCACGCTATGCAGTAATTGCGATCGACCTAATGATTAACTTATTGAGGTAAAGGATGGAAAAAAGTCCCGTATTGCAATCCAGGAAACAAGTAATTTAATGTAACGAAAATTACAAACAAAATAATCACTGCTAAGGTAGCAACAACGGGAACACTAGAAAGATATTTCAAGAAATAACGTGACTCCATGATTAATTCTCCTTCAAAAATATTAAGTCGGGAATAATACCCATTACCAATTACCCATTACCAATTACCAATCAACAGCGAATAATAATTAATCATCCGGACATGATATGGTTGGTTGATTTTGATTTTACTAACGAATTGAAATTGGAATTTCATCATCTTTAGCAACTAATTCGCCACTTAAAAACTCTTTGATTGCTAATATCGGCCACATTAAAGCCTTGATCATACAACTTAGGAAGAGTCTGATATCAATAAACAATTCCTTTTCTTCTCCTGCACCTTCTTTTCTGATTGCTATTAAGTAAGAACGTCCGCTCCAACCTATCCAACCTGCAATGTATAAAAACATCGTAATCGGAGCCATTACGTCAAATGCCAGGTTTAAACGATCAAGAACCAAATGTGGTAGCCCATCATCACCACAGAGTAATCGCGAATAAGCCTGAAATGGCTTGGTAGTGTAATAATTATCAGGTGCATTTTGCATCCGTTCTACAAATGCAGGAGATTCTTTACAAGGTACTAGTGTAGTGTTCTCTGCGAATGCAACAGGAACAAAATTCATCCACAGAAAACTTGTCAGTAGTAGTGCGAAAAATACTTTTTTCATGATTTTATCTTTTGTTGTTTTTGCGCCAAAATTCATCATGCTTACTCCTATCCCGCTTGAAAATTACCTATTTCTCTTTATCTCTTTCCTTTGCGCTCTCTGCGTCTAGAAGGGTTTTTTTATCGGTAATCTTCTGCCGGGAAGGGAGTAACGCAGAATCATTGTAAAGACGTAGCAATGATACGTCTCTACATTTCGGGAATCTTAATTAAACAGGTTGCTTTTTGCGGGTACTCAGATCACCCACTTTCTGGAAAACACCGAACTCAACTTGTTCTTCTAAGTCAGGATCAATACCAGCAAAGACATCTCGATATATTGTGCGGGAACCATGCCAAATATGTCCAAAGAACCAGAGTAAACCCCAAACTGTATGAGCAAAAGCGAACCATCCACGGGTACTTGTGCGGAATATGCCATCGGAATTGAGAGTTGCACTGTCAAATTCAAAAATTTCGCCCAGTTGAGCGCGACGAGCAAATGGTTTAACATCAATTGGATCTGTAAATGTTTGACCGTCGAGTTGACCACCGTAAAAACTGACAGTTGTACCAGCTTGTTCAAAGCTTAATTTTGATTCAGCCCGTCGGAAAGGTATATCTGCACGCACAACATCATCTTTATCAGTCAAAACTACTGGGAAAGTTTCAAAGAAGTTGGGCATCCGTCTTACCGTCAATTCCCGACCTTCTTTGTCTTGAAACACTGGATGACCAGACCAAGCTTGAGCAATACCATCACCTTTATTCATCGCGCCGACGCGGAATAAACCACCTTTAGCCGGACTATTGCCAACATAGTCGTAGAAAGCTAACTTATCTGGAATATTTGACCAAGCTTGCGATCGCGTTTCACCTCCAGCCAAATTGCTTTGTACTCGTCGATTAATCTCATTTTGAAAATAACCGCTGTCCCATTGATAACGAGTCGGACCAAACAATTCAATCGGAGTTGTGGCGCTACCGTACCACATTGTTCCAGAAACAATAAAAGCTGCAAAAAAGAATGTTGCTAAGGCACTTGCCAGAACAGTTTCAATATTACCCATTCTTAAAGCCCTATAGAGTACTTCTGGAGGGCGAAAAGCGATATGGAAGATACCACCGATAATACCAACAATCCCCGCCGCAATGTGATGAGCTACAACACCACCAGGATTAAAAGGATTAAAGCCCTCCGCTCCCCACACAGGAGCCACACCCTGGACATGACCAGTTAATCCGTAGGGGTCAGAAACCCACATACCCGGACCAAATACACCTGTAAGGTGAAAAGCACCAAAACCAAAACAAAGCAGACCTGCAAGTAACAAATGAATCCCGAATATTCTTGGTAAATCGAGGACTGGTTGATTATTTTTACGGTCTTGAAATAAATCCAAATCCCAATAAACCCAATGCCAACAAGCAGCTAGAAATAATAAACCTGACAAGATAATATGAGCTGCGGCGACACTTTCAAAAGTCCACAAACTAAATCCTGTAACAGGTTCACCCGTGAGACTCCAACCACCCCAAGATTCCGTAACACCTAATCGAGCCATGAAAGGCAATACATACATCCCCTGTCGCCACATCGGGTTGAAAACTGGGTCGCTGGGGTCAAACAAAGCAAGTTCGTATAAAACCATTGACCCTGCCCATCCCGCTGTCAAGGCTGTATGCATCAGGTGGACAGCAATTAGTCTTCCTGGGTCATTCAAAACTACTGTGTGGACACGATACCAAGGTAATCCCATAAATAATGTTCCTTATGAAAAAGTTAGTTAGGAGTTAGGAGTTAGGAGTTAGGAGTTAGGAGTTGGGAGTTGGGAGTTGGGAGTTATAAATTTTAAAATCACATTAAAATCACAAATTGATAACTGCTAATTTTTTCTACTCCCTGATTTTAAAAAAAAAGTTGTAGATATGTGCCTGATATCGAATCAGGAAAAAATCTGTTTAAAAACATCACAGTAACTGAAAAAAAGACGATAAACACAGGAACAATGATGTGTTCGAGCAACAAATCCTCTATCCCTACTACCAGATTATTTTTACGAAATGCCATCAGCATAAAGACTAAAGTCTCCTTGATGAATAAGTATTTACCAGCTACCACTAATGTTTTCTAACTACTAACCGAATTAACATCTGATTACTGAATTCCTATGAAAACAAGCTGTAAAACCTGAATTTTTGTGGGGTAAGAAGTCGGGTTTTTATTTACTGTTATAAGCGTGCGATTGATATTTATCTTAAAAACCCGACTTCTATGATTATCGGAACTCACATTGAATTAATCCAATGGTTTCATCGATAAAACTGGCTCATCTTCACGTTCGATACCTCTTTCAAACCCCGCAGCAGCGGCTCTTGCACGACCTGCGTGCCAAAGATGACCGACTAGAAACAGTAATGCAAAAATAAAGTGAGCAGAAGCTAGCCAAGTACGAGGTCCGACAAAATTAAAGGAATTAACTTCCGTTGCTAAACCACCAACTGAATTCAAAGAACCGATGGGAGAATGGGTCATGTATTCAGCAGCCCGACGTTTTTGCCAAGGTTGAATATCATTCTTTAGCTTGTCAATATCTAATCCATTAACTCCCCGCAACGGCTCTAACCAAGGTGCTTTCACATCCCAAAACCGCATTGTTTCAGCCCCAAAGATGATTTCTCCTGTTGGCGATCGCTGTAAATATTTACCTAAACCAGTGGGACCTTGAGATGTAGAAATATTCGCTCCTAAACTTTGGTCACGGACTACAAAGTTTAGTACTTGAGCATTGGCAGCTTCTGCTACTGTCGGTCCATAAAACTCACTAGGATAGGCAGTATTGTTAAACCAAATAAACATCGCAGCAATAAAAGCCTGTCCGGCAACATTACCTAAACTTTGAGAAAGGTAGGCTTCACCAGACCAGATAAAGATTTTGTGAGTCCATTTGAAAGGTTTCGTTACAATGTGCCAAATACCGCCAAGTATTAGCAATCCGCCTACCCAAATATGACCACCAACTAAATCTTCTAAATTATCAACGCTCACAATATTACCGGAACCGCCCGTAATATTACTGAAGACATAACCAAAGATAATTCTTGGATCGAGGGTGGGATTTGTCACAAGCCGCACGTCACCACCTCCTGGTACCCAAGTATCATATAAACCACCCCAAAACATGGCTTTACCGACAAGTAAGTAAGCGGCTATCCCAAGGGCAATCAAGTGATATCCCAAAATACTAGTAACTTTGTCTTTATCAGTCCAATCAAAATTGAAGAAACCCGCTAGCTTTTGGGGTCCTCTAATTGAGTGATAAATGCCACCAAAGCCCAAAACAGCAGAACCAATTAAATGGGTTACGGCAATGGCAAAAATGGGAAAGTATTGATTATTTCACCGCCTGCTCCTACACCGATGCCGAGGGTTGCAATATGAGGCATGAGAATTAAACCCTGTTCGTACATCGGCTTTTCTGGTATATAGTGAGCAACTTCAAACAACAGCATTGCTCCAGCCCAGAAGGCAATCACTCCTGCATGAGCTACGTGAGCGCCCAAAAAGCGACCGGATAAGTTGATAAAACGGGCATTCCCAGCCCACCATGCATATCCAGTAGATGCTTGATCGCGACCTTCTCTTTGTTCAGGGCTAACGGTTATTGTGGCTGAATTTTCAAAAGGTGTTTCCATCATTAATTAGTTGATAGTTGATAGTTGACAGTTGACAGTTGACAGTTATTATTTATTTCCCTCCTCTCCCTGCTCCCTATTCCCTATTCCCAATTCCCAATTCCCAATTCCCAATTCCCAATTACCCATTACCCAATTCCCAATTAAAGAGCATTCCCACGAGGTAATACTTCTGGGGGAAATTGGAAGTGTTGATGAGGCTGGTCTTCTTGCGCCATCCAGGTTCTAGCACCTTCATTCAGAAGAATGTTTTTGGTGTAAAAGGTCTCAAATTCCGGATCTTCCGCTGCTCGTAATTCTTGAGAAACAAAGTCGTATGCTCGCAAGTTAAAGGCTAATCCCGCCATTCCAATTGAACTCATCCACAAACCAGCGACTGGTACAAACAACATAAAAAAGTGTAACCACCGCTTGTTAGAAAAGGCTATTCCAAAAATCTGCGACCAAAAGCGGTTAGCTGTGACAAAGGAATAGGTTTCTTCTGCTTGAGTTGCACTAAATGCGCCGAAAGTATTGAAATTTTTACCATCTTTGAACAGGGTATTTTCCACAGTTGCACCGTGTATGGCGCATAATAAAGCACCACCCAATACACCAGCTACTCCCATCATATGGAAGGGGTTGAGGGTGTAGTTGTGAAAAGCTTGGAAGAATAGTAGAAAACGAAAAATGGCGGCTACTCCAAAGCTAGGAGCAAAAAACCAGCTTGATTGACCTAAAGGGTAAATCAAGAATACAGAAACAAAAACAGCAATCGGTGCAGAGAAAGCGATCGCATTGTACGGTCGAATACCTACAAGTCGAGCAATTTCAAGTTGCCGTAGCATGAAGCCGATTAATCCGAAAACACCATGAAAAGCGACAAAATTCCACAATCCGCCAATTTGAAACCAACGGATCAAGTTTCCCTGTGCTTCGGGTCCCCATAATAGTAGTAAAGAGTGACCCATACTATTGGCAGGGGTAGAAACAGCTACTGTCAAAAAGTTGCAGCCCTCTATGTAAGAACTGACCACACCGTGGGTATACCAAGAAGTTACAAAAGTAGTGCCAGTAAACCAACCTCCGATAGATAAGTAAGCACAGGGGAATAGTAAAAGACCAGACCAACCGATAAAAACGAAACGGTCTCGTTTTAACCAATCATCAACAACCGTAAACCATCCCCATTCTGTCTGACTGCGTTTGAGAGCTATCGTCATAGTATTTTTCCTTTTTCTTGAATTAACATCAATAATCTTCACCAATCTGGGTTCCCATCGTTGATCAAGTAAGGAGTACCAGGTAAAGCAAGAGCTTGAATAATTTGGTCAAAATAAGGAGTCACCAAAGCAGCATCCTCAGAGCCAAGAAGATATACAGCTTGTTCCTTGATACAGCATAATGCTTCTACCCAATTCGCTAAGGGTATACCCAAAGATTGGTACATTTCTTTCATCCCGACAATACCAATTTCCGTTAATGGCTGTTCATTACCTGCTAAAACACAGTAAGCAACTAAACGGATATACCAACCTTGATCGCGCTGACACGAAGATGTCTTTCTCATATTGCCGCTATTACTGGGGGTGTTAGGACACCGCTTCCAGAATTGATCGCTGGCTAATTCTACCAACCGTCTTTGATTTTTTGCCAAAGTTGTCGCAATCCGAATCCGCTGCGTTCCTGTATGACAAAAATTTTGAATCATGCGGATTTCTCCGGGTGTCGGATAACGCAGTTGTTCATCGGCATTAAGAATCACTTGCTTGACTATACTCATAATTCTCCTGAGTTACAGATTCAGTCATTGGTTCTAGGCTTAACTTTGGTTTCGAGTTGTTGGTGTTGGATACATATTCGGAGTTTTGCTGTTGTGTATGAGCAGATTCTGCCCAGAAAAGTTGTTTTGGGATGTTCCGCTGTTGGGGAATAAAGGCATCCAGTTCAGAGGCAGATGAAAGTGAGGATTTAGCTGTTAAATTTACAGCCTCAGCGGATGCAGAACGGCGCATCGCCAAACCTCTTGGTGTAATATAACGCTCATAAGGAACCGTATTTTCCCCAAAGGCTTCGATGTATTCGGCGCTGTTGAGGATTTCATCGATCAGAGCGTAAAACCCTTTGGTAGCGCAAATATCATAGTAGCGATTCATTTCTTGTCGTCCATAAGTAGGACGACCTAACAAACGCCGATGAATATATTCAATCGCCTTAGTAATATAAAGTTTTTCCCAATACATTCTGCGAAACCAATTAGACTTAGCCAACTGACGGATAAACTCCCGCACCGTAATTTCACCACCTTTGAGTTTGATTTCTGCGGTTGTTAAACGTTGACCTTGTAACAATTCGCGTCCGAATACCTGTCGATAAGCTCCTCTAATTACAGCTTCAAGGGAGTGTTTCGCCAAATTTATACTCTTATTTTCTGGCTTTTTGACCTTAGTAGTTTCATCTGTGTTTTTACCATTTTGTAAAAACTTAGTTTTTCCCTTCTCTAGAGGATTTAGCTTGATAATACTAACCGCAGAACCGGGTACTTGATGGTAGCTAGTTTGATTACCATTGTAAAAAGAGGAACTACAATTAATCAAAATCCGGCGAGTATCTTTGTTGAAAAACGCAGGTTCGGGATGAGGATTGCGGTTCTCTTGAGGAAAAACTGCACCAAACTGAATTTCTAATGGATCGTTACCACAACCGTAAGGATGTTGATTGGGTAGAGGCTTTTGATATTTAGCAAACAAGGTTACAAACTGAGGAATTTTGCGAACGGGAGCGCTATATTTGAATAAATCAATTTGCGGACCCCAATTGCGACATTCCTGAGCTTCTTGACCCAAACCGCGCAAATACGGTACTGTTTCCTCACCAAAGTAATCGGAGTATTCCTGAGAATCAACTAAAGCATCTATCAGTTTAGGTAAACCACCTTTAGTAATAACTGCAAAATATTCTTGGAATTCCGTTAAAGAACTCAACCCGCGACCTAAAAAGTGCCGCATCGCCAATTCTATAACCCGACTGATTGTGTAAGGCTCGTAAAAAAGCCTCCGATAAAGGCGAGATTTACCCAACCTGCGGACAAACTCTTTCATCGAGATTTGTCCACCCTTAAGTTGAGATTCTATTTCTATACCAGAAAAAGCATATATGGCAGTAATATCACGTTCAAAAACTTGACGATAAGCAGCTTTAATTGCCTCTCGCTTTTCTGTTTCCGATAGAACCGACTTGAACGCGAATTTTGGACGGTGTTCCGACGCTATCGCATAACTTTGGGGTAATACCAAACCCTGTTGTTGATTGGAAACTCCAATTCTCAGTTTGTCCGAGGGTTTTTCTTCTAAGTACTCAGCAATCAGGATGTCAAAATAGTACTTGATAATGTTTGTAGCTTCAGTATTAACTTGCAAATAGCTCACCGACTGTCGCCGCATTTCTTTAAGAGCAACAACGGTAGCTTCTGTTACATCTTCTGGAATAACTCCGCGCAATCCTCGCGCATTAACTATGATAATACTGGCATCACCAGCAACAATCGCATAAGTAATATAACGCAAGAACCAGGATAGGTCTCGCATAGACCTTTGCATTCTTTTTGGTCCATAGCGAGAGATATTGATAAAACGAAAACCTCCTGGAAGTGGGTCTCTATCGCTATAGAGCGTTCGTACTTGTTCCCACCAAGCCTTAATCGGAGCAAAAATCTTTGGGGGTTGTATTGATTCGAGACGTTCCTTAACCGCAACAACACGATTTCTTCTTGCCACACTCAGATAGTCTTCACCGATATAGTACCCCGAACCCGGTAATCCTATTTGCTCTTGAGGCTTTTCCAGGTAATCAGAAGCTGAACCACCAATGAAAATACGGTTGGCTCCAGCACAGACAATTTCATCAGCTTTATTAGTCAAAGTTATTGCAATCTCTAACCGCAACTTACCAGAACTAAAAAACGACTCTAGTTCTTTAAGTTCACTATTTCTTAAATAACGGTCTTGTTGTGACCCCTGAGAAATCACTGAAATAGGTAAACTTTGATATTGTTGTGGATAGATAACTGGGCTACCACCACTTACTTTTACACTCATTTAATTTTATCCTTTGTTATTTGTCTGCTATCCCCTATTTCCTGTTCCCTACCTATTAGCTACTACTCGATCAAGCCAAAAATGTCGGGTGGGTTCAGGGAGTAGTGAGTAGTAAATTGCATAAACCCCAGGCTCTCGTTCCCTTGGTGGACTACTTACTACATTAATGATTGAATCAAGTAATCAAAATAAGGTGCGACTTCAGTAACATCTTGCAAAGGGAAGAATTCTAAAGAAACTTCTTTAAGACAAAAAACAGCTTCTACTAAATTGGGTAGGGGAATTTCCAAAGATTCATACATCTCCTTCACCCCGATAGTACCAATTTCTGCTAAAGGTTCTATATCTCCCACTACAAGGGAATAAGTAATCAGGCGAATATACCAACTTTGGTCTCGCAAACAGGAAGCCCGATAGGTTCTATTCCCACTATTACTAGGCGTATCAGGACACCGTTCCCAAAACTTCAAACTAGCTTTTTCCACAATTTTTTTTTCGTTTTCTACGAGAACTGTGGCTAAGTCTAGCCGAGAAAGCCCACCTTGATAAAAGTCTCGGATAGCAGTTAATTCACCCACATTTAGATAACGAGCTTCTCTGTCTGCTTGAGCAATTGATTTTGTAATTATGCTCATAAAACTCCTATTTTTCGTTGATAAAATTAGAAGAAATTGGTAATGGGTAATTGGTAATGGGTAATTGGTAATAAACAACTGTCAACTCCTAACTCCCGTACAGACGTAGCATTGCTACGTCTCTACAACTCCTAACTCCTAAAAATGCTTTTTAACTCAAACCAGAAGCAATGTGGTCAAAGTAAATACCCATTTCTTTTCCTGCTTCGCTACCAAGCATACTACTAACAACTTCCTTCATTGCTTGTACTGCTCGGATAGTTCCACCTATGGGAACTCCTAATGAATTGTAAGTTTCCCTTAAACCATTTAAAATCCGCTCATCTAAAATTGAAGTGTCACCAGCTAACATGGCATAAGTTGCATAGCGCAAAAAATAATCCAAGTCACGCACGCAAGCAGCATAGCGACGACACGTATACATATTGCCGCCAGGAGCAGTAATATCTGTGTAAAGCAAAGACTTGGCAACAGTCTGAGTGATGATACTTTTGGCATTGGCACTAAGAGCAGTCGCAGCTCGCGCACGCATATCACCGCTATGGAAGTAGGCTTCTAGTTTTTCTAAGTAGGTATTATCTAGATATTTGCCTTGAACATCAGAGGAATTAATCAAAGCAGTAATTACATCTTGCATAATTCAAGTTCCCTAGGTGAAGTTTTGATTGATTTTTTGAATTAAAGATTAGAGGTGATTTGATTTGAGATTTGAGATTTAGGATTGATGTATCTGACAATCCTAAAAACCTCAATCTCATTATTGTTTGTTAAGAAAGTGCTTGAATGATGTAGTCAAAATAGGGTCCAACTTCAACCACATCTTCTTCACTCATCATTGATACAGCTTCTTCCTTGACACAGCGCATAGCTTCAACTAAATTCCTCAGTGGAATCTCTAAATTGTTGTACATTTCTTTAATGCCAAGCGTGCCAATTTCTTCGAGGGGTTTTTCACTACCAGCCAAGATCGAATAAGCAACTAAACGCACATACCAACCCTGATCGCGCTGACAAGAAGCTGTCTTACGCTCATTACCGCTATTACTTGGAGTGTTGGGACAGCGTTCCCAAAATCTCATGCTGCCATTTTGGACAATTTGTTGCTCATTTTGTGCCAATATTCTGGCAATGCGAATTCTTTGGTCTCCTGTTTTTAAAAAATCTTGAAATATTCTCAGTTCTTTGGGAGCAGGATATCGAGCTTCACTATCAGCGTTCAGAATCAATTCAGTGACTACACTCATTGCTTTTTCCTGATTATTGGTTATTGGTTATTAGTCAGCACTAATCACTTGAGAAAATCTCTTCAAGCAGCTAATGCTGGAGCTTTAAGGGAAACAGTTACCGGAACAGATTCACCAGATGCCAAATCTAATGGAAAATTATGAGCATTCCGTTCGTGCATGACTTCAAAACCAATATTGGCTCGATTTAATACATCAGCCCAACTAGGAAGTACTCGACCTTGAGAATCAAGGATTGAATTATTAAAGTTGAATCCGTTGAGGTTGAATGCCATTGTACTAATACCGATCGCAGTAGCCCAAATACAAATTACAGGCCAAGCTGCAAGGAAGAAATGCAAGGAACGGCTATTGTTGAAGCTGGCATACTGGAATATCAGACGACCAAAATAGCCGTGGGCTGCAACTATGTTGTATGTCTCTTGTTCTTGTCCAAATTTATAGCCGTAATTCTGAGATTCAGATTCAGTTGTTTCACGCACAAGACTGGACGTTACTAGTGAACCGTGCATGGCACAAAACAACGAACCTCCCAGAACTCCAGCAACTCCTAACATATGAAATGGATTCATCAAAATATTATGTTCGGCTTGGAAAACGAACATAAAATTAAAGGTGCCGCTGATACCCATTGGTAAACCGTCCGAGAAGCTGCCTTGTCCGATGGGGTAAATCAAAAATACCGATGTTGTCGCAGCAAGAGGAGCGCTGTAGGCAACTGCAATCCAAGGACGCATACCTAAACGGTAAGAAAGTTCCCACTCACGTCCCATATAACAAGAAAGGGCTGGAATGTAGTGGAATGCAATCATCTGGTAAGGGCCGCCGTTGTACAGCCATTCATCCACAGAAGCAGCTTCCCAAATCGGATAAAAGTGCAGTCCAATGGCATTGGAGGTGGGAACAACAGCACCAGTAATGATATTGTTGCCATAAAGTAGTGAACCTGCTATTGGCTCCCGGATTCCGTCAATGTCTACGGGTGGAGCCGCGATGAAGGCAATTATAAAGACGCAAGTGGAGACTCCTAGTAAAGGAATCATTAGGAAACCAAACCAGCCGATATACAGCCGATTTTCGGTACTAGTTACCCAATCGCAGAACCTATCCCACGTGGGAAAACGGCTAGGCTGTTGTTGTGAAACTGTAGTCATAAGTTCAACAGTGGTATGAAGTTTGATTACTATTGGTTACGAAAAAATGTGAAAAAGTTAAATTGCCGTTTGTGTCAGAGAATATCTGAAAACTGGTTTCATATAGCTCAACATTAATTGTTAGCTATTAGCTGCAACTACTGAGATGTTGGCAATTCTAAATAAATACTCTAAACAAATTAATAAATTGCTACTCTCAGAAATTTCGACCTTATTGCCCGCTAACGGCGTTCCCCGTTGATTTTTTGTTGAAGAATCCCCCCTCATCCCTATAACTTTTGTAAAATCATATGCGATGAGGTGGTAACGACGAGCTAATTAAGATGCAGTTCTCAAAGCTCTCAACTCAACTTATGAAAATCACAATAGTAATTAAAAATGAAGAACTAATGAAGTCGATTTTTATCTTTACAAATCTTCATCATGTTCTGAAGTGCAAAATATAAATTAAAGTAAAGAAACTTATTTTTTCTTGAAGCTAAGTAACTTTTAGACAAGAAACTCGTTAATAATGATTTTCAATACAATAAAAAAAATTTCAAATTAGCTTGGTGATTAAAGATAGATTTTCTTTATAGATGCTATCAGCATATATCTATAAAAAATCAAGAGCATGACTTAGTAAGACTAAGAATTTGTGGTAAACAACTTTTTTGCTGCCAACTTCTTGGTCAATTGTTATAACTCTGTGGAAAAAGCTTAGTTTCCAGATTTTAGAGGTATTGATTAAATGAGAATTTTAATAGTTGAGGATGACGAGTGTATTGCCAAAGCTTTAGAAAACATTCTTAGTAATCAACACTATATGGTAGATATTGCAGATAGTGGCTTGCTCGGCTGGGAGTTTGTCGAGACTTTCACCTATGACTTAATTTTGCTTGATGTTATCTTACCCGAAATCGATGGCATCAAATTTTGTCAGAAGTTGCGACAACATAATTATCAAATGCCCGTTTTATTATTAACAGCCCAAAACTCCAGCAATGATAAAGTGTTGGGATTAGATGCTGGAGCAGATGATTATGTGGTCAAACCTTTTGAAATCACAGAATTATTAGCTCGGATTCGGGTTTTATTACGTCGTAAAAATACACCGATACAAACAGTTTTACAATGGGAAAACCTGTGTCTTAACCCTGGTAGTACGGAAGTTACTTATAACGGTCATTTGCTCAATTTAACTCCCAAAGAATATCGTTTGCTGGAGCTTTTTCTTCGTAACCGTAATATTGTGTTTAATAGAAGTGACATTTTAGACCATTTGTGGTCTATGGACGAAGCACCTAAAGAGGAGACAGTTACTGCTCACATTAAAGGTTTACGGCAGAAAATGACCAGAGCCGGAGCGCCGAATGATTTGATTGAAACTGTTTATGGTTTGGGTTATCGCCTCAAAGATGCTGCAAACGATAAAGTAAAATTTTCTAGAGAAAAACATCAAAATAAACCAAATAAACTAAGCAATAAACAACAGCAAACTAAAGAAGCATTAACTAAATTATGGGAGAAACTGAAAGTACAAAGTATTGAGGGTGTAGAAATTTTAGAGCAAGCTGTTAGTGCATTACTAGAGAATAATTTAGAGGAAGAATTAAGAGAAAACGCTCAAAGAGTAGCGCACAAATTGGCTGGAAGATTGGGAATTTTTAGTTTTTCCCAAGGTTCTGATCTCGCTAGAGAAATAGAACAAATTTTCAAATTGCAAGTTAATTTAGACCGAAATCAGGGACTTTATTTGAGAGAATTAGTCAAACTTTTACAACAGGAAATTAAACAGCCTGCCTTTAAAGAATCTAAAAAAACTGTGCAGTGTGAAAAATCTTCTGTAATGGTGATAATTGATGACGATGAAAAACTAGTCCATAGCATGATTAAATTGGCAGTTGCATCGGGAATACAAATAGAATTAGTCAGAGATTTATTGGCAGCAAAAGAAGCATTAACTAAGCCTAAAATTGATGTAGTTTTACTGAGTATTGCCCTTGCCAAGACAAGAGAAGACAGTCTGAATCAACTTGCCAAATTAACGAATTGTTCCACACCACCAATCCCAGTAATACTATCCACAACTGATGATAGTTTAGCTAATCGGGTAAAATTGTCGCGATTATTTACTCATATATTTTTAGAAAAAACATTACTTCCCGAACATTTATTAAAATTGATTTCTCAGGTATTGACACAAAGCCGCTCCCAAGATGGCAAAGTTATGGTGGTAGATGACGATCCACAAATTTTAAGTTTAATTAGGGAATTATTAGAACCTTGTGGACTAAAACTTTCTACATTAAATGAGCCATTATGCTTCTGGGATATTTTAATGAAAAATTCCCCAGATTTACTGATTCTTGATGTGGAAATGCCTGATATTAATGGTATTGATTTGTGTCAAGTAGTTAGAAATGAACCACGTTGGAGTGGATTACCTATTGTCTTTCTCACAGTTCATAATGATGCTGATACTATACAAAAAGCCTTTAATGCAGGTGCTAACGAATGTTTGAGCAAGTCTATTGTTGGACCGGAATTAGTGACTCACATATTCAATCGCTTAGAGCGAATCAAATTATTTCAAACTATTAATGGTGTAGCTAATTAGCGAATATTTTCATTTTTCATCTTGCAATTTAGATTTTTTCATCTTTTAGATAATGCAGTTTAATAACCCACGTCCCCAAAGTTCAGATAAATCCTCCAACAGTGGTGAAAAGTTAATTGCTTCTGTTGAGGTACTTCTACACCGGATGATAACTAGGATTCGTCAATCCCTAGAATTACCGGCAATCCTCACCGGAACAGTCACAGAAGTACGTACATTATTGGAAACAGACCGAGTTAAAGTGTATCGTTTTGATGCAGATGGTAGTGGAAAAGTAGTTGCTGAATCAGTTAACCAACAACGTTTACCATCGCTTTTAGGACAACATTTTCCCGCAGAAGATATTCCACCCGAAGCACGTGAATTATTTATCAAAGCACGTCAGCGTTCAATTGTAGATTTAGCTACACAACAAATTGGCGTAAGTCCATTAACTTCTCCCGAAACTGGAGAGTCAATCGCTGATGATATTCGCTTTCGTCCTGTTGACCCCTGTCATGTAGAATATCTCACATCAATGGGTGTACAGTCCTCTTTAGTCGTGCCGATTTTTCATCGCGAGCAATTATGGGGATTATTAGTATCTCACCATAGTTCCCCACGACAGGTAACACAACGAGAATTACACATTGTCCAGCTAGTTGTAGATCAATTATCAATTGCGATCGCTCAAAGTACCCTACTAGAACAAACCCGCGCTCAAGCAGCACAAGAAGCGATGATTAACCGAGTTACCAAGCTGCTGCATTCAATGACCGAAATGCAGTTACAACAGGCTTTGGAATTAACTGTGAATGGTTTGCAAGGGGCGGGTGGCAGAATTTACATAGTTCCCCAAAATCCTCAAGAGCAAGCACAATTGTTTGTTTGTGGGCAGTGGGAACTTAATCAAAGTGGAGAAAAATTTGAGGAACATCCGACTTGGCAACAATGGTTAGAGGAACAAGTCACTTGCAGTAATGGAATTCAAGCCCGGATAATTCCAGATTTACATCAAGTTGCTTTACCAGAATATTTAGAAAGGGTTTTTTTAAACAACAAAATTCGTAGCTTGCTAGTTATCGAACTGCAATCTCGACAGCACAAGTTAGGGTATTTGAGTATTTTTCGCCACGAAATTGAGATCGAAACTTTATGGGGCAGAAAACGCGATCGCGATGACCCCCGACAACAGCGCCCGATAGTATCTTTTGAGACATGGCAAGAATTAAAGCAAGGTCAAGTACAAGAATGGACTTCAGCAGAAATTGAACTTGCTTTAGCTTTGGGTAGTCACTTTGCTACGGCAATTCATCAATACGAACTGTATCAGCAAGTTTATGCTCTGAATGTTGATTTGGAACGAGATATCCAAGAACGCAAACAAGCAGAGTTAAAAATTTCTGCCTTGAATGCCGAATTAGAACAGCGAGTACAAGAACGAACAGCAGAATTACGGAGAGAAATCAGCGAACGCGAACAAGCGAAAGCCTCACTTGAACGCCTGAGTAGGCAAAGTGGGTTAATTTTAAACTCCGCAGGCGAGGGAATTTACGGATTAAATTCCCAAGGTAAACTGACTTTTGTTAACCCAGCAGCAGCAAGAATGTTGGGATATCGGGTAGAAGAATTGATTGTTTCAATCGCCAATAAGAATTTAGATTCTTACCCAAGCTACATTCTTTCGGAATTTCCACATCAGTCTGAAGAAAGATTTATGCACAGGATATTGAATCATTCTAAGCCAGACGGAAGTCCTTATCCTTGGGAAGAAAATCCGATTTATGCCACATTAAAAACTGGTGCAGTCCAGCATATTGTTGACGACACATTCTACCGTCGAAATGGAACAAAATTCCCCGTAGAGTATGTTAGTACACCAATTTTAGAAAAGAATCAGATTGTAGGTGCTGTTGTAATTTTTAAAGATATTACCGAGCGGCAAATAGTAGAACGAATGAAAAATGAGTTTGTCTCAGTTGTCAGTCACGAATTGCGGACACCTTTAACTTCCATTCGCAGCGCTTTAGGTTTACTTTCCCATGGTTCCTTGAACAATCAACCCGCGAAAAGTCAACGGATGCTGGAAATTGCCTTTGATAATACCAATCGTTTAGTGCGTTTAATTAATGACATTCTTGATATTGAACGGATTAATTCTGGCAAAGTAACGATGGAAAAACAAAATTGCAATGCCGCAGAATTGATGATACAAGCAGTAGATGAAATGCGAGCAATGGCTGAGAAAGCAGAAATCAAACTTGCGTTGAAACCTTTTGAAGTACAATTATGGGCAGACCCAGATCGAATCATTCAAACATTAACTAATTTACTCAGCAATGCGATTAAATTTTCACCACCACATAGTACAGTCTTCCTTGGAGCCAAAGTACAAGATTCTCAAATATTATTTCAAGTCAAAGATCAAGGTAGAGGAATTCCTGAAGATAAACTCGAAACCATTTTTGACCGTTTTCAACAAGTTGATGCTTCTAATTCTCGACATCAAGGAGGTACGGGTTTAGGATTAGCAATTTGTCGCAGTATTGTGCAACAACACGGTGGTAAAATCTGGGTTGAAAGTATTTTAGGTCGTAGTAGTATTTTTTATTTTACATTACCTCTTAATGAGTAATCATTAGCTATTGGCAAAAGAAAAAATGAGCAAACACATATTTTGTAACTTACAAATAATTAACTAAATTATAAATTTTATAGTTATAAATTTTTAGATTTTATTTCCTGTATTTTCAGTCCATTTTAATGGACTTATGCTATAAGAGCGGGGACTTGCAGTATCAGGCGGGTGAAAACGAAGCTAAAAAATTAGTAATTATTTTGACTATAGTTTTAATGGTGCAATATATGACCAAACGTATTTTAATCATTGATGATGATCGAGATATCCGAGAAGCCACTCAAATGTGTTTAGAAATTTTAGGTGAATGGGAAGTTCTGAGTGCTGCTTCAGGTAAAGAAGGTTTAGTTACAGCCGCAACAGAGCAGCCTGATGCGATTCTTCTAGATGTAATGATGCCAGAGATGGACGGGTTGACAACTTTTGAGAAACTACAAGAGAATCCGATTACCAAAATATTCCTGTGATTCTACTCACAGCAAAAGCTCAACCTGCCGAAAAGCGTCATTTTACTCAACTTTGTGTTGCCGGAGTTATAACCAAACCTTATGATCCGTTTACTTTGGCTCACGAAATTACTCAAGTTTTGCAATGAGAATTGTATTTTCTTCATGGGTTATTCATAGTTTTTACTTACCCTACAAGGTGAAGCTGGCTAACAAATCACCAAAAATAATTCAACAAGTATCCACCAGCGGGATTTGGTAGCCAGAAAATACTTGGCACCCATGGGTAAATGTAAATAGTGAACCACCGACGTATCCTACTAATTATTGAAAATGTAGATGCCATACAGGAAGTTACTCAGGTTTGCTTAGAAACAATAGCAGGCTGTTCGGTTGTAATCACGAACTCCCTAAATGAAGCTATTGCCAAAGCTACAACCGAACAAGCTGATGCAATTATTTTGGATTTGAATGAAATTATATTTGATTTTGATTGCAATACCATATTGCAAGAGTTACAGAATAAACCGACTACTCAGCAAATCCCGATAATTTTATTAACTTCTACGGAACAGTATCAAGAATTGTCTCAATTAACCGAACTTGGAGTAACGGCAGCAATTATCAAGCCTTTTGATTTATTAACCTTAGCTAGACAAGTCGCGGTTGCACTGAATTGGGAATATTAATAACTGAATTTGCCGTATTTTATTTAAATAAATATTTACATAAATGTAAGCTTTTGTAAATATAATCTTCTTCTTCATAAGTTCTTCAGAACTTTTTTTTATTCTCCAAATAGCAACTAATCTATTGCTGAGAAAATTCATCATAAATCATCAACAAATTGGAGTTTATATCATTAGTAAATCAGAAGTAGATACTTTCTCAAATGCTAATAATAGATATATTTTCTCAAAAGTTGAATGTTCTGTTGAAATTCTTTGATTACATTGTCAACCATGAATTTTAGATTTTAGATTTGGACAATACTGCATTGCGTTCCGACTTTTTGAACAGCAAGTATCGGGGTTTTGGATTAAATAATTCAAATTCAAACTTCCTCCTTGGATAAAAAAATCACAAGCCCCTGGATTATTTTCCCGATCAATCTAAAATCCTAAATCCAAAATCTAAAATTTAGTGACCTCTACCCTAGACTAAGGAGCCATTAATTAAATGGTACAGTCTGAATTACAACGCACAATTACGACCTCAAGCCATAGTGATTTGGTCGATAAACATCAAAATCCAAACAATCTTGTAGAAAGAAGCGATTTTTCTTTGGTATGGGAAAGATTTTGTGAATGGGTAACTAGCACCGATAATCGTCTGTATATTGGCTGGTTTGGACTAGTGATGATACCGACTCTTTCCATTGCCGCAATTGTTTTTATAATTGCCTTTATTGCTGCTCCTCCCGTAGATATGACTGGCTGGGGAGAACCAATTTCTGGTTCTTTGTTACAAGGAAATAACATTATTACTGCTGGGGTTGTTCCCACATCAGCAGCGATTGGACTGCACTTTTACCCTGTTTGGGCAGCAGCGTCCTTTGAGGAATGGCTGTGCAATGGAGGTCCATATCAGCTGATTGTGCTGCATTTTTTGATTGGCATCTATTGCTATCAAGATCGGGAATGGGAGTTGAGTTATCGTTTGGGAATGCGTCCTTGGATTAGTTTAGCTTTCTCTGCTCCAGTCAGTGCCACAGCAGCAGTACTGTTAGTTTATCCAATTGGACAAGGAGGGTTTTGTGAGGGAATGCCTTTAGGAATTTCGGGGACTTTCTATTTCATGTTCAAGCTACAAGCTGAACACAATTTTCTGATGAATCCATTTCACATGATTGGAGTAGTTGGAGTTTTGGGAGGGGCATTCTTGAGCGCTATGCATGGTTCTTTAGTCACTTCGACTCTAAACTTTCCCAGAGAACATCGTCACAAACACAATCAATCAAGTTACAATTTCATGGCAGCCCATAATTATTTGGGAAGGCTTCTCTGGCATCGCTTGAGCTTCATAAACAAGCGCAATTTGCATTTGTTATTAGCAATTGTGCCGGTGGTAGGAATTTGGTCTGCGGCTTTGGGTGTCGTTTCTATGGCATTTAATATCAATGGCTTGAATTTTAATCAGCACATACACGATAGCCAAGGGCGAGTAATCAATAGCTGGGCTGATTCGATTAGCTGGGCTGATTTAGGAATAAAAGTGATGGACGAAGGCAAAATTTACTCTTTCCCCTTGGATTTATCTTCTCAAATAGTAATGCCTGTGAAGTAATTATAGTCTGGTGAATAACGATGAAAGATTTATTTATCAAGTCTTTGGGGCTATCACCTTGATGAAAAAATACAAGAGATTCCCCCCCAACCCTATTGCAAAAAGGAGGCAATCATTATGACAATAACTCCAGAGCGAGAGCAAAAAGTAAAAATAGTAGTCGATAAAGATCCGGTGCCTACTTCTTTTGAGAAGTGGTCAAAACCAGGACACTTTGATCGCTCCCTTGCTAGAGGCCCAAAAACCACAACTTGGATTTGGAATCTGCACGCTCTTGCTCATGATTTCGATACTCATACCAGTGACTTAGAAGATGTATCTCGCAAAATCTTCGCTGCTCATTTTGGACATTTAGCAGTGATTTTTATCTGGTTGAGCGGGATGTATTTTCATGGGGCAAATTTTTCCAATTTTGAATCTTGGATGACAAATCCCACTGGTATTAAACCAAGCGCTCAAGTAGTCTGGCCTATATTTGGTCAAGAAATTTTGAATGCCGATATGGGTGATGGCTTCCACGGGATTCAAATCACCTCTGGACTTTTCCAGTTGTGGCGGGGTGCTGGATTTACAAATGCGTTCCAATTATACTGCACAGCAATTGGAGCCTTGGTAATGGCAGCATTGATGCTATTTGCTGGTTGGTTCCACTATCACAAACGCGCTCCCAAACTAGAATGGTTTCAGAATGTTGAGTCGATGTTAAATCATCACTTGGCTGGACTTTTAGGTTTGGGTTCCTTGGGCTGGTGCGGACACCTAATTCATGTTTCTTTACCTACTAACAAGCTGCTGGATGCTGGAGTAGCTCTTAAGGATATTCCTCTACCTCATGAATTCATCTTGAACCCTAGCTTGATGGGAAGATTATATCCCGGTATTGATTGGGGTTTTATCAGTGGAGTGGTACCATTCTTTACTTTGAATTGGGGTAGATACAAAGAATTTCTGACATTTAACGGTGGTCTTAATCCTACTACTGGCGGTTTGTGGTTAACAGATGTAGCTCACCATCACTTAGCTATAGCTGTAATGTTCATTGTTGCTGGTCATATGTACCGCACTAATTGGGGTATTGGTCATAATATCAAACTCATGCTCGATGACCTGAGAAGTCCCAATATGCTGCCATTTTTGAGCTTTATTGGTCCTAGAGGTCATAAAGGTCTTTACCAAGTCCTGACAACTTCCTGGCACGCTCAGTTATCACTCAATCTGGCAATGTTGGGCTCTCTAAGTATCATATTGCCCATCATATGTATGCAATGCCGCCCTATCCATATTTGGCAACAGACTATGCCACAGTTTTATCTCTGTTCACGCATCATATATGGATTGGAGGCTTTTTAATAGTCGGTGCCGCCGCTCATGCAGCAATTTATATGGTGCGAGACTATGACCCGGAAGTAAATAATAATGTATTAGACCGCGTAATTCGACACCGAGATGCAATTATCTCTCACCTCGCTTGGGTGTGTCAGTTCCTCGGCTTCCACAGCTTTGCAATTTATTGTCACAACGACACAATGCGGGCTTTTGGTCGTCCTCAAGATATGTTCTCGGATACGGGAATTCAATTGCAGCCTATTTTTGCTCAGTGGATACAACATATTCACACAATGGCAATTGGAAATCTGGGATTGCAAGCGGCTACACCTTTGGGCAATATGTTTGGGGGTTTGCACAATTTACAAACCTCTGGACTGGGAATAACGGCTCCAGGTTTGCACGAGCCTGTAAGCTATGCCTTTGGAGGCGGTATTCTTGCCGTCGGTGGTAAAGTGGCAATGATGCCTATACCTTTGGGAACGGCTGATTTCTTAATCCACCACATCCACGCTTTTACAATTCACGTCACAGTACTAGTTCTGCTCAAAGGTGTATTATTTGCCCGTAGTTCCCGGTTAATTCCAGATAAAGCAAACCTTGGTTTCCGCTTTCCTTGCGATGGTCCAGGTCGCGGGGGTACTTGTCAAGTCTCTGCTTGGGACCATGTATTCTTGGGACTTTTCTGGATGTATAATTCCCTGTCCATGGTAATTTTCCACTTCTTTTGGAAGATGCAATCGGATGTTTGGGGGACGGTTGATGGAAATGGGGCAGTCACTCACATTACTGGTGGCAACTTTGCGATGTCATCGATTACCAATAATGGTTGGTTGCGGGACTTTCTTTGGGCGCAATCTTCCCAAGTAATCAATTCATACAATACAGCACTTTCTGCATACGGGTTAATGTTCTTGGCTGGACACTTCGTTTTTGGCTTTAGCTTGATGTTCCTATTTAGCGGTCGCGGTTACTGGCAAGAACTGATTGAATCGATTGTTTGGGCGCACAACAAGTTGAAAATTACTACTGCGATTCAGCCCCGTGCTTTAAGTATCGTTCAAGGTCGGGCTGTGGGAGTTGCTCACTACCTATTGGGAGGAATTGTTACCACTTGGGCATTCTTCCTAGCGCGAATGAGCGCACTTGGTTAAATCAAGCTTCGGTGTGCCTCTGTTATCTCAGATAGAGCCTTAAGAATATCCATTCTCACCTAGTATTCGACCACATTAATGATGCGGGGTGGGTATCTAATCCGCCAGGGACTGAAAGTCCCTGTCTAATAGCGAAAGTCCTATAAATAGGACTGAAGTAATACCCCTCAAAATTAATGTGGTAAACCACTAATAATTCTTTTCATTAATTTTGATGGGTTAAGGTAGTGCGAGCATCTTGCTCGCACTCTACTCCGCAAAAAACAAAAAAAATCCAGTATTACAAACAATCAAAGTGTATGGCAACTAAATTTCCCAAATTTAGCCAAGACTTGGCACAAGACCCGACGACTCGTCGCATTTGGTATGCGATCGCAACTGCTCATGATTTTGAAAGTCACGACGGAATGACCGAGGAAAATCTTTATCAAAGGATTTTTGCTTCTCATTTTGGTCATTTGGCGATTATCTTTCTATGGACATCGGGTATTTTGTTCCACGTTGCTTGGCAAGGTAACTTTGAAGTTTGGATTAAAGATCCACTCCATGTACATCCCATCGCTCACGCTATTTGGGATGCTCAATTTGGACCACCAGCAATTGAGGCTTTTACGCAAGCCGGAGCGCGTAATCCGGTTGATATTTGCTACTCTGGTGTTTACCACTGGTGGTATACCATCGGTATGCGAACAAATAATGAACTTTATGCTGGTTCGTTGTTTCTTTTACTGCTTGCTGCTGTATTCTTATTCGCAGGATGGCTGCACCTCAGACCTAGGTTTCGTCCTGGACTTGCTTGGTTTAAAAACAATGAATCTCGTCTAAATCATCACCTTGCAGGTTTATTCGGTATTAGTTCTTTGGCTTGGGCGGGACATTTGGTTCACGTTGCAATCCCAGAATCTCGCGGTATTCATGTTGGTTGGAATAATTTCCTGGCTGTGGCTCCCCACCCCAAAGGATTGTTACCTTTTTTCACGGGAAACTGGGGAATTTACGCACAAAACCCAGATACCGCCAATCATATATTTAGTACTTCCGAAGGTGCAGGAACGGCAATTCTCACCTTTTTAGGTGGCTTTCACCCGCAAACAGAATCGCTGTGGCTGACAGATATGGCCCATCACCACTTGGCGATCGCAGTAATTTTCATTGTTGCGGGACATATGTACCGTACCAACTGGGGTATCGGTCACAGCATGAAGGAAATGCTCAATGCTAAAAACTTCTTTGGGCAAAAGGTAGAAGGACAGTTCAATTTACCTCACCAAGGACTGTATGACACAATCAACAACTCATTACATTTCCAATTGTCTTTAGCGCTAGCTGCTTTGGGTGTAGCAAGTTCTTTGGTGGCACAGCATATGTATTCAATGCCGCCTTACGCTTTCATTGCTAGGGACTTCACTACCATGTCAGCGCTGTATACTCATCACCAGTACATAGCTGGATTTTTGATGGTAGGGGCATTTTCCCACGCTGCTATCTTCTGGATTAAAGACTATGACCCAGAATTGAATAAGGGTAATGTGTTAGACAGGGTTTTGCAGCACAAAGAAGCGATTATTGCTCACTTGAGTTGGGTGTCTCTATTCTTAGGCTTCCATACTTTGGGATTGTATGTTCACAATGATGTAGAGGTTGCTTTCGGTACACCTGACAAACAAATCCTGATTGAGCCAGTATTTGCTCAGTTTATCCAGTCGGCTCATGGTAAAGCACTCTACGGATTTAATACTTTGTTATCGAATCCAGATAGTATTGCTTCTACAGCATGGCCTAATCACGCTAATGTTTGGTTATCAGGCTGGCTAGATGCCATCAATAGTAGTACTAACTCGTTATTCCTCACAATTGGTCCTGGTGACTTTTTGGTTCACCATGCAATTGCTCTCGGTTTGCACGTCACCGCCTTGGTTTTAATTAAGGGTGCTTTGGATGCCCGTGGTTCCAAACTAATGCCGGATAAGAAAGATTTTGGTTACTCATTCCCTTGTGATGGTCCAGGTCGTGGCGGGACTTGTGACATCTCCGCTTGGGATGCTTCTTACCTAGGCATATTCTGGATGCTCAATACCCTCGGTTGGATAACCTTCTACTGGCACTGGAAGCATTTAGCTATTTGGCAAGGGAATGTCGCCCAGTTCAATGAAAATTCTACTTATTTAATGGGCTGGTTCCGAGATTATTTATGGAACTATTCAGCATCCCTGATTAACGGTTACAATCCCTACGGTACTAATAACCTTGCTGTTTGGACTTGGATGTTCCTCTTAGGACACTTAGCTTGGGCTGTGAGTTTCATGTTCTTAATCACTTGGCGGGGTTATTGGCAAGAGTTGATTGAAACTCTCGCTTGGGCTCACGAACAAACACCATTATCTTTTGGTTATTGGAGAGATAAGCCTGTTGCTTTGTCTATTGTTCAGGCTCGTTTGGTTGGCTTAACCCACTTCACAGTTGGTTATATTGCTACCTATGGAGCATTTCTAATTGCTTCAACGGCGAGTCGATTAGGTTAAATCAGTTATCAGTTATCAGTTAACCGTGATAACTGTTAACAATTAACCATCATTAAATGATTGTTGAAAAAGAAAGTTGTTAATATGATTATTTTTGCCGCGATTGTGACAACTTTCTGAAAATTTGCATAGGACTTAGGCAACAACTAAAAATAAGCCTTTACGATTACTTTGCTTCCTTCGTAATGACATAAAATCCTAGTCTGTGTGTAAGTCCTAAAATAGTTAGATTATTTTATTCGCAATATTATCAAAACGAAAAAAATATTTTTAAGCTTTACAAAATTTGTCATTCGACCTCCTCTGACCTGTGAGCCAAAGCCTAATGGTTAGAGGATTTTCTTATGATTAATTATTACGAAAAGATTCCTTGAATATTGATTTTTATAACAATTAAGCATCAACATTGTATTTATAGACTATTTATTTTTAAAATAAAAGATAAGAGATTTTCAAAAAATTACAAATTACAAAAACAATCAGTAGGTAAATATGGCTAATACCGAAATAGATGTGATCAAACCATATCAAGACAACCCCTTTCTTGCTAATTTATCCACACCAATCAACGATTCTCCCTTAGCAAAAGCCTTTATTAATAATTTGCCTGCCTATCGTAAAGGCTTAACACCTTTTATGCGAGGGCTAGAAATTGGTATGGCTCATGGTTATTTTTTAGTGGGACCAGAGGTGGTAATTGGACCACTTCGAGAAACTGCTCATGGAGCTAATTTAAGTGGATTAATTACGGCTATTTTTATCACTGCATTAGCCTGTTTGGGCATTTCTATTTTTGCTTTGACTACTTTTCAAGGAAATCCCCGTGGAGCTTATAGCTCTTATTGTAAAGACCCTCTGAGACCATTAAAAACTCGTGAAGAATGGAACGAACTTAATGGCGGAGTATTTCTAGGTTCAATGGGTGGGGCTATATTTGCATACTTGTTACTAGAAAATTTTGATGCTTTAGATGCCATTCTTCGCGGTGCAGTTAATATTAGCTGATGGCTAAAAACTCCAAATAAAAACGAAATTTGCAATCACTATTTACTTCTATCTAAACAGGAGAATAAATCATGGTAGATATGACGCAACTTACAGGAGAATACGCAGCTTCCTGGTTGCCTTGGATAATGATTCCCTTAGTTTTTTATATTTTACCTTTCCCCGTTTTCGCTATTCTTTTTCTTTGGATTGAAAAAGAAGATATTGAAGAAGAAAGAACGGATATTCCCGGAAATCAATTAATGGGTAATGTCATCAATATGGACTCATAATTTCAGTTTTTAATTGTCAGGGCTTACGCAACTGGCACTCTTCTATGGTGCGCTTCGCGCACCGAGCGCATAAAAAGCTACACAGGAGACATCATAATATCTAGGCGTTTTAGCTGCTCAATTAGATAATTGGAAAGTAAATTATGCTTGATTTGATAAACAGTTTCACCTGTTTTATAAGCTAAGTTTTTAAGTCTAAGCCAGACTAACATCACGAGGGGCAATATGATTTCGTTGAAGACGTGCTTTGCGACATTGGCAAGATTCAATACCAGTTAACTGCTTTATTTCCCTATGAAACTCATGCCAGTCGCTACAACGGGAGAACCCCCGCAACGCGCTGGCTCCTCTATTTTCCAACGGATTTTACACACCTGTTGTGCAACATCCTTCATAACTTTGAGATAAGTCATTAGTTGCGACATAATCCGTTCTATCGGTAGAGACAGTAACCAAGGAATTGTTTCACTTTTTGATCAGCAGGAAACCCTTTAATCTTTATTGTTTTACCACTTTCTATATCTTCATTTATAGCCGAAAATCTTTTATCTAAAACCGTATCATCAAATATAATACAAGTATCCTCGTCAACAACTATTAAATCTTTAACGTTATCCCAAAGTAAACGTGGAGTTAATTTTTCATTTTTAAGATAGCGATTGATTGTGTCATGACTTATCTGTTCTAAATGTTCTGCTAAGTTTGTAATTGTATAATTAATCTGACTACTGGCGGAAGTATTGGCAATAATTAAGTTTAGTAAATCTCATTGCTAACCAATTTAATGATGCACTCCATAATCATTTTCTCATTAAATTTGAAAGACTACTTACCAGATTAATTACTGTTAACAATTATAAGAAGGGCTGATTTTACCGATGAGTCTTGATAGTACTAATGTGCTAGCAAATGGCGATCTGCTTGCCTTACTCGCTTTCCCCTTCGGGGACACTACGTGGATTTGCGCTTACGCATACGCTATCGCAATGTGCCAGTTGCGTACGTAAGTCCTGAGAGTATCTTCGCTCGTCTAAGATGGTTCATCCCTGCGGCTTTATCACTACTATTAAATTTATTGAGATGGTATCTAATATCATTCGCTGTTCGGAGAAAACTTTTTGGTTTACTGAAAGTGGAAAAAAGAATGAGAATAAAACCGAAAATGTAGCAATGTGAGATAGACACACTACCCAAGATGAACTACAATCTGACGGATTGGAGTAAGTTTACTCATTGCAAAATTAGCAATTGTATGCTATTAAAATTTTCTCTGTCATCTAGTTGATAGCAGCAGTATCCTATAAAGATAGGAACTTATAAAAGTAAAAGGTAAAGAATATGGATGTAAAGCTAATTCTAGTAGTACTGACAGTCGTGTTTACATTGTCATGCTTAATTTTTGGGACCAAGAATGGTTTTTATGATTCAGACAACTATCACGGAAATGGTTCGGCGCATTAAAAACGTGATGTTTCTTTAAATAGTCGATGGAGAGGAATTTGATATTACTTCCTCTCCTGTTTCTGCAAAAATGATTAAAAGTTGAATAAATCTTTGATTTGCGGGGGGGATATATGAGCGAAGGCTATTCAATAGCCTCTGTTGATGAAGGGGAAAGCCAAAGTGAATTAGAATGCTTTACTTATGGTGTCCATCAAGATAGCGAAGGTATGTGTCTATTGGTGCGAATGGGACCTCATCTTATCATGCTCGACTGTGGTTTAGCAGATATTTCACCTTTAACAAAAGACTTGAAAAAGTCCGCACGTCCCAATAATACTTTGTTACCAGCCGACATTGTACTAGTAACTCACGCTCATCCAGACCATGCAAGAGGATTACTAGCATTACACAAGGCATTTCCCCTGATGCCAATTTATGCCAGCGTTGTCACCTGTAAGTTACTACCATTAAATTGGTTGGAGCAAAAATCTGAAGAAACCTGCTCATTTTTCCAAGCATTAGAACTACGCACAGTCATAGAACTTAAAGAAAATCTCACAGTAGAATTTTTTCCCTGCGGACATTTACCGGGTGCAGTAGCAATTTTACTCACCTATACAACTTCCCAACGCTCTTATAAATTGTTGTATACGGGAGACTTTTTCTTATCCAACTCGCGATTGGTAGAAGGTTTTCGCTTGGAAGAATTACGCGGAATCGAATTAGATGTGTTAATTGTAGAAGGTAGTTACGGTACTGCTCGTCACCCCCATCGTCGCCATCAAGAAAATCAACTAGCAGAAAGAATTAATCGTGCAATCGCTGAAGGAACTTCAGTGTTAATGCCTACACCCCTCTTGGGTTTAGGTCAAGAATTACTCATGCTTCTCCGTAGTCATCATCATTTTACTGGTAGAGATATAGATATTTGGGTTGATGGAAATATTGCTGCGGGATGCGATGCTTATTTAGATCTACTACCCCATCTTCCCGCATCAGTTCAGAACTTTGCTCGTCATCAACCGTTATTTTGGGATGAACGAGTGCGTCCCCGCGTCCGTCGATTAGAAGATTCAATAGTAGGCAATGTTGGCAATTCTCCCTGTATTATCCTTACCGACTCCACAACCGATTTAAATAAATATTGTCGATCGCTATCTCATTCTTGGTTGATTTTACAACCAGAAAAAACTGACGTTGAAGCAGAACATTATCCGGGATTAGGAACAGTAGAAAGCTACCTGTTAGCACAGCATAGCGATGGACCAGGTACTACCCAATTAATTCATAATTTGCGACCCCAACACGTTGTTTTTGTCCATGGTTCACCGAGTTATTTAGCTGATTTGACGGGTTTAGAAGAACTGCAAAATCGCTATCACGTCCATTCTCCCCAAATTCAAACCCTAGTTCAGCTTCCGATCGGAGATACATTCTTACAACCTTTCTCCCCAGATACTAATTATTCAGGAGAACTTACCCAACTGGAAACAGCAATCTTGATTACACTTACCAATAGAATTACAAATGACCCCCGTTGGCAACAATTCGCCGACACCGGCTTAATTGAGGTACGCTGGCAAGGAGAAGAACTTGTATTGCGCGGATTATCTCAAAGAGAATTACTCAACCAAAATGGCGATCGCGGCAACCGTGGGACTATAGATTGCTGCGGAACCTGTAAACATCAAAGGGGACAGCGGTGTTGGAATTCCGCGTCCCCTTTGTATAATTTTAAAGTAACACTGGAAGGTTACTGTCCAGCCTTTGAAAGCGAAGAATGAACAACTAAAAACAGCTTACTCAGGATTAGAATCACTAGACGGATTGTGAATGCGTTCAGCTTCCGGACAATCCTCAGTTAGCAGAGGTTCAACATTACCTCGCGGAACCGAAGCAAGCTTTTGAGTTACAGCACCAATACTTTCAAGACGAACCATTTCTTCCCAAGAACAAACTTCATCATCTTCTTCAGTTTCATAGCGCAGGGTGACTAAATCTCCCTCGATATCTATAATGCGGGCTTTGTCAATCCAGCGTTGCTGGTCCCGCAAGAAAATACATATCTCCCGCGCATCACAGCATAGTTGATAAATCTTGCGGTGTAGCATTAGTGCGCTTCTACCTTTTTTTCAACGTAATAAATCTGTCAAAATTTGGGATTAACCCAATACATAACCAAAATCACACAGTGCGGTATTATAACCCAAATCGGTACAATTAACTGATGTTTAGCCAGTTTTACGTAAATTTTGGGTTTAACAAAATGATTTTGCTCGCCGCACTCCAAAAATTCAACTCCGAATTAGTTATTCAAGGAATATTTGCTTCATAGAAATGAAATAACTGGGAATTCTCGCCGACCAAATAAAATATCGCTGATAAATCATTTCTATCATTATGAATTAAATGATACTCCAAAGCAAGTGAATATTGCGGTTGTCTAATTTGCCTACTTATAATCATTGCCATTGCTGGGAGTAGGTGGTGCGGACTCCGATTAATCCACCTCTATGTTATATATCTTAACTCAATATCCGGCCAGCTTGACCCACTGATCGAACAATAATATTAACTTTTATTTATCAAATAATATTTGAGAGCAAATCATATCTTGTTGTGGACACGATGATGATTATTTTTGCGCCAGAAATCCCGTAGAAATATTTGAAGATGCTTCCCGCTTAACTTTACCTGCGCGAACAGCATCACACAGTCGTGTTAATGCAGCAACATCTTCCGCCTGATATATTCTGGTAGCTAGCATTTGATGCAGCAACCCCTCGGACTCAACGCTTAAATATCCGGTTTGAAAAGCAGATTCAACAAGTGCGCGAATCATTGTTAGTTAAAGTTAAGTTAGGTTAGCATTTCATCATCTATTATTTTGACGCAGCTACAAGTATTCTTAAGTGATCTTATTCACTTGAATTTGTGATTAAAATCACAGCTATAAGATAACGCTCATCTAGAGCTAAAACTCTCAACTCTATCCACAAGGGAGTAAATATCACTATAGCAATTTATACGCTATCAAGTAAATACTTATTTTTGTGTAGTATTTTTTACTTTTACCAAATAGCGTGAAGTATCTTAAAGTATTTAATAATACTTTTTTGATAATATACGTAGAATAAATTAAAAGAAAAATTGGCGGAAATCCTCATCTTTATGACTTAACTGTACAAAAGTCAGATTAAAAACACCGAACTTACGCGCTAAAACTTCACAAGCAGGACGTTCAGTAGCATAATGTCCAGCATCAACTAAAATAATTCCAGTATCACGGCTTTCTTGAAACTGATGAAACTTGCAGTCAGAAGTTAAATATACCTTTGCACCAGTTTTACTTACCGCTGGAATAAAACTAGCCCCAGAGCCGCCCAAAACCGCCACTTTTTCCACAGACATCTCCAAATCCGCATTTGGAGAAAAAATTAAATTAGGCGGTTTGAGTAAAGTTTGAATTTTTGTCAGCAGTTCCCGTAGAGTTAAACTAGGAGCAAGCAAACCAACACGTCCATATCCTAAACCCGGTTGTGTATTTATAATCGGAGATACTTCCTTCATATTTAAAAGCTGCGCTAAAACATCCGCCGTACCATCATTTACCTGATCAAAATTAGTATGAGCGCTGTAAATACCAATATTATGAATAAATGCTAAACGTACCATTTCCCCAATTGCATCACCAATACGCAGCGACTTCGGAGGAGTAAAAATCAAAGGATGATGAGCAAAAATTAGATTAACCGGATTGCCGGCATTTTTTAAGTTGATAGCTTCTTGCATCACAGCCAAAGTCGGAGTTAGGCATACCAACACCCCTGCATCTTCATTTAACACTCCTGGTTCCACCTGCCATCCACAATTATCCCATTTTCTTGCCATGCAGGATTTGCCCATTCCTCAAACCAGGTAATTAAATCGATGATTTTCATTTACTTAATTTTTAATAATAATTAACTAATTTACGCCTAATGTGAATTATCAAAAAGGCAATTTCTCAGGTTTTAATTCCCTAATCCCTCTTGTTCAAATCATCCAGAAATATGAACAACTAACTCTCTATTATGATTACGTTGGCGATGTTCCCAAATATAAATTCCTTGCCAAGTTCCTAATACCAAATGTCCCCGATTAATTGGAATATGTTCGGAAGTATGAGTAATTGCAGTACGAATATGGGCAGGCATATCATCCGCACCTTCATCATCATGGATGTATTTCGCCGATTCAGGTACTAGTTTAGCCATAAAATTCGCTAAATCTAATAATACATTAGGATCGGCATTTTCTTGAATTATTAAACTAGCCGAAGTATGACGCAAAAATAAAGTACAAAGCCCAGTTTCAACACCCGATTCGGCAACTATTGCTTCAATCTTAGGAGTAATATTGTACAAGGATTTACCGATTGTAGAAACTCGCAGTAATTTTTGATAGTGAGACATTTTTTAGTATTTGATAATTGGATTTTACTTAGTGAATATACGTAATTGCTGACATTGAGAGTAGCATTACCTAGTGGAAATTGCTGTGGATTGATTCAAACTCGATAGTTAGACTAAGTAGCATCTGTAAGAGTTGCTCTGCACAGTTTTGGAATTTTTCCGGTCATTGGGGACATCCTTTTTTAATTTTTCTCAACCAACTACTTTTAGGGTGCAATCATTTTCTCGATTCAAACTGAAAAACCGCAAAATAAATAATATGGACAATATTTAATAAATATTATAGGAACTATTAGTGCTTGAAAATCGCCGAGAGATTATGATATTTCAAAGTAGTTCCTGCTTCAAAAAAATTGAAAATGCCAAATTATCCAAAACACCGTCATCGCCGGAAGTTGAACAAAAACCCCGTTGGTATATTATTAATAATTGTAATTTGGAGTTTAACTATGGGTTGGCTCCTAGGTCTAGCAACCAATATCCACTGAACCTTTGATAATCTATCTAAATTTCTCCACACCTCCCCACTTCCCTTTCCTCATCCCGAACCGTAAAATACGGAAAACCAACCCTCACCCGGTCGGCGTTTGGGACGCGGCATTGAGGACAAAATGATACTATTATCTTAGATAAATATAAGTTCTTTGCTAAAACCAACTGTTTAGTAAGCTCGTTGGCTGGTATTGGTACTATTTTTGAGTTAATTGTGGCTCGAATGCATCTTTGCCCAGCCTTTTTTCGGGTTATCAAAGGTAACGGTACTTATAATCATTGCCATCATCAATAAAATCTTTCTTCCTTACGAACCGTTAAATTAAAGAAGCCATGCTAAAAACCTTGTTGGGCGACCCCAACGCTCGTAAACTAAAAAAATACCAGCCATCCATTACTGAAGTTAATCTTTTAGAGGAAGAAATTAAAGTTCTTTCTGATGAGGAACTCAAGGGTAAAACAGTAGAGTTCAAACAGCGTCTGAAGAAAGGCGAATCCCTTGATGATATTCTTCCCGAAGCTTTTGCCGTAACTAGGGAAGCTGCAAGACGAGTTTTAGGAATGCGTCACTTTGATGTGCAGCTATTAGGTGGGATGATTCTGCATAAAGGACAAATTGCCGAAATGAAAACCGGGGAAGGTAAAACCTTGGTTGCTACATTACCTAGTTATCTCAATGCTTTAACTGGTAAAGGTGTACACGTAATTACCGTTAACGATTATTTAGCCCGTCGTGATGCTGAGTGGATGGGACAAGTACATCGATTCTTGGGATTAACTGTAGGACTAATTCAGTCCAGCATGAGTCCTATGGAACGGAAAAAGAATTACGAATGCGATATTACTTATGTTACCAACAGCGAAATCGGTTTTGACTACCTGCGGGATAATATGGCAACATCAATGGCTGATGTTGTACAGCGTCCTTTCAATTATTGTGTAATTGACGAAGTAGATTCGATTTTAATTGACGAAGCCAGAACTCCCTTGATTATTTCGGGACAAGTAGAAAGACCTACCGAAAAATATGTCAAAGCTTCCCAAATTGCCTTAGCATTAAATAAAGAAGAAGATTATGAAGTCGATGAAAAAGCTCGTAATGTACTTTTGACTGATGAAGGTTTTCAGAAAGCAGAACAGCTTTTAGAAGTAAACGACTTATTCGACCCCGAAGACCCTTGGGCTCATTTTATCTTTAATGCGATTAAAACCAAAGAACTATTTTTGCCAGATGTACACTACATTCTTCGCAATGGGGAAGTGGTAATTGTTGATGAATCCACAGGTAGGGTATTACCAGGAAGACGTTGGAGTGATGGATTACACCAAGCAATTGAAGCCAAAGAACGTGTAGAGATTCAACCCGAAACCCAAACCCTCGCTTCGATTACTTATCAAAACTTGTTTTTGTTGTATCCGAAGTTGGGAGGAATGACGGGAACCGCAAAAACAGAAGAAGTCGAATTTGAAAAGATTTACAAACTAGAAGTAGCTGTAATTCCTACCAACCGCATCAGGCAGCGTCAAGATTTAGCTGATATGGTGTTTAAGACAGAAGTCGGTAAATGGAGAGCAATTTCTAAAGAATGTGCCGAAATGCACGAAACCGGCAGACCTGTTTTAGTAGGAACCACAAGTGTAGAAAAATCAGAATATCTCAGCAAATTGTTGAAAGAGATTGGCATTCCCCACGAATTGCTCAATGCAAGACCTGAAAATGTGGAGCGAGAAGCCGAAATTGTCGCTCAAGCTGGACGGGGAGGAATGGTAACTATCGCCACTAACATGGCTGGTAGGGGTACTGATATTATTTTGGGTGGAAACGCCGAATACATGGCGCGTTTAAAAGTTCGGGAATACTTAATGCCCCGAATTGTCAAACCAGAAGACGAGGATGTATTTTCCCCTCACAGAGCAACTTTACCAAGTTCAAGTGGTGGTGGACAAGGTTTTATTCCCGGCAAAAAAGTCAAAACCTGGAAAGCTTCCCCACAAGTATTTCCAACGAACATAAGTCAAGAAGCTGAGAATATTCTTAAACAAGCCGTGGAAGTTGCTGTGAAAGAATATGGAGAACGTAGTTTAACCGAACTCGAAGCTGAAGATAAAATTGCAGTAGCAGCGGAGAAAGCACCCACAGAAAACCCCGTAATTCAAAAAATGCGGCAAGCATACAACCGCGTTAAAAAAGAATACGAAGCATTTACAGACCTTGAACATGAGAAAATTATCTCTTTAGGTGGATTACACGTGATTGGTACTGAACGTCACGAATCACGACGGATTGATAACCAATTGCGAGGACGTGCTGGAAGACAAGGAGACCCCGGTTCCACCAGATTTTTCCTCAGTTTAGAAGACAACTTGATGCGGATATTCGGTGGCGATCGCGTTGCTGGTTTAATGAATATGTTCCGTGTAGAGGAAGATATGCCTATAGAATCGGGTATGTTAACTCGCAGTTTGGAAGGAGCGCAGAAAAAAGTTGAAACCTATTATTACGACATTCGTAAGCAGGTATTCGAGTACGATGAAGTAATGAATAATCAACGTCGAGCAATTTACGCCGAACGTCGTCGAGTATTGGAAGGGCAAGACCTCAAAGAACAGGTTATTAAATATGCCGAGAAAACCATGGATGACATCGTTGATTATTACATCAATCCAGATTTACCATCGGAAGAATGGGAATTAGAAAAGTTAGTTGAAAAGGTCAAAGAATTCGTTTATTTACTATCGGACGTACAACCTTCCCATTTAGAAGATATGTCCATGAACGAAATTAAAGCCTTTTTACACGAACAAGTCCGCATCGCTTACGACATGAAAGAAGCCGAAGTTGATCAAATTCAACCCGGATTAATGCGTCAAGCCGAGCGATTCTTTATTTTACAGCGGATTGATACCTTATGGCGCGAACATTTACAACAAATGGAAGCCTTGAGAGAGTCAGTAGGATTGCGTGGTTATGGTCAAAAAGACCCGTTAATTGAGTATAAGAGCGAAGGTTACGAACTATTCTTGGACATGATGACAAATATCCGTCGAGATGTCGTTTACTCCTTGTTCATGTTCCAACCACAGCCACAACCTACAGTAGAAGCATCGCAAATGGTCTAAGATTTTGGATTTTGGATTTGCGGAAAGTTTGGGGTGTAGATTCTCGAACCCCAAAACTTTCCAAGACAGATTTTGGATTGACAATTCTCAGAATATCAACCGGGTTTTAAATATCCGGTTTTTTATATTCTCAATTACTGACCACGGATTGAAAAGGATTTCACTGATTTCACGGATTTAATTACCTATTCAAAGAAATTCAAAATGAATACATCAGAGGTGAAAATTATTTTAGTCGAACCAGGTGGAGCATTAAATGTCGGTTCAATTGCGCGGGTAATGAAAAATTTCGCACTCCATCAACTGGTTTTAGTTAATCCCCAATGCGATTATTTAGGGGAAGAAGCAACAAGAATGGCAGTTCATGCCAAAGACGTTTTAGAATCAGCAGTATCTGTCGCAACATTACCCCAAGCATTACAGGGATGCAAAAGAGCGATCGCCACCACAGCAAGAACCCGCGATTTCAACAGTCCGCTACAAAGTCCTCGCGAAGTATTACCTTGGTTATTGGAAGCATCCGCACAACCAGCAGCATTAATTTTCGGTAGAGAAGACCGAGGATTAAGTAACGAAGAATTAAACTACGCGCAAAAATTTATGCGTATTCCTACTGATGTCGGATATGCCTCTTTAAACTTGGCTTCTGCTGTGGCAATTAGCTGTTACGAACTAGCACAATTTTCAAAAAACCATAGCCTTGAAACTAATACGGATGATAACGAACTCGCATCATTAGAGGTTGTCGAAGCATACTATAAACAGTTAGAATCACTATTGGTGTCTATTGAGTATCTTTATCCCCATACTGCCAGCAGTCGCATGGAAAAATTTCGGCAACTGTACAACCGCGCTCAACTACAAACGCAGGAAGTCGCCATGCTCAGAGGTATTTTACGACAAATGCAGTGGGCGCTTACACAACCCGGAAAGTCATAAAAACTGGTGAATCAATGTTAATTATGTGCGCTATTACTCTCCAAAAGTCAGAATAATAGCTTAAACTATACACAAAAATGCTACAAAGCGTGATTGAACACAGGCTTGGGAGTTAGTAGCGTGTTTACAGAGTAAGTGGGTTATAAGGAGTAGCGGTGTCAGAGTCAAGTTATAAAATTACAGCATCTGGACGACGACAAACTACAAAGCGTCGTCAAAAAGTACGTAAAGTTGAAAAGCCAGGAAACGGTAAAGTAAAAGCAACTGGAACATCGCGTTCGCCTTATCAAGGTGAGACAGTTTCGCGTACAGTAATTAATTCTTCCTCAAGCACCGCGAAAACACCCCGCAAGCGAGAAAGAATCGAAGCACCGGCAGAAACCTGGCTGAGAAAAAGAAATGCATCTCAAGCAGCATCTGGTGGAATGAAATCGGCTGCTGTAAATGGCAAAATTCCACCCTTGAAATTTAAAACAAGGGTGACTAAAAGAGTTAAGTTATCTCACAAAACTCGCCTGAAGCCAATGGCGAGAACGATGCTTTATATATTACGCTTATTGATTGTAGGAGTTGGTATTGGGGCAATTGTTGGTACATTATTATCAGTACTAGACCCAGCGACTCAAGTTACTACAGCTAACTTATCGAATGTAGAACAAAATCAACCCCAAGTAGCGAATAATAATCAAAGTTTCTATTTAAACCAAGAAATAATTCCTCTCAAAAGTTCTATTCAAATTCTCGCAGGTAGTAATCCAGATTTGACACCTGGAGTTTTTATTGCAGATTTAGATACAGGTAATTATGTAGATTTAAACGCAAATAGCACATTTGCAGCCGCTAGTACCATTAAATTACCCATACTTGTTGCCTTTTTTCAAGATGTAGATGCAGGGAAAATCCAGCCGAACGAAATGTTGGTTATGGAGCAACGAATGGTTGCAGGAGGTTCCGGTGATATGCAAAGTCAGCCAGTAGGAAGCAAATTCACAGCATTAGACGTTGCAACCAAAATGATGGTAATTAGCGATAACACCGCTACAAATATCTTAATCGACCGCATGGGCGGCATAGAAGTTTTAAATCAAAGATTTCGCAATTGGGGATTAACAGCAACAGTACTCCGCAATCAATTACCCGATATCGAAGGAACTAACACCACCAGCCCCAAAGAATTAGGACAAGTACTCGCAATGGTGAGCAAAGGGAATTTAGTTCCCACTACGACATCCCGCGACCGTATACTTGATATTATGCGTCAAAATCAAAGACGGCACCTATTACCGACAGGTTTGGGTGCAGGAGCAGAAATTGGCAATAAAACAGGTTATATTGGCGCAATGTTGGGAGATGTAGGTTTAATTAATTTACCCACAGGCAAGCGCTATATTGCAGCAGTCATGGTAAAGCGTCCTAGAGATGACTCCCGCGCCGAAACTTTAATTACTTCGGTATCTCGTTTAGCCTACCAACACTTTAACCAACCGTCTACAATGACTGGAACTCCTGTAACTCCTGGGACTAATATTCTTCCTCCCAGTGGTAATTCACCTTATTTAAATAATCCCATCAACAGCACAATCCCTTATCAGCCGCCACAAATGAATACCGTTCCCAGCGGAGTAAATCACACAATACCCACAACAACTTATCCACAATATTATTATCCTTATCAAAATCAAAGATAGAAAAAACCATTTCTTAACCAAAGATAATAATTTATATTTTGATTACATCTTCGTAAATTTCGGTCATTGTCAAGGTTAAACTCTGAGAATCTAAGTGCAATTCATTATCTTTACCTAAAATTGTCAATGACCAATTTCCTTGAGAATCTTTTCGATAAATCTCTATTTTAATTTCGTCTTGGGATACTAATACATATTCTTGTAAACTTTCTAAAGTTCGGTAATTTACAAGTTTTTCCCGTCTATCAGTTGTTTCCGTGCTAGGTGAAAGCACTTCGATAATTAAGCAAGGATAATCCACAGAAAAACGGTCTTGGTCATCTGGGTCACAGGTTACAATAATATCGGGATAGTAATATATGTTTCTAGTATTTTGAATATTTTGACTGGCTAACTCTATATTTACTTTCATGTCAGCCATAAATACGCTACAAGAACCACCCCGTAAATAAGAACGTAGTTGAAGAGCAATATTTAAAGTAATTGTGTTATGTTCCTTACTACCTCCAGACATTGCGAATACCTGTCCGCAAATATATTCGTGACGAATTTCGCTGCTTTGTTCAAGTTCAAGGTATTCTTCAACGGTAAAGATATGTATAGGGGATTGCATGGCTTTTCGGGCAACTTTTATTAATACTATAATCTACGTCACGAGAAACCAGAGAGGTGCGATCGCGGTAATATCAGAACAGGAGTACCATCTACCAACCACCTGATGACCGACGAATTACCAAGAGCCGATAACGACTCCCCCTGGAAAGAAATCCTCGAAGCCTACTTTCCCCAAGCGATGCAGTTTTTCTTCCCCCGAACCGCAGCCTTAATTGACTGGGAACGTCCTCACGAATTTCTCGACAAGGAATTCCAACAAATTGATCGCGATGCAGCACAAGGAAGACGCTACACAGATAAATTAGTACGAGTGTGGCAACTCAACGGGGAAGAAATTTGGCTGTTAATCCACGTCGAAATCCAAGCCGAATCCGAGGACGAGTTTGAAAAAAGGATGTTTCTCTACAACCTGCGGATTTTCGATAAATTTGCCAAACCCGCCATCAGCGTAGCAATTTTGTGCGATTCGAGCACCGATTGGCGACCCCACCAATACAGCTATAATTATCCCGACACTAGGCTAAATTTTGAATTTGGCACCGTTAAATTAATTGATTATCAAAACCGTTGGGAAGAATTAGAAGCCAGCGATAATCCCTTTGCGACGGTGGTTATGGCGCATTTGAAAACCCAACAGACCAAGAAAAAGCTTGGAGAGCGCAAAACCTGGAAATTTAGCTTGATTCGCAGGCTATACGAACAAGGGTGGCAGGAAAGGGATATTCGCAATCTATATCGATTTATCGATTGGGTTATGATTTTACCAAGGACATTGGAAGCAAAATTTTGGCAAGAATTTAAGCTATACGAACAGGAGAGACGCATGAGCTACATCACAACAGGAGAGCGCATTGGGTACGAACGTGGAGAACAAGAAGGGAGACAAAAACAAGCGCAAACCCTCGTGTTAAGGTTGCTGCAAAAACGCTTTGGTGAGTTACCCCAACCTGTGCGGGAACAGGTTCAATCCTTATCAACAAACCAATTAGAATCGCTGGGTGAGGCTTTGCTCGATTTTGCAAAGTTAGATGATTTAATTAATTGGCTTGCGGAAAACCCTGCGAACTCAAATTAACCGGGATTAAACCTGAATTTTGAACGCGATATGCCTTCGGTTTTACCGAACGGAAACTTTTTCCGTTCGGTGATTAAATCAATAATCAAATCCGACGCAAATCTTCAAACCGACAACTAATTTCGGTGGCATTGAAGTTCAACTTTTACTTATGGTGGGTTTAGGATTTATCCATAAAATGCTCTATTAATTTAATTTAATTTAATTCAATTTTGTTAAATTTGAATTAGCTATATTTCTATAAAAATCTCACACATCTATGACCGCAAAAGTTACTATTTCAGATAATCCCTTGCTCAAATGTTCAGGTTTACCTCCTTTTCGAGAAATTAAACCAGAACACGTAGAACCAGCCTTAAATCAATTACTAGCAGAATTAAATGAAGAACTTACTCAATTAGAAGCGAATGTAAAACCCAGTTGGAGCGATTTGGTAGAACCTTTAGAACAGATAACCGAACGCTTAACTTGGAGTTGGGGAATAGTTAGTCATTTGATGGGTGTAAAAAATAGCCCAGAATTACGTCAAGCCTACGAAACCGCACAGCCTCAAATAGTAGAGTTTTCTAACCGACTCAGCCAAAGTAAACCGATTTATGATGCTTTCAAAGCACTAAGAGAAAGTGATACTTGGAATACTTTGGATTCAGCACAACAACGGATAGTTGAATCCGCTATTCGTGATGCGGAACTTGCTGGTATTGGTTTAGAAGGTGAAGCCCAAGCACGTTTTAACGCTATTCAAATGGAAATGGCGGAAATTTCTACAAAATTCTCCAATCATGTTTTAGATGCGACTAAAGCTTTTAGTTTGACTTTAGTAACACCAGAAGAAGTTGAAGGTTTACCTGCAAGTTGGTTGAGTTTAGCAGCGCAAACAGCACGAGATGCAGGTGAAGAAAACGCAACTCCTGAAAATGGTCCTTGGTGCGTAACTTTGGATTTTCCCAGTTATTATCCTTTCATGCAGCATAGCAAACGGCGAGATTTACGGGAAACATTATACAAAGCTTTTATCTCTCGTGCATCTTCGGGAGAATTGGATAATAGACCGATAATTAAGCGTATTTTAGAGTTAAGACAGGAGTTAGCTGAGTTACTTGGATATGAAAACTATGCGTCCGTCAGTTTAGCAAGTAAAATGGCTCCTAATGTCGAAGCGGTAGATCAACTTTTAGAAGAGTTGCGTCTTACTAGTTATGATGCTGCACAAAAAGAATTTGCAGAACTCAAAGAATTTGCAGCGGCTAAAAATGCGACTGAAGCCGAAGATTTAAAACATTGGGATATCAGCTTTTGGTCAGAACGTCAACGGGAAGAAAAGTTTTCTTTTACACAAGAAGAATTGCGTCCTTATTTTCCGCTTCCCCAAGTTCTCGATGGTTTATTCGGATTAGTAAAACGCTTGTTTAATATTAGCGTCACTCCTGCTGATGGACAAGCAACCGTATGGCATGAAGATGTCCGCTATTTTCAGATAGCCGATGAAACGGGTTCTCCCATAGCTTACTTCTATTTAGACCCCTACAGCCGTCCGGCAGAAAAACGTGGTGGTGCATGGATGGATACCTGTTTAAATCGTCGTAAAATCAAAGAAAATGGTAACACTGATATCCAGTTACCAGTAGCATATTTGATATGTAACCAAACTCCCCCAGTGGATGCTAAGCCTAGTTTAATGACCTTTAACGAAGTAGAAACCTTATTCCACGAATTTGGTCACGGTTTGCAGCATATGCTGACTAAAATTGATTATCCCAGTGCTGCTGGTATTAATAATATCGAATGGGATGCTGTAGAATTAGCCAGTCAATTTATGGAGAATTGGTGTTACGAACGCCCTACTTTAATGGGAATGGCGAAACATTACGAAACCAACGAACCGCTACCGGAACATTATTATCAGAAACTTGTCGCAGCACGCAATTATATGAGCGGTAGTGGAATGTTACGTCAACTGCACTTTAGCTTGTTGGATATAGAATTACATTACCGTTATCGTCCTGGTGGAGAAGAGACACTCGATGATGTACGTAATCGTATTGCCAAGAATACAACCATATTACCACTACTACCTGAAGATAATTTTCTCTGTGCTTTTGGACATATTTTTTCTGGTGGATATGCGGCAGGTTACTACAGTTACAAGTGGGCTGAAGTATTGAGCGCAGACGCTTTTGCTGCGTTTGAGGAAGCAGGGTTAGAAAATGAACAAGCAATAAAAGCTACTGGCAAACGTTATCGCGATACTGTACTTGCGCTCGGTGGTAGTAAGCACCCGATGGAAGTATTTAAGTCTTTCCGGGGTAGGGAACCGAGTACCGAACCCTTACTCAAACATAATGGCTTGAAAAGTGCGGCTTAAATAATTGTGAAAATAGATTAATGTAGAGACGTTGCAATGCAACGTCTTTTTATATTAATTGTAATTTGACAAGATTAAATAGTTACACACAAAGCATCAAATTGATTATTACTGATAAAAAAAGAATATTTTTTGTGATTAAGAATGCAAGAAATGAAAGCTATTTAGCTTTAAACTTTTTGAGAAACCGCAAACAAAAACATTCTATCTATCTATATACATGAAAAAAATTCTATTTCTTTGTACAGCGAATTATTTCCGTAGCCGTTTTGCAGAACTCTTATTTAATGATTTAGCTCGAAAGCAAGGATTAGAATGGGAAGCTGATTCACGAGGTATCGCTTTAGGTAGAGGAATACCAATTATTGGGGCTATTTCTTGGTTTACAATCAGAAAACTTCAAAGTCAGGGAGTAATTCTTCCTAAAACACAACGAAATCCAATACAAGTTAATAGTGAAGATTTTCAGACTGCTGAGATTATAATTGCTATGAACGAAGCTGAACATCGTCATTTAATGTTGGAAAAATTTCCGGAGTGGGTAGATAAAGTTGAATACTGGAATATTCGTGATTCTCATCAAGGATTACCAAGCATTGCTCTGAGAAAATTAGAGAATAATATAATTCAATTAATCGAAAGATTAACCAGCAGCTAGAACAGTATTTCAAACTACAAAATTCATAACTTAGTAAAAGTTAGGAATAAAAATTATCTAATTCTGATGATTATTCTTTTCTTCCTTTAAGGGAATTCAAACCATAACCGAAAACTTTCCCGCTTTTAAATAATTTATATCCCACAAATATCAAGCTAGCTGATAAAAGGACGGCTAAAAGATTAAACGAAGCGAATAGTCTACCAGAAAAGACAATTAAGGCAGTTCCGAGTCCGATTAAAACCCATCCCCAATTACGATTGATGCGACGCTGCAACATAATTACAACTCCCCCAATCAATAATAAAATAGTTGAAATACCAACACCAATACCAATTCGAGTATTTGCAGCGAAAATTAATACTCCTAGAAACATCAATATAACACCAACAAATTTACTTTTACCGTCTACTAATTGTACTTGCTGTGTGTTACTGATACGTTGATGTTGGATAGTGGTAGGTTGATTAGTTTGTACAATCGCAGTGTGTTTACTTTGCTGTTTATATTGGAATATAAAAGTTACTTTCTTATCATAACCGAGGTCAATTCGATCTCCTAATTGGAGCGGGTAGCGTGTACGGGCTTCCAGCTTATTGTCATTAAGAAAAGTACCATTAGAACTACCCACATCGATTAAATAATAAGTATTATTTTCGACAAGAATTTCTGCGTGGACTCGCGAAATAATATCAGCCGAAGGTAAATCCAACACATCAATATCAATAGGAACCTGTTCGTTTGACTTCCCGATACGAATAACCGGATAATTCTGGGGAATTTCAAAGGAAGTATTACTTTGAGTATGAAACAGTTCTAAACCCAGCCCTGTTATTTGTAAAGTACCTAAATTTTGCATTTTCAGGGACAATATTATTTGACAACTATTGTAACGAGAAAAATAGGTTATAGGTTAAAGGTTATAGGTTAAAGGTCAAAGGTAAATTCAGATCCTAACTCTTAACTTCTCCTCTTGTTCCTTCAATTTAAGCTATACTTCCTCTCTTCCGTGCTTCCTTGTAAGAAGTTCCCACATTTTTTAACCCAGCTTTAATCATTTGTCGTTCCAATAAACCGAAGAAACGAGATCGATCGCCACCTCTAACAACCGCTTGGTTGTGGGCTTCTGCTAAAGCCACTGGATAACCATATCCTTTGTGAACTTGCGCTAACATCAACCCCAAAGATTCCTCAAACATTTCGGTATTTTCTACTACCCATTGAGGGAATTCTATCCGTGCTATTTCGGTACCGACGTGAACGTAGCAAAAGTAAATTTGCTGGTCTTCATATAAATCTAAAATCCGCGAATTACTACGCCACAAAGGACTACGCTGTCCCGGTTTGAGTTGAGTTGACCATAAAAGTACTATCCCGCAATCCTTCAAAAACTTTTACAAGGAATCTTCTGCATTTGATCGGGACAAAACTCATACAATCCGGTGCTTTATGAGG
>JAAUSO010000088.1 GCA_012033205.1 Richelia sp. SL_2_1 | reverse complement strand
CCTAACTCCTAACTCCTAACTCCTAACTCCTAACTCCTAACTCCTAACTCCTAACTCCTAACTCCTAACTCCTAACTCCCCATCCTCCCCCATCCCTCTTACTCAGGTGGTACACTTACTGGCGCAGCATTGGGAATATCTAACTCAATATTTGCTCCTCGATCGAGTACCTCAATATCCCACTGACCGCGAATGCTTGTTTCAAATACAACATATCTACCATCCGGGCTAACACTGGGGTTTCTTATTGAGCCGTTGTAATTTCGTGTCAGGATTTGTGACTGCTCTACAGCGCGGTCGTAAAGTGCTACAACTGGTCTACCACGGTCACTAGTACTGTAAATTATATAACGTCCGCTGTAACTGAGGCTGGGACTTTCGGCAATTGTATTAGGTCGATTCAAACGTGGTGTCGGAATCAACTGTTGCTGTTCTAAGTCGTACAATAATAATTGCTGAGTATTACTACGGTTTGATATATAGGCTAAAAAACGACCGTTTCCGCTCAAAGCTGGTTGTTCTTCGTTAGAGCGGGTATTGAGCGAGTTAGAACCAATAGGAATATCACTATAACTACAAGATACAAGCAAAATACCCAGACTAAGACAAAGACTCCAATGAAATCCTAATGGTCGCCAAAATCTGGGGATAAATTTTTTCACCTCAATTTTTTTTACTATCTGTAATCCATCACTGCAATTTTACTTGTCTATATCTCCCAGATTTATGGGATTATCTTTCTCATCTTCTAAACGAACAATTGGGTTGTAATCTTCATAATCGGTCGGTATGACTTCATCAACACCACGTTCTCTTCTCGGTTCTAAATCTCGGCTAGGACGACGTTTTTTTGAAGTTCTAGGTTGAATATCTTCTTCAGTTCTTCGAGAGCTGGGAGGTTTGCTGCTGCTCCGACGAGATGTTCTTCTTTCTTCAGCGATGGAATTATCCCAGTCATCAATTGGTCGAGGTTCCGAACCCCAATCGGTTTCTTCAAGCCTGGGATTACTGCGACTTGTAGTGCGCTTAATACTGGAACTCGTATTACTGTTATTGCGACGACGCGGTGGTCTGTCTTCTTCGATTCTTTCTATATCATTACGACGCTCCGGACGACGGGGAGCTTGGTCTTCATAATAATCGTTGCGAGATGAACGACTATCCCGACTTCCCCGAATTTGCGGACGTTGGCTAGGACGCTCTTCTTCATAATAGGGGTCGTAAGGTAAAGGATCTCTGTCGTAATCTTCTACCTCGGCACCATATTTACCGCGATCGTCATAATCATAACGGTCACTAACATCGCGATCGCGGTCTACAATTGGAGTGCTGCGTTTGGCTTGCTGAGTCGCAATTCCGCGCAAACGAATGCTTTCAAAGGCAAAATATACGGTAGTTCCGACTAAAAGCAGTTGACCAAATTGTAAAATAGGATCTAATCGCCAACCTTGAAAAATAAAAATAAAACCGCACAATAAGCCGACAGCAGCAAAAAATATATCTTGGTCGCGTGAAAGTTCCGGACGTACAGTACGCAGAAAATATAGTCCGGCTCCAGCAATAGCTAGAAAAATTCCTAAAATACTAGCTGGGTTGGTTCCTATATTCACCTGAGCCAGAACACTGGCTGAGTTCAGCCCAAAAGTTAACATTGTTATTTTCCCGATATCATATCTATGTTAGCGACTCACAACTCAAATCTCTACATCAAGTAAACACAAATATATACAAATATATAACAAAGACGCGAATTGCCTGACTCCAAACGGGAGTTATTCAATATCGCGCCTTTGCATTGTTACTCAAAGTTAACAAGACTAGACTTGTTAATTAAGTATAACTTGTCCTCTGTGGGAGGAATAGTTAGAAACTTCGCCTCAATTGTTTTAACGTCTCGAAAAAACTCTTATGAACGTTGGATTTTATCTCTTTGGCTAATAAAAATTAATGCCACTGTTGCGGGAATAACAAAAATTGCCGCACCCCAGGCTAAGCTCCAAAGAAAATTTGCTAAAGAGGGAGTCATAATTACAACCTTTTGTTTACATTCTTCTTTAATTTTAATACCACGAATTGAATTGCAATAAGTCTTAATCCTTAAATAATTAATCCGGCGACTATAAGACAGTATCCTTTGTTAAATTACCGATAAAATATTTAGAGATGCTTTACAAATCTTAAAATATTCTGATTGACTTATTCAATAGTAAACTCAAGCCATGAATACCGTTGACCTGACCAACTTGATTCTCAGTATTGTATTGGGGCTAATGACCTTCTTATTTATTTTCCGAATTATTTTAACTTGGTATCCCCAAGCAGAACTAAATCGCTTCCCCTTTAATGTGATCGCCAAACCTACCGAACCATTTTTAGTAGTGCTGCGGAAACTAGTGCCACCCATTGGTGGTGTAGATATTACACCGATTATTTGGGTCGGGATATTCAGTTTAGCGCGGGAAATCCTCTTAGGTCAGCAAGGACTGCTAACCATGCTTGCTCGTACCAGTTGAATGTCTATTAGAAGTCGGGTTTTTGTCAAGATTGTTTGTTCTGAGAGATATTTATCCAAAAAACCCGACTTCTGAATCATCTACCCGGTTTTGAGAAGTCGGGTTTTTGTCAAGATTGTTTGGTTTTAGAGGATACTTATCTTAAAAACCCGACTTCTGATGATTGATGTTTAAGGGTTGGTTTCTTTGATGTCCTGTATAAAACTGGTATAGACATCACCTGACAAAAACTGGGGAATATCCATAACTTTTTGATGAAAGCTGATGGTTGTAGTAACTCCAGTAATCGCACATTCTCTTAAGGCTCGTTTCATGCGATGAATTGCCGTAAGACGGTCGGGAGCCCAAACAATTAACTTGGCAATTAACGAGTCGTAGTAAGGAGGTATGTGGTAATCCGTATAAATATGGGAATCAATGCGAACACCGGGACCTCCGGGGGGAAGATAACCGCTGATGCGTCCGGGACAAGGACGAAAATCGTGATCGGGGTCTTCAGCATTGATGCGGCATTCAATGGCGTGACCTCTCAAAACAACTTGGTCTTGGGTAACACTAAGTTTTTCCCCCATTGCAATCCGGATTTGTTCGACAACCAAATCAATTCCGGTAATCATTTCCGTGACGGGATGCTCAACCTGAATCCGGGTGTTCATTTCCATAAAGTAGAAATCGCCCTTACTATCGAGCAAAAACTCTACCGTACCCGCACCAGTGTAATTGATGAACTTGGCAGCTTTGACGGCAGCTTCACCCATTTTTTGGCGTAATTCTGGATTGATTGCCGGACTTGGGGCTTCTTCTAAAAGTTTTTGATTGCGTCGCTGAATTGAACAATCCCGCTCACCCAAATGAATTACATTACCGTAATTGTCCGCTAAAATTTGAAATTCAATATGGCGGGGACGTTCGATAAATTTTTCTAGATATACTCCCTTGTTACCGAATGCTGCTTCCGCTTCTCCTTGTGCGGCTCGATAAGATTTTGTAAATTCAAGAGCGATCGCACTAAACGCATACCTCTTCCACCACCACCAGCTGTAGCCTTAATCATCACCGGATAGCCAATTTCCTCGGCGCTTTTTAAACCTTCTTCTTCAGAAGAGAGCAAACCATCGCTACCGGGTACCGTGGGAACACCGGCTTTTTGCATGGTTTCTTTTGCAGTCGATTTATCTCCCATTTTGCGAATCGCTTCGGGTGACGCACCAATAAAAGCTATATGATGGTCAGCACAGATTTCAGCAAAACGGGCATTCTCTGCTAAAAAACCATAGCCTGGATGAATCGCGCTGGCATTGCGTGTTAATGCCGCTGCAATAATATTAGGAATATTCAAATAACTTTTACTACTAGCAGCGTCACCGATACAAACTGCTTCATCGGCAAGCTGGACGTGAAGAGAATTACGGTCAATATTCGAGTGTACTGCAACAGTGGCAATTCCCATTTCTTCGCAAGCACGCAGAACGCGAAGAGCTATTTCCCCTCGATTGGCAATTAATATTTTCTCAAAATTCATCTTTGTATTTTCTATATCATTTCTGTAGATTGACATTTTCTCACGCCAAATCCGGAACAATACTTTCGCTTTGTTTCAAATTTTGACAAGAAATTCGACGCTTTGCTTGCAAAACCCTCGGCTATAATGAACTACCCATAAGGCATTTTAAATAGATTGTTTGCCTAATTTAATACAACCATTATTAAGAAATAAATCAGCAGGTTAAGAATTATACCTATTCCGACCTTGAATGAGCAGCATTCAAGGAGCAGAACAGCGCACAAACCCTTTTATGCAGCCGTCATCTCGTTCTTAAATATGACAATAGTTCTATTTGATTTCTGTCAGCCAGTTATCCCAATCTGGCAAAAGCAATGCATCTCAATGATTATTTTTGGAATGGGTAAGTAGGTTGGCGTTGAAAATTGTAATTGGGACAAGGCAGCTTTGCTGTCGGCAGTCGGAGTAAGAGTTTAAGACTAATTTACATTCTGTAACATAGATAATTTATTTCTGCCAACTTACTTAATATCTTCTGACTATATTTCTTTTGTTGTGCTATAATCCTTTTCTAGACAAACAATTATGCGGATGTGGCGGAATTGGTATACGCGCACGCTTGAGGGGCGTGTGGGCAATGCTCTTGCGAGTTCGAGTCTCGCCATCCGCATTTTAATAGGTATTAAGAATTGGGAACTGCAAATTACCCAAAATTTTGTGCTTTGATATAAATAAGTAAAGTATTGTTAAGAGCAGAGCATTGACTGCAACTTTTAAGGCAACGGATAATTTAGAATTGCCGCAAAAATGGCATAGATTAGATGCTATTTGGCAAGGCGGAGAAGAGCAAATTCAGCAAGGTTTGCCTCATACTCAGTTAACACCGGCTTGGCAGTTATTGCTGTTGGGTGACGGTTCTCCCACACGACACCTGAAGTTGCTTACAGGGGAGCCGACGGAAGTAGATGTGATCGATATGTCATTAATTGGCATGGATGGTGATGATGCACCGGATTTGATTCAGCGGGTGCCGGGACCTCGATTGCGACGACAGGTTTGGTTGCGTACCGCTTCTGGGCAAATTTTGGCTTATGCGGCTTCCTGGTGGGAAGCGTCTCATGTGGATGAATATTTGCAAAATCGTTCTTTACCGATTTGGGCGAGTTTAGCGCGTCTTCGCACTGAATTGTATCGAGATGTTCAAGGAATTTACTACGGTAATTCCCCAGGTTTGGAATTGGGATTTAATCAAAAAGGTCCTTTTTGGGGACGACATTATTTATTTTGGCATCACGGAGAGCCTTTAACCTTGATTTATGAGGTTTTTTCGCCTTATTTAACTAAATATCTGGGGTCAACTAAACTGTAATTAAATCTAGTTAAATGTAATTATATTTATAAATCAGTAGAACTTAGTCCTGATGGAAGTATTTTTTGAGGAATGCTTTTCAACAAACCTAGTGCTTGCTTGTAATAGTAGTGCTAAACTTGCTCCGGAGACAGATTTATTAATCAACTTACGATGAGCAAAATAAATCATAAAAAATGGTACTCTAAGTTACATTCTTGATAGCTAAATACAGAGAAAACTGATTAACTGCCAATGATGGCTTGATTGCAAAACTACTATTGAGTCAGTAAGATTAACTTGTTTTGGTAATGAATAACTCTAGATATATAGAGTAATTTTGGTTAGGTTAACCAATAAAGTAATTGAAAAGTTCCGTTTTATGAGGTATTGGTTTCAATGACACTGCCTGTCGTGTCTATTTCTAGTAAGAAAAAAAAGAAACCGTCTTTAGTATTGACCCTTTCTGGGGCGGGTTTATTAATTGGTAGTGGAATCGCGGCTTACTGGCTTTTGACTCAGGGGAAACCGTTGTCCAGAGATTTGCCTGTAGGTGCCAATATTATTCCTGAAGATGCTTTATTTACGGTTTCTTTAAGTACGGATACTAATCAGTGGGACAAATTGCGTTCTTTGGGAACCAAAGAGAGCCAAGCTGTGCTAGATAAAAGTTTAGTTCAGTGGCGCGATCGCTTTTTGGCAAAAGAAGGATTTGATTTTGAAAAAGATGTCAATCCTTGGGTTGGAGACCAGGTAACTGTGGCAATTCTGGCTCCTGAAGACCCGAAAACTACATCTGAAGCAGTACCTAATGATCAAAAATTAGCTCCCGTCGAACAGTCGATGGTGATGGTTTTGCCAATTAAAGACCAAAACAAAGCTCAAACAGCCTTTGCACAAACGAAAGCTTTGAAAGGGAATTGGGTCGATCGCGAATATGAAGGGATTACGATTAAAGAAGCAGAAGCAACTTCAGGGGAAAAGTTATCTACAGCGGTAATAGAAGAAAAATATTTAATTATTGCTGATAATCCTCAAGCTACAGAAAGAACGATTAAAGCTTATAAAAGCAAAGCAACACTAGCGAATGGTGTCGGTTTTGCCAAGCATATACCCCAAATTGCGACTTATCAACCCTTGGCTCAGTTTTACGTTAATGTTCCCTCAGCGGCTCAAATTGCCGGGACAATTTCTGCTAAAACTCGCTTACCCGCGCAAGTTTTAGCACAACTTAAAAATAATCAAGGATTGGCTGGAACTCTCAGTTTGGAATCTCAAGGACTGCGATTTAAATCAGTATCTTGGTTAAAACCCAACAGTCAACGAGTGTTAGCGGTAGAAAATAAAGCGACTACGATGACAAATCGTCTACCGGAATCTACTCTAATGATGTTTTCTGGTAGCAACCTACGCAGATTATGGTCTGATTATGTTTCAACTTCTCAAAAAAATCCTCTTTCACCTGTTCAGCCAGAAAATTTAAGAAAGGGATTCAAAGATTTGAGTGGACTTGATTTAGATGGTGATTTACTCAGTTGGATGGGAGGTGAATTTGCCTTCTCGATTATTCCTGATGCTCCTAGAAAAGATGCTCCTCAAGATGTTCGTGTCGCTTTACTATTCATGGTACAGGTTAGCGATCGCCAAAAAGCGGAAACATCTTTAAAACAGTTAGATGAGGCAATGAGAACTCAGTATCAGTTTAAAGTCAAAGAAGAGAATATAGGTGAAATACCTGTTGTGAGATGGATTGGACCATCGGGGACTTTAACTGCTACTCACGGCTGGTTAGAGAAAGATGTGGCGTTTTTAACCTTGGGAACTCCCGTGACAGATAAAATTCTTCCTAAACCAAAGAATATTTTAGGTAACGCCGATTCTTTTAACAAAGCATTACCCAAAGAACTTAGTCCTGTCAATAATCAGTTTTTCTTGGACATGGAAGGTGCCGCAAAAAGTTTTTCTTTACCGGCTTTATTTCCCCAACAACAAAGTTTCCTCAACGCAATTAATTCAATTGGTGTCACAAGTGCCGTAAGCGATAGTCGTACTACTCGCTATGATGTTTTACTGAAATTTAAGCAAGGAGAGAAACCTGTTCCACTTCCAAGTTCTCAGGAAAGTGAGTAGGTTAGCAACAGATAAATAAATTAGCAGCAGTTTTGATTCGTCGGGTTTTTATGAGCATTGTCTGGTGTTACAGATATTTATGCTCAAAACCCGACTTGTGATGATTATAAAGATAAGCTAGAAGAGGTAGAAATCTTAAGTGATTACTGCCTGTTGTGAATAAAGCTTTGAAAAAAAGTAAAATCAAAAAATTATAGAAATTATCTTCTGAGAACAATTTTATGGATTTAGTTGTACTCCAAAACTGGCTTGATAATGCTTCCTTCCTAATCCTGTTTGTCACAATGTTGATTTATTGGGTAGGAGCAGCTTTCCCTAATTTAACGATATTGGGTGGTTTGGGAACTGCGGGAATGGCGATCGCTAATTTGTGCATGGCAACTTTACTTGGTGCAAGATGGTTGGAGGGTGGATATTTCCCTTTAAGTAATTTATATGAATCTTTGTTTTTCTTGGCTTGGGGAATCACCACGGTTCATTTACTAGCTGAGTACAGTAGCCGCAGTCGTTTGGTGGGAGTTGCCACTGCTCCCGTAGCAATGGGAATTAGTGCTTTTGCAGCCCTGACACTTCCTTCAGATATGCAAGTTTCCGAACCATTAGTACCCGCACTCAAATCCAACTGGTTGATGATGCACGTCAGTGTGATGATGTTGAGTTATTCGGCTTTGATGGTAGGTTCTTTAATCGCCGTAGCATTTCTGATTGTCACAAAAGGTCAACCCGTACAGTTGCAAGGTAGTTCCGTGGGAAACGGTGGCTATCGTACCAACGGTTATCGCTTGCACAAAGCTGGTGAATTAGTTACCGAACCCCAAGCATTTGCTTTTGAAAACAATGGTTTTTCTCCGGTTCAAAGCAATGGAAATGGTAAAACGGCTACAGCAGTTGCACAGCGGATAGAAACTTCTCAATCGAGTGAAAGTTTCGCAGAACCGCTTTCTCCTCAAAGATTAAGTCTTGCGGAAACTTTAGATAATATCAGCTATCGGATAATTGGGTTGGGTTTTCCGCTCTTGACAATTGGCATCATTGCTGGTGCAGTTTGGGCGAATGAAGCATGGGGTACTTATTGGAGTTGGGACCCCAAGGAAACCTGGGCATTGATTACGTGGTTGGTGTTTGCGGCTTATCTGCACTCCCGAATTACTCGCGGTTGGCAAGGTCGTCGTCCGGCGATTTTAGCGGCTACTGGCTTTGTTGCAGTATGGGTTTGTTATTTAGGAGTGAACTTGTTGGGTAAAGGTTTGCATTCTTATGGGTGGTTTTTTTAGATTATCCAAGGGTTGATTAATTAATCCGGCGGTTGAAACCGCACCTACACAAAGCAAAACCCGCCTGCGCGGGTTATTAAGTAATCCGGCGGTTGAAACCGCGTCTACACAAAGCAAAACCCGCCTGCGCGGGTTAATAAATCAATTTTAAATGCTCTTTTCCATAGGTTGGGAAGGAGTTTTTTTATCGAAGTTAAAGAAAATCGTAGGTTGGGTTGAACGGAGTGAAGCCCAACAAAATATTGAAAATGTTGGGTTGTGCCGGAGGCACACCTAGCAGTGAACGTTCCTCAACCCAACCTACTACTAACTCTGAACAAGTTGCGATCGCAGTTTTCATAAGTAGCATCAGTACCGATAAGTAGATAATTCTAAACAGTAGTAGGAATTATCTAATGACCGAATTAACACTTACCAACTTTAAAATAGCCTCAGCACTATTTATCAGACAAATTAGCGGGACACCTATTCCAGACTTATTTGCCTCTACCCATGGTAAAGCTGTTGGTACGTATATTGAGCAAGCATTTAACCATTATTTAAGAGCTACCTATGACTATATACCGGGTAATGCTGCAAGCGGTATTGATTTTCCTGACTTAAATGTAGATTTAAAAGTAACTTCAATTCGTCAACCTCAATCATCTTCTCCTTTTCGAGATGCAAGTCAAAAAGTGTATGGTTTGGGTTATCATCTGCTGGTGTTTACCTACGAAAAATCTGACGACAGCACCACGCAAACAGCGCGTTTAAATTTTCGAGATGCAATTTTCGTAGCGCAGGAAAAGACAGGAGACTATCAAACAACTTACGGTTTAATCGGAATTTTGAACCGTAACGGAAATAAAGATGATATTGTTGCTTATCTAGAGGAACGTAACTTACCTCTTGATGAAATTGGACGCGATGTACTTGCAGATAGAATATTGCAAAATCCCCCTCAACTTGGATATCTGACAATATCAAATGCATTGCAATGGCGGCTTCAATATCGTCGAATTATTGATATTGCGAATTTAAAAACAGATATAGGAGTTATTACCTGCTTGAAAGCTCAATTTGGTGATTTTCAAACCCCTCCTGCATTAGTAGCAGAAATATTAAAATGTTTAAGTGAAAGTAAAAAGTATTGTCCAAGAGCATTTGAACCAACTTGTGGCAGAGGAAATTTTATTTCTGGTTTACTAGCACTTGATAAACCTCCAAAAGAAATTCAAGCGATTGAATTTGATCGAGAACACTTTCAATCTGCAAAAATAAGCTATGAAAATAATGATTCAACTCGTGTTGTTATTCAACAAGCCAAAATATTTGATTTCGATTTAAGTCAAAATTTGAAATGGAGTACACAAGGAAATTTATTGGTTATAGGTAATCCTCCTTGGGTAACAAATTCTCAACTTGGAAGATTAGGAAGCAATAATCTGCCAATTAAAACAAATTTTAAAAACTTCAAAGGACTTGAAGCTAAAATAGGACATTCTAACTTTGATATTACAGAATACATTTGGATAAAGTTGATTCAAGAACTTGTTTTGGAAAAACCAACTATTGCATTACTTTGTAAAACTGCTGTAGCGCGTAATGTGTTGCAATTTGCTTTTGATGCTCAACTTAAGATTAGCAATGCCTCAATTAGATTGATTGATACAAAAAAATGGTTTAAAGCTTCTGTAAGTGCTTGTTTATTTTGTTTAGATGTTGGTTCGGATCAACCAAGTTATCAAGCAAATGTTTATCCTAATTTATCAGCAAGTAAACCACAATCAACTATCGGAATTATTGATCACAAATTAGTTGCAGATGTTAAAGCTTATCAAAAATCAGCTTTTCTAAATGGAAGTAGTTCTTTAATATGGCGGCAGGGATTAAAACATGATGCAGCATCTGTAATGGAACTTAGTTGTATTTCGGAAGGTGTTTTTCAAAATAAGTTTAAGGAAATAGTTAATGTCGAATTAGATTATATCTACCCTTTACTCAAATCTACCGATTTATTTCATGGAAAAATAAATTCAACACGAAGTGTGATAGTAACTCAAAAAAAGAATTGGTGAAGATACATCCAATTTTCAACAAACAGCACCGCGACTTTGGCAATATCTTGGAAGTCATTCAGAGCAATTTGATCAGCGAAAATCTTCTATTTATAAAGGTAAACCGCCATTTTCGATATTTGGAATTGGTGATTATTCTTTTTCTTTTTATAAAGTGGCTATTTCAGGGTTGCACAAACAACCTAGATTTAGAATTGTTTATCCCATAAAAAATCGTCCGGTAATGCTGGATGATACTTGTTATTTTATTTCCTGCAATTCAATAGAAGAGGCAATACTTTTAGCTTGCTTATTTAATAGTGATATATGTTTAGATTTTATGAAATCAATTACTTTCTTAGACGCAAAAAGACCAATTACAAAAAAGTTATTGCAATCTATAAATTTTAATGCATTACTAAATAATATTCCCCAACAGCAATTAATAAACCAAGCAACTTGGGAATATCAACGCTTTAAACCATACTCAGATCAAAAATTAGAATGGTTATCAACTTTAGAATTGTTATGTAAAAAGAATTCAAATAGCTATGTAAAACAATTAACCTTTGACCTTTAACCTCTAACCTTTGACCTTATAAAATCATCTCTTTCACCATTTCTGCTGTCGCCGGTGCGAGTAAAACCCCGTTACGATAATGAGCGCTAGCTAGTATTACATTGTCATATCCCGGTAGTTTCTCGATCACTGGTGCAGGACGATTTTCTGGACGAGGACGCAATCCTGACCAAGTACGGATTATACTGGCATTCGCTAACTCTGGACAAGTTGCGATCGCGCTTTTCAAAGTAGCATCTAATAGTTGTTTATCGGCTGATATTTCACCACCATCTTGGGAAAATTCGACTGTGGCACCTACCCAATAATCTGTAGCTGAACATACTCCCGCATCGCAAGGCACTACGTAAATATCATTACAGGTTATGGCTGGTTGAAATTCGCAATTTCCTAAAGGATGCCCCAAGCGTAAGTGAATTGCTTGTCCTAATACTGGACGAATATCAACTTTTTGATTTAATTGTGCTGTGAGGGCAGATGAACCAAGTCCCGCAGCGATAATAAATTTGTCACCTGTAATCACACCATCTGTTGTTTCCAGTTGAGATGAAGAATTTAGCCCTAATGCTTGTACACCAAATTTGAAGTTAACACCATTGTGTGTTGCGGCTTCTACTAACGCTAATGTTAATGCTGTTGGATCGAGTTGTCGATCTTGGGGAGAATGAATTGCGCCAATATATTTTTGTGAAATGACATCTATCTGAGGACATATTTTATTAAGTTGAGCAACATCTAAAATTTCTAATTGCCAACCTTGATTGTGACGAGTTTCTTGAAGTTTTTTCCAGCTAGCTAAATCGTCGGTTGTTACTTGAGGAGATGGTAACAACATCAAAATTCCTTGACGATTAAAAGGGATTCGTTGCTTTGTAATAGCTTCTAATTCTGGAATCAAAGTTTCATAACGCTGGATGCTTGTTTGTCGCATCCGCCAAGCTTTACCTTTGACTTTGTGACTGATAATGCCCATCATCACGCCTAGGGCTGCACCTGTAGCGGCTTGGGCTGGAGGCTGTTTATCGACAACTGTAATTTTTAAACCTTCAATTAAACTCAGTTCGTAAGCTAATGTTGCTCCAATAATCCCGCAACCGATAATGACTAGATGATTCATGGATTTTTAAGGGTAAAAATAAATATAGAATAGAGACGCTGCACTGCAACGTCTCCAAACATCAAATATTTAAAGCTGCAACGTCAGATTTTAACTGTTAAATCCAATCAAAATTGTTTATCAATGACTCCAATGCATTTAGAATTAATTAGATATGGTATTTGCTGGGAGTAAATCCAAAAATTGGTTAATATCAGCAAAAGCAGCATCATAAGCACTCAGAGCTTTTCTGGAATTACCTTCATTAGCAGCTTGGTCAATTTTTACCAGATTATTAAACATCTCTCGCGCTATTTTACGTGCTTCTTTTTGTTGCTCTGGCAAAAGATTAGAAACAATATAGCTCATGTTTAATTTTACTTCTGTCATCGGACCATGTATAAAATTACCAACATTTATCCAATCTTGATTTTGAATTAGCTTTTGCAATTCAGCACTACGTTCTTGAACAGCTACCACTTTAGGAGCATATTCCTGGATTTTCTCTATTTGTAATGGAGTATAAGTTGGAGGTGTTGCAGCTACATTCGCACTGCCACAACTGATGAGTAATGTTGCTAAAGATACTAGGATTAGGGAAAAAATAGGGCGTAGACGGGACATAAACTAAACTTATTTATCTGCAAATTAACACAGTAATTTTAGCTTGTTAGGGTCAAACAATTTTAGATTTGAGATTTTGGATTTTGGATTGATTCGGTAGGTGCTGAAAAAGTTCAATTTTATCGTTGCTTTAATCAAAAGAGACTTGATAAGCTGAAACACTAATACGGTCAAGCTTTCGGTATTAAGAATAAATCGTAATCTGCTTGACATTAGCCGCTTTATTTACAAAGGGGAGTATTTTTGTGAACGCATCTGAGATGGCAACAAATCTAGAATTTGCAAGTAAAATTGCTACGGTAGTTAATTTATTTAAATTTGAATTTCCCGATGCAAAATCGGATCTTAAACCTTGGAGAAGTGATGAACAAACGATGGAATTAGTCGATCCAGATTCTATCGATATCGGTTTTCACTTTCCTGGTGTCAGTAAATCTTGGCAAAGTCGCAGTATCTTAACTCAAATTCGTTTTTATCAAGATCCTATTAATGGGTTGCGTCGTGCAATTGGTGTGGAAGTCTGTGGATTTGATCATCGCGGGGAACAATGGCGAGTTTCAACTGTAGAAAACTGGAATTTTGTTGGTCAACTTAAACCTGCTGAAGAAAAACAAGAAAAGCTAAAAGATTTTTGTCGTCAAGTTTTGCAAGTGTTTAATAGTAATTTGGAAAAGGAAAATAATTAATTGGTGATATTAACTAGTCTTACAATTACCATCATTACAGTAAGTAGATTTGTATGTGCGATCGCGCTTACCAAAATTGTATAACGATGATCGCGGATTTGTTCGTAAAAGCGATCGCCAGCCCATTTCAATCCCGGTAGAGTGCGATAAGCATCAACAAATACACTTCCACCTGGTAATAACCGTCCAATTTCTTCTGCTGCTGCACTACCTTGCCAGCGTCTTTGAGGAGCATCTTGATCAATCAAAATCATCCCCAATTCGCAATCAGTTGATCTAATATTCCACTTTTGGAGTGTTTGCTCATCTTGCATGGGGATGTAATTAAAGATTTTACCTCGATCTAAATTTTCTAAAATTTGTACCAAAGTAACACAAAGATTACAATTGCCATCGTAGATAACTTGGTAGTTCATAAATTTAAATAGGGAATAGGGAATAGGGAATAGGGAAAAGTAACTAAAATTATTTTTTTACCTGAAACCCGTGTAGAGACGTTACACTGTAACGTCTCAAAATCTAAATTCATACCCGGATTCTGCAACGCCTCGGATTTTATCAAATTTGCAAGGGTATTGTAAGTGTAGTACAGATAAGCACCCAGACAGAATTAATTACATCCCAATTCCCAATTCCCAATTCCCTTTTCCCTATTCCCTCTATCGATAGAAAGTTTTGCTTGTTAGATAAATCAGTCGATAGAGAGTTTTAAAACTAAATACATAACTGTAAACTAAATTATGCCTATCCTAAGAGAGATGTATTAATTATGAGCGATAGTAACGGAAAACTCGCATCACGTCTTTATCCTTCTCACATTGATATTCCTGCTGATGTGCGAAGCCAGGTTGTCTCAATCCTCAACCAAACCTTAGCTGCAACCGCAGATTTGAAAAGTCAGGTAAAACAAGCCCACTGGAATGTCAAGGGAACTGACTTCTACCAGCTTCATGAGATGTTTGACGAAATTGCCGGTGAGATAGAAGAATTCATTGATATGTTTGCCGAACGGATTACCGCTTTAGCTGGTTATGCTTGTGGTACAGTTCGGATGGCTGCGGCTAATTCTATATTGCCAGAATACCCTACTGACATTTTGGATGGAATGCAGCACGTAACGGCTTTAGTTGAGCGTTTTGCAGCATATGCTAAGCATTTGAGAGAAGCTATTGACAAAACTGACGAGCTAAATGAACAAGATACTAATGATCTTTATGTCGAAGTTTCTCGTACCATTGATAAGCGACTCTGGTTCTTAGAAGCTCACATCCAGGTTTCTGAAGTCAAATCAGAAAGTGCAACTCAACAAAAAACTGGTGTTAAATAATTTTTGTGAATTGTGAGTTGTAGGTTAGTTAAAATAATGCACTGCAAGTAAATTTAATTTAACCTACCTTTATTAAGCAATTTAATTACTCCAAGTAAATTCTTGATCATAGTAACCTTTTGGTAAGTACGTCACTTTCGAGTGCGTACTTTTCATTTTATAAGTAAATATTTTACTATTGAATAGTAGAAAATTAGAAAAATAAAAGCTTTATTTATTTTGTGAGGTGAGAAGTTGAGTTTTTAGAAATATTGTCTGATATTACGAATATCTCAGCTAAAAAACCCGACTTCTTAATCTAAAAGTCGGTGATAAGTCGGGTTTTTATAGAGGTTGTCCTGTTTTACGAATATTTCAGCTAAAAAACCCGACTTCTTAATCTAAAATCTAAAATCTAAAATCCAAAATCAAAATGCCTCAAAATACCAAAACTCATCTGATTCACGATCGCAATTCTCGCGGTAGAACTCAAATCGGTTGGCTCGATAGTTATCATACTTTTTCTTTCGGTGGTTTTTACGATCCAGAACGTTTAGGTTTTCGCAGTTTACGGGTAATAATGATGATAAAGTTGCTCCGGGAGCAGGATTTCCTACTCACGCTCATCGAGATATGGAAATTCTGACTTATGTTTTAGAAGGAGCATTAGAACATAAAGATAGTTTGGGAACTGGTTCGGTAATTCGTCCCGGTGAAGCACAAATTATGAGTGCGGGAACGGGAATTAAGCATAGTGAATTTAATCATTCTCAATCGGAACCTGTGCATTTTCTACAAATTTGGATTATTCCAGAAAAACAAGGTTTAAAACCTAGATACGAACAGAAAAGTTTTCGCATTGAAGAAAGAACCGGACAATTACGTTTGATTGCTGCCCATGATGCACGAGATGGTGCTGTAAAAGCATATCAAGATGTGGATTTGTATACGTCAATTTTACAATCTGGAAACAAAATTAATTACCACGCTCAACCCAATCGTTATACTTGGTTGCAAGTAGCTAAAGGGATTGTAAACCTCAACGGTGAAGAATTAAGAGCAGGTGATGGAGTGGAAATTGATGGTGAAATAGATTTAGAAATTACAACTAATGTAGGTGGAGAAATTTTGCTTTTTGATTTAGGCTAATCTGAGTTGGAAAATTTCGTCGGAAATCAGCTTGATAGATAATATTTTCATTTTAAAATGATTTTGGTGCGTTAATTTTGCATTCGGCACCATTTTTATTTAACCTATTGCGAAAAATGATATCTATCATGAATTGGTTGCTGTTACATCTCTCTAAAGATGGAATTTAGACATAATTATTTTCTATACAAAAAATATTTGAAAAACAAACCAAATCATCACATTTTCTGTAACAATTGAAAAGAGATTGATCAAACTTGATTGTAAACTGTTAAGATTACTCACCTTTAGGTAGAGTAAGCATTTAGCGTTAAGGGTGTATATTAGGTCGAACTATATCAAAATACGAATAAATGCTGAAGCGGCGTTGCAATGTAGGTAATTTATAGTATTTACATGGCTAAAACAAAAATTAGGTGAATTAGTGTTTTCTCTTGAGAAATTGACTTATTTGGGGAACGTCAAACAATCTGTGAAGCATGAGATAATATTTGATTTTCAAATCAAAATACTAGTAAAAAATCTAAGTATCAGCCGGATAATTAATGCTTCATCCACAGATGTTTATTTTGTGTAATTCCGTATTTAATTATGACCTCTCTACCACCAGAAATTATAATTGTAGATAACGATAATCACGAACCAGAAAAATCTCCCGAACCACCTCGAAAAAAAAGACGGTGGCTTTGGTTATTACTTTCTGTAATACTATTGGGCGGTGGTGTTTTTGTTTGGCGAATGATGGTTGGAGAAGAGCAAAAACCTGCCGGACAAAATGCTCAAGCTCCAAAATTACCAGTTCAATTAGCCACAGTACAATCTGGAATAATTGAAGATAGAGACGAATATGTTGCTAGATTAGAATCGCGAAATTCGGTAAATCTTCAACCTCAAGTACAAGGAAGAATTACGAAAATTTTCGTTAATTCCGGAGATAATGTACAACAAGGTAATGCGTTAATGCAGATAGATTCCAGAGAACAACAAGCAGCAGTTAACAGTGTTGATGCAGCAGCACAAGCGGCTCGTTCTCAATTAGAAAACGCGATCGCAACTCTTAAATCTTTACAAGCTGAAAGATTATCCAATGTTGCCGATGTAAATTTGAATCAGCAGGAATACGAAAGATATTCTAGTTTGGCAGCACAAGGAGCAGTATCGCAACAAATTAGACAGCAATATCAAAATAGACTTGCGACAGCAAAAGCGAGACTGAATGCAATTGACGCTCAAATTAAAGCTCAAGAAGCTTCAGTAAATCAAGCGGAAAAAGCATTACAACAACAGAAGGCAAATACGAAACAACAACAAGTTCAGTTGCAATATTATACAGTTTCTGCTCCGATTGCAGGTCAAGTTGGCGATTTAATAGTTAAAGAAGGTGATGTTGTGAACACAACCACCCAACTAACTAGTATTACCCAAAATAATCCCTTACAAATTGAGATTTCAATACCTCAAGAACGTGGAGCAGAATTGCGTAAAGGAATGCCTGTAGAGTTAGTTAATAATCAAGGTAAAATATTAGGTAGGAGTCAAGTTTTTTTTATCTCTCCTAACGTTAATCAAAATACTCAATCAATACTGGTTAAAGCAACTTTTGATAACTCTAATAATCAACTAAGAGCGTCAGAATATGTTAATGCTAGAGTAATTTGGCAGCGTAATCCGGGAGTATTAATTCCAGCAACCTCAGTAGTTCGTTTAGCCGGAGAAACTTTTGTATATGTTGCCAAAAAGCCTTCAGATTCTCAAGATAAACCAGAATATATCGCTAAACAAAGGCGCATAAAATTAGGCGATATTCGCGGGAATAATTATCAAGTTTTAGAAGGATTAAGAGCGGGAGAAAGGATTATTATTTCCGGGATACTTAATTTAACAGATGGAGCGCCGATAATGCCAGATTCTAAATGAAAGTTTGGAGTTAGGAGTTGTAGAGACGTAGCATTGCTACGTCTGTACCGGAGTTAAGAGTGATTAATTTATTTTTTATAACTATTTACTTCTAACAATACGAAGCTTTGATTTTAGTTGTTGCTGCTAACTTCTAAGCTATTAAGTGTCTAAATTGTATATACAAAGCGGGCAGGATGCCCGCACTGCAAAGATTTTTTAAAATTTTTATCTTATACAATGAACGCTGCGTATTAACTTAATACCTAACTCCTAACTCCGGTACAGACGTAGCAATGCTACGTCTCTACAACCCCTAACCCTTAACTCATAACTCCTAACTCCTAACTCCTAACTCCTAATTTTTTTATGTTTGCTGACTTTTTTATTAAACGACCAGTTTTTACCAGTGTCTGTGCGATTATTATTCTGTTGGTGGGAGCAATTAGTATTCCGACACTACCGACAGCGAGATATCCGGAGATTAGTCCGACTCAAATTAGCGTGACTGCGAACTATGTCGGTGCTAATGCGGAAGTTGTTGAGAAAACTGTGACAACGGTTTTAGAACAGCAGTTAAATGGTGTAGAAGGCATAGAGTATATGTCTTCGAGCAGTAGTAACAGTGGGACGAGTCAAATTACAGTTACATTTGATGCATCTCGGAACAAAGATATTGCAGCCGTTGATGTACAAAATCGGGTTTCTTTAGCAGAGCCGCAGTTACCAGAAGCCGTACAAAGAACTGGAGTTGTTGTTAGTAAAGAGTCAAGTAATATTCTCTTGGCTATGGGGCTGTATAGCAATAATCAAGAGTTTGATAACGTCTTTCTCAGTAATTATGCTGACCTTTATATCAGAGATAATTTACAGAAAATTAACGGTGTGAGTCGAGCGCAAATTTTTGGTGAACGCCGTTATGCAATGCGTTTATGGCTCGATCCCAATCGTTTAGCAAGTCGTAATCTTACGGCACAGGATGTAATCAATGCTCTTAATGAACAAAACGTGCAGGTGGGTGCGGGACAAATCGGGCAGCAACCGACACCACCAGACCAAATGTATCAAATTGATTTACGCGCTATAGGTAGACTGGAAAATGTTACCGAGTTTGAGGATATTGTTGTCAAAGGCGGGGATAATGGCGTTTTAGTTAAATTGAAAGATATCGGCAGAGCAGAGTTAGGAGCGGAAAATTATAACTCGTTTTTAAGATTTAGAGGCAATGAAGGTGTTGGTATCGGGATATTTCCAACTCCGGGAAGTAATGCTTTGGAAGTTGCTGCTGCTGTGAAAGCGGAAATGGCAGAATTGGCTAAGGATTTTCCACCGGGAATGCAATATCAAGTTGCCTTTGATACGACTGCTTTTGTGGAAGAATCGCTTTCGGAAGTGATAAAAACGCTTTTATTATCTATTGGTTTGGTTGTTCTGGTCATCTTTATTTTCTTACAAGATTGGCGGACAACAATAGTGCCGGTGATTACAATTCCTTTGGCATTAATCGGTACATTTGGCTTTATTAAAATCTTTGGATTTTCAATTAATACTTTAACTTTATTCGGTTTAACTTTAGCAACAGGGATGGTTGTTGATGATGCAATTGTAGTAGTTGAAGATATTTCTCGCTTGATTAATGAAAAGGGAATGTCACCCAAACAAGCCGCTTCTGCTGCAATGCGGGAACTTACAGGAGCGGTAATTGCAACTTCTTTAGTATTAATGGCGGTGTTTATTCCGGTAGCATTTTTTCCAGGTTCTACTGGGAATATTTACCGTCAATTTGCGCTGACAATTGCCTTTGCGATCGCAATTTCTACTTTTTTAGCGTTAACTTTAACTCCTGCTTTGTCGGGGTTATTATTCAGAAGAAGAACTGAAAGTAGCGGTTTTCTCCAGAAAATTTTTGATGTTATTAATTGGTTTTTAGATGGGGTAAGAAATGGCTACGAATGGTCGCTACAACGTTTAATACATCTGAAATTTATCGTATTGATAGTATTTGCAGCGTTATTAGTAACTACTGGTTGGCTTTACAATATAGTTCCTCAAGCATTTTTACCAGAAGAAGACCAAGGTTACTTTATTACGATTATTCAAGGACCCGAAGGAGTTTCCCTTAACTATACCAGTCAGGTGATGGCACAGGTTGAGCAAAAAATCCTCGATTTACCGGAAGTAGTGGGTACCTTTGCCATTGGTGGTTTTGGATTTAGTGGTAGTACTGCCAATAACGGCGTAATTTTTACGACTTTGAAACCTTGGGGAGAAAGGATAGGAAAAGGACAATCCTCTTTAGAAATTATTGATCGATTGAGACAGCAATTTTTTACCATTACCGATGCAAGAGTTTTACCATTAAATCCTCCATCAATTCAAGGATTGGGTAGTTTTAGCGGCTTTCAATTTCAATTACAAGATAGAAGAGGAAACAGCAGTTTAGAAGTAATGCTGCAAGAAATGGGAGAATTATTAGGAATAGCCAATCAAAGACCAGAGATTCAGGCTGCTTTTAGTACATTTTCGGCGAATATGCCGCAATTATTGATTGAAGTGAATCGCAGTCGAGCCAAAGCATTACAAATTGATATTGACGATGTTTTTAGTACTTTACAAACTTATCTTGGTTCACGATATGTAAGCGATTTTAATTTAGAACAGCGGACTTATCGAGTTTATGTGCAAGCAGACGCTCAATATCGTTCCAACCCCGAAGATATCGGTAAATTGTATGTTCGTTCCCAAAATAATCAAATGATTCCCATGAGTAACTTGGTAACAGTAACTCCCACCACCGGAGCGCAAACGATTAATCATTATAACCTGTATCGTTCCATTGAAATCAACGGTGAAGCAGCACCAGGTTATAGTTCTGGACAAGCTTTAAATGCAATGGAAGAAGTTGCAAATCAAGTTTTACCGAGGACTTTTGGTTATGAATGGGCTGGAATTTCCGCAGAAGAGAAGGAATCAGGAGGACAAGCACCGTTAATTTTTGGATTAGGAGTCGTTTTTGTATTCTTGGTATTAGCAGCACAATATGAGAACTATATTGACCCTTTAATTATTATGCTTTCAGTTCCTTTAGCGATTTTAGGAGCGTTAGCAGCACAATATTTGCGGGGTTTAGAAAATGATATTTTCTGTCAAGTTGGTTTGGTAATGTTAATTGGTTTGGCTTCTAAAAATGCCATATTGATTGTGGAATTTGCCAATCAATTAAGAGAGGAAGGACTTTCAATTACTAAAGCAGCACTGAGAGCATCGGAAGAACGTTTGCGACCAATTTTGATGACTGCTTTATCAACTTTATTAGGAATTTTTCCTTTATTAATTGCTAGGGGTGCAGGGGCTGGTAGTCGTCAATCTTTGGGTACTGCTGTATTTGGAGGAATGTTTATTGCCACATTTTTAAGTTTATTTGTGGTACCGATTTTGTATATTGTCATTGTGTCTTTACGACAGCAATTCATGCCTTCTCAAAGAGAGCAGGAAAAGGTCACATCGGCAGAAGAAAATGGTAAAGTTACTGCAAATCATTAATGAGGGAAGAGGCAAGAGGCAAGAGGCAAGAGGGAAAAGGGAAGAGGAACTCTACTGAATTTTGTTAAATCCAATTCTGGGAGCTAATCGTAAGATATAAAAACTGATAGTTTTCAAAAATTAACGGTTTGTGTCACTTTTTGTTACGAGTATGTAAGTTCTACAAACAAGTATTTGCCACAGCAGCTTTCCTGTGAATAATAGAATTGTTGATTAAAAAATTTGCACTGGTTTATTCCAAAGCAATTTTGATTATTGCAACTAGGATTTTACTAACTGCGTCTGCTGTAACTTGAGGTTAAATTAATGAGAAGAACTTTTTTTATTGTTGTACTAGCGATCTTCTTCACTTTTGATATATTTTTTGCTATTTCAACTGCTGTAGCGGACAATATCAAAAATTCACCAAACGTCAAAATTACCCAGCCCATTCAAGGTGAAACGGTAATTAATAAGGTTAAAGGTTAAAGGTTAAAGGTTAAAGGTTAAAGGTTAAAGGTTAAAGGTTAAAGGTTAAAGGTTAAAGGCAAAAGGTTAAAAATTACTATCCACTGTCAACTCCCAACTCCTAACTCAAAACTCCTAACTCAAAACTCCTAACTCAAAACTCCTAACTCAAAACTCCTAACTCAAAACTCCTAACTCCTAACAATTGACCCGCCTTATGGTAAGTTAAGTTTAAATTCGTATAATAAATATTTCTTAATCTTATGGCTGGAGTCGAATTTTGGGTGTAGAACTACGCAGTTTTGTATATCTGGACAATTTGCAACCTCAACACGCAGCATATATGGGAACGGTAGCCCAAGGTTTTTTACCACTACCAGGAGATACTTCTTTATGGGTAGAAATTTCTCCTGGAATAGAAATTAATCGAATTACTGATGTGGCGTTAAAATCTGCCTCGGTACGTCCAGGGGTGCAGATGGTAGAAAGGCTGTATGGGTTGCTGGAAGTCCATTCTAGCTCCCAAGGAGAAACTCGTTCTGCGGGAGAGGCTATTTTAGCAGCTTTAGGAGTAAAAAAAGATGAATGTCTTAAACCCCGTGTAATTTCAAGTCAAATTATCCGTAATGTTGACGCTCATCAAACTCAACTTATTAATCGCACTCGACGGGGACAGTTACTATTAGCGGGACAAACTTTGTATGTATTAGAAGTTGAACCAGCTGCTTATGCCGCTTTAGCTGCAAATGAAGCTGAGAAAGCTGCTGCAATAAATATCCTTGCTGTTAATGCTGTAGGTAGTTTTGGCAGGCTTTATTTAGGTGGACAAGAACAGGATATACTTGCAGGTGCAGATGGAGCCTTAGCAGCGATTAAAAATGTTACTGGTAGGGTAAATTCTCCCGGTAAGCGTCAAGAGTAAAGGTGAAATCATGGCAAATTTAGAACATCTAACTTTACTCAAAACTAATACTCTTACATGGGATGAATGGAGGAAGAAAAATCCTCAAGTTGAATTAGATTTGAGTTCGGCGAATTTGTACGGATATAATCTTACTGGTGCAAACCTCCAAGGAGTAAATTTAAGCCATGTAATTTTAGAAAATGCTTTATTAGTGCAAGCAAATTTAACTAATGCTGACTTTAATAGTGCAAATCTTAATCATGCCAATTTTCAGGAAGCTAATTTAAGCTATTCTAATTTTAGTCTAGCTAAACTTAGTGGTGCTAATCTGAGAAAGGCGAATTTAAGTTTTGCTAATTTGATTGGAGTTGATTTAAGCTATTCTAATTTGCAAGATGCTTTGATGCTGAATGCAAATTTAATTGGAACTAATTTAAAAGACACAAATATTAAAGGTGCTGATTTAGGAGGAGCAAAGTTAAATCGCGCTAATCTTTGGAAAGCAAAGTTACATGATGCTAATTTCAATGAAGCTGAATTAATCAACGCGAATTTGTACGAAGTCGAAGCAATGGGTGCTTATTTTTATAAAGCGAATTTAACTAAAGCAAATTTAACTAAAGCTCACCTTAGCGGTGCATATTTATTACAAGCTGATATGAGTTTTTCCGATTTGACAGGTGCCGATTTGAGATGGGCAAATTTGAAATCTGCGAATTTTGTAGGTGCAAATCTTACGGGTGCAAAACTTCAAGGTGCGAAGTTGTTCGGGGCTAATTTTGAGCGAGCCATAGTAAACAATCAGAAGTCGGGTTTTAGCTAAAATATCTGTCAGACAAGACAATCATCGTCAAAAAACCGACTTCTCACCCTAGTTTTTCGGTTTGTGAGGTAAATTTCCTTTTAAAAAATCAAATTAATCTAAAAGTTTTGGGAATAATAATCTTAACAATAATGATTAACAGGGATCTAGCGGTCGATGGAAAAAACTAAATGGAATTCTAACTTAAAAAATACACTTCCTTTACATATTCCAACAGAATTTATCAACAATGCTTTAGAAGATGACAATAACCAAGAAGGTGATGAAAATTCACAAATTCAGGAATCATCTAGAGATGAAGAATCATTTGAAGCATCCGATTTATTGGAGCAAGGAATTCAACAGCAACAAGCTGGCAACTTTAATGCTGCCATAAAATCTTTACAGCATTCATTAGCACTATTTCAAGCTTATGGAAATACTCAAAAACAGGCTAAAGCTCTTTCTTGTTTAGCTTTAGTAGCTTATTGTTCTGGTGACTATAAAAGCGTTATATCTTACGCTCAGCAATGCTTGTCTTTAGCTAAAGATACTCATGAGCAGCGTTTGCAGATACAAGCACTTTCCCATTTAGGAAACGCTTATCGTCATTTAAAACAGTATTCTGAAGCTGTTGAGCATTTACAAGAATGTCTAAAAATAGCTCAGCAATTACAAGATACCCGTTGTGAAATAGCAGCACTTAATAATTTAGGATTAGTTTTTAAAGCTTTAAATAATCTTTCCAAAGCAATAGAATATCAAGAAAAAAGTTTAAAATTAGTACGGGAAATAGAAGATAATTGGGGAGAAGAGCAAATATTAAAAAATTTGGGTAATGCCTGGTATGCTTTAACAAATTATTCAACAGCTATCAAATATTACGAAGATTGTATTATTGTATCTCGGTTACTAAAAAATCATCGCAGTAGCATCCAAGTTTTAAAAAATCTTGGTAATGCTTATTATGCTTTGGGTGAATATAAAAAGGTGATTATTTGCTATGAAGAACGTTTACAAATAGCAAAAGATATTCAAGATAGCCGTACAGAAGAACAATCTTTAGGTAGCTTAGGAGTTGCTTGTGAAGCTTTAGGTGATTATGAACGAGCAATGTCTTATTATGAAGAACGTTTGCGAATAGCTAAAGCAATTAAAGACCGTCGCAGCCAAGATCAGGCTCGTGCTAGTCTTAAAACTGCTTGCTATGCCATGGGCGACTATGCTAGAGCCATGACTTACGATGAATGATTATAAGGATAAATAATCAATTAGCTTCTCCCCGTTGGCTTCGGCTGAATGGGGAGCTTGCAAATAACCAGGTTCGTTATAACAGCTGACTAGCCCACTATAGCAAATTTCAGTTGAGTCCAACACAGTAAAACCTCACCCCCTTCCCCTCTCCTTTTTAAGGAGAGGGGTTAAGAGGCCGGGGTGAGGTAAAATTTGTATTGCACCCAAGTGAAAACCGCTATAGCCCCAGTACGGTATACACCTCCAGCCGTTTCCTTAAGCGAGATGCCATCGCTATAACTCACCAAGAAATCGAATAATAAGAATGAGGTAGCCTAATAGACATCTCCGAAAAAGATGTAGAGACGTAGCATTGCTACGTCTCTACAAAGGTTCTGGACAACGCATAATTAATTTTCACCAGATGTCTAATCGATCGCACGTTTCTATGGTGGCAGATTCGCTACAATCAAAACAAACTGGAAAAATCTTGCTATGGTAGCCATCTCCCAAGAACCACAAAAAATGACCATCGAGGAATATCTCGCATGGGAACCCCTGCAAGAACTTCGTTACGAATACGACAACGGCGAAGTCTTTGCCATGACTGGTGGTACAATTCCCCACAATGATATTGCCTTGAATTTTTACACAGCCTTACGTCCACATTTACGTGCTAGGGGTTGTCGGGTGAATGTGTCGGATGTGAAGGTGCAAGTTACTCCTAAAAGCTCATACTATTACCCTGATGTTATCGTCAGTTGCGACCCGCAAGACCAAAATGCTCGCAAATTTATTCAAAATCCAAAAATAATTGTCGAAGTTCTTTCTCCTAGTACAGCTAGCAGAGATAGGGGGGAAAAATTTACCAATTATCTGAAAATGTCTTCTTTACAAGAATATTTATTAATAGATTCCGAAAAAATTTCCGTCGAACGTTTCTGTCGAGGAGAAGGCAGAATGTGGCTTTATTATCCCTATATTGAAGCAGATGTAATTACCTTATCCAGCATCGAATTTGAGATGGCGATCGCATTAATATATGAAGGTGTGGTTTTTCCAGAACAAGATTAGATTTTTAGAACGCGATCGCAGTTTCAAAATCTTGACATCAAGATCATCATTTATCCTTTAATCGATTGCTGTTGAAGATATTCTAAAGCTTGTTGAGTTTCAACTTGAGGAAATTCTACATAAAAATTACTTACACTTAAAAAAGATGTTGGTGTTGCTAAGACGATTACTTTTTCTCCCCATTTATGCAACCAAGGAATTAATTTTTCAGGTGCAACTGGAGTACACAGCCAAATTTGCGCGGGATTCAACTTTCTTAGGGAAGTAGCAGCAGCAGCGATGGTCATACCTGTAGCAATCCCATCATCAACTAAAATAATAGTAGCTCCTTGGGGATTTACTTGGGGACAAGCAGGGCTTAATTGTGCCTCTAAAGATTTAGCACAGTCCATCGCTGCATTTAAACTTGCTTGGTGTTTTTCTCGTGAAGAAAATTTGAAGCGAAATAGTCTATTATCTGACCAAACAACACTTCCTGAAGCAGTCACTGCACCAATGGCTAATTCTTGATTTTGAGGATGACTAATTTTTTTGGCGACTTCTATGTTCAAAGGACAATCAAGCAAACGCGCTACTGGTAAAGCAACTGGTAATCCACCTCGAGGTAAAGCGTAAACAATTGGGATTGGTTTCAATCCAATTTCAACCGCTTGTTTGTCTAATTGAGTACGAATTGCTTGGGCTAACTCAACACCCGCAGCCTCGCGATTTTGAAAGAGTGGGTTGTACAACATGATTTACTAAACATTTTACAACGGTATGCCTTGAATTTCGCTGTGGTCTATTCTTAATAGCTGATATAATCAAGAGTTTATAGATACAAGTATTACGCAAAAAAAGCGTAGCCGAACCAATAGAACCAATATTAGTAAAGATTCTTTTCTCAAACGCAAGTTTTATTTCAAATGAACAGCAAAAATCAGTTAAATCTTTTTGAGGATTCAACTTTTAACCAAAAAGAACTTATTCCCACAAATGCCAAAATACCCATTCCTCCAGGTACTTATCCAACCATGACGGAATTGGCTCAACATTGCAATAATTGTCATCGTTGTTCCCTTGGGGATACTCGTCAAAATGCGGTTGTTGGTAGAGGAAATCTTCAAGCATCCATTATGATTATTGGAGAAGCTCCAGGTCAAAATGAAGATGAAACTGGATTACCTTTCGTTGGCAGAGCGGGACAACTTCTGGAAAAGATTTTGGCATCAGCAAATATTGACAGCGAACAAGATGTGTACATTGCCAATATTAATAAATGTCGTCCCCCAGGTAATCGCAATCCAACTACTGAAGAAATCAAGGCTTGTAAACCTTATTTGTTAGAACAAATTCGGCTTATTAATCCAAAAATCATCCTTTTGACAGGTGCGACAGCTCTCAAAGGTTTACTTGCAGAAAAACGGGCAATTAGTAAAATTCGCGGACAGTGGATAGAATGGGAAGGTCGTTTGTGTATGCCTATTTTTCATCCTTCTTATTTACTACGTAATCCTTCCCGCGAAACTGGTAGTCCCAAATGGCTGATGTGGCAAGATATACAAGCTGTGCGGGCAAAGTTTGAGGAAATAGGGAATAGTTAGGAGTTAGGAGTTAGGAGTTAGGAGTTTTGAGTTAGGAGTAGAGTTAGGAGTTAGGAGTTAGGTAGTTATGAGTTAGGAGTAGGAGTTAGGAGTTTTGAGTTTGAG
>JAAUSO010000308.1 GCA_012033205.1 Richelia sp. SL_2_1 | reverse complement strand
AGGAGTTTAGGAGTTAGGAGTTAGGAGTTAGGAGTGAGGAGTTAGGAGTTAGCAGTTAGGAGTTGACAGTTCTTATTTATTTCTCCCATTACGAATTACGAATTACGAATTACGAATTATATTCACCTTGTTTTCTAATTTGCTCATTCCTCCGAAGTAAGCCAGCCAAAGTACTACTACTACCCAGTGAATGAAGATGATTATCCATACCGAACCTGTCAGAGCATAGGTTATAGTGCAGGTGAGTCCGAGAAGAGTTGCTAAAATCAGGAAAATCGGGTCAAAAAAGGTGGGATATCCATCTTTATAAAAACTTTTGGCATTCAAGGGGTGATAAATAACGTATATTAACAGACTCAATCCTGCCCATATACTCCATTTTGACCAATTGACTACTTCGGTGGGATGGGGAAGAAATAAAACTCGGAAAAAGAATTCTTCTGTAATTGCCGGTGTGAGTAAGCAACGTAATGTCAATAATAGGTAGTAGATAGGTTTATTTGACCATATCTGGAGGTGTAAAAATCCAGTGGATAAACCGAATGGTATCGCAATGACTGCATAAATTAACAAAGCTAAACTGGCAATTAACCAATCATGCCAAGCTGGGATAAATATTGAAGCTAAAATGCGATTGAGAATTATAGAAATTAAAGGCACATTGGTAAAAGGAAGTTTAATTTGTCCTAATAGGGGAGTGGGTGCTAGAGGTGCAATTTCTGGGTTCCATCCTCCTACTTGATAAGTTTGGAGAAACCATAATTTTGCACCTTGTTTCCAGAATAAAGCAGCTAACTCTGAATGTGCTTGTCTTGGCATTATTGTCCGCCAAGTTGTCAATCCAGCCCAGATACTTGGGTCTCTAAAAGGTTCTTTGGTGTCACCGATTCCCGCTAAAATATCTACATTACTTTTCCAATCAGCGCGTATGATTCCCAAGGGAACTAGGGAACGTTCCAAAGCTGAACCCAAGGAAGTAAGTTGCTCGAAACGTAAAGTTTGCGGATGGTTGGGATGATTTTGCAGCCAGTTTTGAATCCTCGGATTTGATTTTACCAAATTTTTAATAACTGCGATCGCAGTGTAAAGTGCTTGAGAGGAGTCTTGAATACAGGAAGCTGCTGGAGTTACGGTAGCATTTCCGGTACCATCTCCCACCCGATAGCGTGCCATCATGATTTGTAATTGATTTACAAATTCGTTTAATGGTGAAATGGTGATACCGTCAAAATTGTAATCTTGGCTAACTGGGTCAAATTTGATCAGAATATCGATAACGGGACGAGTCGCGAGCCATCCCCACTGCAAGTTACCCATGTAGTTTGTCCAAGTTTGGGTTCCGGAAATGATTCCATCGGAGTTATGAGCGTAAATTTGATGATATTTAATTTTAAATTCTAATTCTTTGGTGAAGGGGCTGCGGATGATTTCGGCGATACCAAATGCAAAGTGTCCGGTAATGGTTTGTGGTACCCCTAAAGATTCAGCTTTTTCGCCACCGATACCGCCGAAAAGATTTAAGATGATGAGTTTATCACCTTCTTGCCATTGAGAAATTGCTTGTTGTGATTCGGTTGCGGTGGAGTCAAGTAAAACTTTGCTTATTTTACCTTTGTCTGTAGCTGCAATGTCCCAATATTGATTAATGTAATCGCGTCCCGTTTCGGTTCCCAAAATAATTTTATCGGGTTGTAATTGGAACAAAGAACGCGGCGCTAATGCTTGGACAACAAATACACCTTGATTATTTTTAGCTCCGTAAATATACCATCCAGCATTTCCGGCGGGTGATGCTGCTAATTTATAGGTTGTTGATGGAGGAATATTTCGCGTATCTACAACTTGTTGGGGAATGCGAATTGTTTCTTCTATACCGTCGAATTTAGCTGATTTCTGGTTATAATGACGAACTTGGAATAATTCTTGATTTTTTGCTTGAATAATATCTACTAAACCATAAAAGCGTCCAGTTGCTAAAATGGGTTCTTGGCTAATTTGTAAAATTTGTTGATTATTAGTTTCTATAACTTCTGCATTATCTACAGTAACAATAACATCATCCTTTGGTCTTGCACCTGCAAGAGATTGTAGCGGTTTTACTTCGGAACGATTATTTAAGCGTTGGGGATGAATATTTCCTTGTTTCTGACTTGCGACAGTTGCAGATGTGAAGTTAACATCTCTAGTGACTGCTTTTACGTAAGATTTTAACTGCTGTTGATTTTTCCATTGCAATCTGACTACTTTTTTTATGAGATTTGCAACTTCGGGCGGTGCTTGTTGAACTTCAAACCATACCCAGTCGGAATCATCTTTTATTTCGTCTTTTTGCGGTAAAATTAGCCTTCCTACCCAGTTGTCAATCGGTTGATAAAGTTTAGAATCAACGGTTTGTGTTAGAGGGTAGTATTGAGGTTGATTGAAGCTTTGTTGGGAGTGAATTGCATAGTTACTTTGTTGACTGGCTAACAATTGTTGTAAAGGAATTAAAATACCAACGATTGTACAGATACTCAGTAAAATCACTACTACTTTAAATCTGAATCTTCGTCTACCTGCGAACCTCCCATCCATCGATGATTTAAGATTTTGCATATTCTGGACTACTTTTTTATCCCGTTTGTGTAACTAATGTAGAGATTAACAATTGTTACTTGGTTCGGCAATATCCGCATATCTTGCACCATAGAAACCTATCGTTAAAATAATTACTAATTGTTTGAGTTCGTTTTTACCCGCCTGGGACTGTAAGTCCCAGTCTAATAGCAGAAGTCCATTAAAATGGACTAAAAATACTACAGCTTTATTTAGTTATATTTTTATTTGTATTTTTGATTAATTAAGTAATTATGCGGCTCTGTGCAAGATATAAGTATCCGCAGTCTGGTTTAGGAAATATAGCGCTTTTGGTACTTAATATTCCAATACGCTTCAGTTAAGGAAAATTGTAGGTTGGGTTGAGGCTCTGCGAAACCCAACAAACCCGCCTTGTAGGTTGGGTTGTGCCTCCGGCACACCTAGCGGTGAACGTTCCTCAACCCAACCTACATATATCAAGGTTTTTGGCTTTAACTGAACCGTATTGCTTAATATTCTCAAAATATTTTCAAATAATTTGGGATAAAAATTTACGGGTTCGTTCTTCAGTAGGATGGGAAAAAAAGTTATCAGGTGTAGCAGCTTCTACAAGAGTTCCCCCATCCATCAATACTACGCGATCGGCAACTTCACGAGCGAATCCGACTTCATGAGTCACTACCACCATTGTCATACCTTCTCTAGCCAGGTTTCGCATCACATCGAGTACCTCTCGTACCATTTCCGGATCTAAAGCAGAAGTGGGTTCATCGAACAACATAATTTTAGGCTGCATTGCCAAAGCACGGGCGATGGCAACTCGTTGTTGTTGTCCTCCCGAAAGTTGTCCGGGATATTTCTGTGCTTGTTCGAGGATTCCCACTCGTTCCAAAAGTTGCATTGCTAATTCTTCGGCTTTGGGTTTGGGTAAGCGACGTACCCAAGTCGGTGCTAAGGTAATATTTTTGATGACGCTCAGATGAGGAAATAAATTGAATTGTTGAAAAACCATTCCCACTTCACGACGAATTGTTTCGATATTTTTTAAATCGTGACTGAGGGTAACACCATCAATTTCAATCTTTCCTTTTTGGTATTCTTCCAAAGCATTAAAAGTGCGGATAAAAGTAGATTTACCCGAACCAGAAGGTCCCATTAACACAACAACTTCCCCACGATTTACAGTTAAACTTACACCTTGGAGAACGTGAAATTTACCATACCATTTATGAACATTTTCAGCGATGATTATCGGTTTTTCTTGTAACATAATATTTGGTAATTAGTAATGGGTAATTAAATCCGTGAAATCCGTGCAATCCTTTTCAATCCGTGTTCCGTAATTGAGTATGGTATATTAACATGAAGACCTTTGACCTGATACCTTTGACCTGATACCTTTGACCTTTGACCTGCTCAAAGCTGTTTTTCTAACTTCCGAGATGCTAGAGACATTGAATAACAAAATACCCAATAAATTAACCCGATAAATAAATAAACTTCTGCATAACGACCTAAAAATTCTGGTTGTGCTAATATCGAACGTGCAATTCCAGTTAGTTCTAGTAATCCGACTAAAGATAATAAAGAAGTATCTTTGAAAAGACCAATAAATAAACCAACAATTGCCGGGATAACTGCACGTAAGGCTTGCGGTAATACAATTAACAATAATACTAAAGCTGGATTTAATCCCAAAACTTTCGCGGCTTCAACTTGTCCTCGTGGTACTGATTGCAATCCTCCTCTAACATTTTCTGCCATATATGCGGCACTAAATAATATTAATCCCGCAACAGCCCGTAAAACTCGATCTAAACGAATTGGTAAAAATAATGGCAGCATTACTTGAGCTAAAAACAAAATTCCAATTAATGGTAATCCTCTAATAATTTCAATATAAAGGATGGAAAACCATTTGACGACAGGTAAATTGCTAGTGCGTCCTAAAGCAAGTAAAACCCCGATAGGGAAGGATAATAAAATACTGATTGCTGCCATTAATAAAGTCAACAGTAAACCATTCCAATCAGAACTAGATACCGAACTTAAGCCAAATCCACCACCAATTAACCATAGAATAATTGGAAAAGATAATAACCATAAAAAAGCTAACCAAGGTGCAATAAATTTAGCTAATTTTACTCCTAATAAGAAACTAATAAACGCTAAAATACCGATACCGAACAGCCACAAACGAGAGTTTAAATCTACTGGAATAATTACTAATAAAACACCGAATAAAAACGCGGTAATTATTACTGTTAATTTGGGAAATTTTTGGCTAACTGCGAATATACCCAACGTTAAAAAAGTCAGTGTAGAAGCAATTGCGGCTGAAATCCAAACTCGTTGATATAAAGATTGCGGATATCTCCCAACGAAAAATAAACGTAAATTAGCTTCAATTACCGTCCATTGTGCTTGCGTAATTATCCATTTCAGGAAATTCCATCCGCACAACAATATAATTACTAAGCAAATTATTGTTAATAAACTGTTGTACCAAGTACTAAATAAATTTTTACGGAGCCAAACATAATTTAGTTAGGAGTTAGGAGTTAGGAGTTAGGAGTTAGGAGTTAGGAGTTAGGAGTTAGGAGTTAGGAGTTAGGAGTTTTGAGTTAGGAGTTTTGAG
>JAAUSO010000307.1 GCA_012033205.1 Richelia sp. SL_2_1 | reverse complement strand
GGTCAAAGGTCAAAGGTCAAAGGTCAAAGGTCAAAGGTCAAAGGTCAAAGGTCAAAGGTCAAAGGTCAAAGGTCAACTGTTTATACTTGCTAAAAGTACTTTAAAACTAGAACCTTCACCGGGAATTGAAGAAACAGAAATACTTCCACCGCATTTTTGGAGTAATTTTTCTACAATAGTTAAACCCAAACCAGCGCTTCCGGTTTCTTCATTAGCGACGGGACGCACTTTGTAAAAGCGGTTAAATATTTGGGAAATTTCATTTTCTGGAATACCTACACCAGTATCGGTAAATTCTAGTTGTATGTAGCCTTTTTGTCTGCGAGTTCTCACCCAAACTTGACCACCATTAGGTGTAAATTTAATGCAGTTAGAAAGAAGATTAATCACAATTTGTCTTAATCCACCACTGACACACCAAACATTCGGTAAATCATTGGGTACTGTATACGCCAGCATGATACCTCTTTCTTGTGCTAAAGGTTGATATGTGCTGACCACACCTGGAACCACCTCAGACAAGCATACAGGTTCTAAAGAAGCAGTTCCTAAATGACGCTCCAACTCGACTAAATCCATTGCACCAGTCATCAAATGATTTTGGCGATCGCACTCTCGTTTGATCATATCCAAATAACGTTGGCGTTGGGGTGCTTTGATGCTGGGAGAATTCAGTAATGAAAGGGCTGTCTTGATATGAGTTAGAGGTGCAAGTAATTCTTGAAATACGTTCCTTAAATATTCATCTTTAGCTTGCAATTCACTACGAAGTGTTTGATTTTGCTGTTTGGAGTTTCGGAAGCGACTTTTAAATTTTCTAGAACTTATTTCTTCTTGTCGCTGAATTTGTGCAATCAATAATTGATTTGTTAATGCTGTTTGGGGTGTTTGAGGATAAACAAATTTGTTAGTTGCTAAATTAAACTCTTCGGAATTACTGATATTTTTTATTCCATCTACTACTCGTTGAATTACTTCACTATCAAAACAGTTAACAGCTGCAAGAGAGGGAATTTTATAATGATTTTTTTGATTTAAAATCCGTTTTTTCAGCCTTTTTCGCGAACGATGAGCCAAAATCAAGCTGCAAAACTCTGGAGATAAAACAATTAAAAAGTATTCTCGTCTGATTTCATGATTATCTGTAAAAAGTTCGACTAAATTATGGGATAAATCGATTCGAGAAGCAGTAGACGACCAATGGTAAGATTGTGAATCGGAATTATTGGTATCTGTTTTAATTTCTTCAACCCCAACTAATTGGCAATTATAAATAGTAGCATCACTTAAATGCTGTTGATAACGCTTTAATTCCGAATCCAAAATATTCAGCAATGGAAACTTTACCACAATAGTCGCCGATATTTTTTGTTCAATCAGCAAATCAATTTGTGACCTGACCATTGATAGCAGAGTACCACAACTAAGAGTTAAACGCTTTGGAGGTGTTTGTACTTGCATCGCTAACTCATACAGAGATAAATTATCAGGTGGAGATAAATTCATAAGAAAATAAAAGAAGGAAAATCCCAGAAGTATACAGCAATAAATCATACTTTCTTAGATTCTCCCCCCTAAGTGTAATTTTTTTACAAAAACATAAGAATTTGGGAATAGGGTTAGGGGTTAGGAGTTAGGAGTTAGGGGTTAGGAGTTAACTATATTACCTTTAACCTTTAACCTTTAACCTTTAACCTTTCCGCTAAAGCTTCCCGTGCGTGTTCTCTATCGTCGAAGTGGATTTTTTCCGTTCCCAGAATTTGGTAATCTTCGTGTCCTTTACCAGCTAATAAAACACCGTCTCCAGATTGTGCTTCGAGAATTGCAGTGCGAATTGCAGTAGCACGATCGCAAATTACCATGGGTTTAACTGTGTCGGGAATTCCGTTTAAGACATCTTGTAAAATGCTTTCTGGATCTTCGGTACGGGGATTGTCGGAAGTTACTACAGCTAAATCGGCTAAATGGGCGGCGATTTTACCCATTTTGGGACGTTTTGTTTTGTCTCTATCCCCACCACAGCCGAATACACAAATCATTTTACCCGGAATAAATGGACGTGATGCTTTTAACAAGTTCTCTAAACTATCGGGAGTATGAGCATAGTCTACAATCACGCTGATATCTTGGTTTGAGGTAATTTGTACTCTTTCCATGCGTCCGGGAACTCCCTGAAATTCGGGTATCGCGGCAGCTATTAATTGTAAATCTAAATCGAAGTGTAAAACGGCTCCGACTGCTGCCAATAAATTTTCTAGGTTAAATTGTCCTACAAGGGGTGAACTAAAAGCTATATCACCTTTTGGAGTATGCAAAGTGCCGTTAACTCCATTGGGTTCGTAACTTAAGTCACTCATATATAAATCAGCCGTGGAATCGTTGACGCTGTAACTCCACACCTTGTTTTGATTTAAAGATTCTATTAATCGCTTACCATAAGGGTCATCAGCGTTAATAATTGCCCTTCCCGTGAGATAATCGGAACTGAATAGTAAACTTTTAGCAGCAAAATAATCTTCCATATCTTTGTGGTAATCAAGGTGGTCTTGAGTCAAGTTGGTAAATACTCCAACTTCAAACTTGCAACCCAAAACCCTTCCTTGATCCAAAGCATGGGAACTGACTTCCATTGTCCCGAATTCATTACCAGCATCAAGAGCTGCTTTCAATTGTTTTTGCAACTCTACCGCAAAAGGTGTAGTGTAAGCAGCAGTTTGGACAAAACCCTTCCAGCGAGTGTAAAGAGTCCCCATTAAAGCAGCAGATAAATCAGCTTTGTTGAGAAAATATTCGATTAAATGGCTGGTTGTAGTTTTACCATTAGTTCCCGTTACACCAATTAACTTCAGCTTTTGTCCGGGATAATCAAAGAAAGCCGCAGCTAATTGAGCGCAAGCTTTAACCATATCCGCAGCTACAATCACACAAGGAGAACTTCCACCAACCCCCTGTTGATAAGGAGGAGCTAAAGGAGGAAACTTTTCCGCAGCTTGGGGAGAAATAATTGCAGCAATAGCACCAGCTTTAATCGCACTTTCCCAAAATTCTCCACCATCAACTCGCGTACCCGGCATTCCAATAAACACATCTCCCACCTTAGTTGCATGGGAATTCGTCGTTAAACCTGTTACCTCAGCATCCATCGCTGGATGTTCGGGTAATTGAGAAATACCATTAATAGTAGCTAATAACTCTTGCAGTTTCATCTTAATTAACCTCATCAATTCAATTTTGGATTTTGGATTAAGCTGTTGTGGATTTAAATCACATAACCTAAATTATTCTAATTATTGTGGGGTGGGCATCCCTGCCCGCCCAAATATATAATTTAGCTGCTTTTTAGCTTATCTAAAAAGATTAAAAATGGTTGATTGCGGATTTTGAATTGTCATTATCCTCAACCAAGAGGCTTTTTTAATCTAAAATTTGCAATCCAAATCAGTCACACTCATTGCTTGGGGTTATTTTGCAACATTTTTCATCATATACAAACACTTAAATATACTTACGGAGATGTTTTTCTAACTGAGTAACGGAAGTACGAGGAGAAGGGCGGGGAATTGTTTGTAAATTATCATCTTTTACTACACATAACACGGGTACTTCATACTGATAAGCAGCAAACCAATCTTCACGAGTGGTGATATCTCGAACCTCCAACTGTAAATAGGCAAAATCATCAGTTTGGATTATGGTTTGCAACTTTTCCTGTAAACTTTCGCATAAATGACATCCCGGTTTGCTGTATAAGATTAGTTGCATCATAATATTACGATAAAGGAAACAATCTCGAATTTCATTACTCCTAACTCTACCTCTTGAGAGGTGTTAGCTAATATTTGGGAATTATAAATACTAAAGACTGTAATTTTAGATGACTTTTCTCCCATGACTGAAAATTCTATCACCATTGATAAAAATATTTATGAATCGCTCCAGCGAGAAAATAAGTATTTAAAGGATAAATTACAACACACCGAACAAATATTACAACTTGCAATCGATAATGTCCCACATTCTGTGTTCTGGAAAGATCGAAATTCAGTTTATCTTGGTTGTAACCGCAATTTTGCTGAAGATGCTGGTATTAACAAACCAGAAGATATAGTAGGTAAAAGCGATTATGATTTACCTTGGACACAAGAAGAAGCAGATGACTATCGAAAATGCGATCGGTACGTGATGGATAATGGTATTCCCCAAGCAAATATGATTGAAACTCAAGTACAAGCAGATGGGAACCTATTTTGGGTAGATACAAGTAAAATTCCTTTACGGGATAATCAAGGTAATGTGGTGGGTATTCTCGGTATTTACGAAAATATTACCGAACGAAAACAACTAGAAGAAAGTTTAAAAATATTAGAAAGAGAACAATTTGTCCGCAGTATTTATGATGGCATGGAACACAATATATTTGTCATCGATATTAACCCAGATGGTGAATTAATTTGTGTGGGTATTAACTCTTTTGGACTGCGGATGATTGGTTTATCGAATGATCAAGTTGTTGGTAAAAGTTTAGAAGAATTATTTGGTATTGAAGCAGCAGCGGGAATACATTTAAAATGTCAACAATGTATAGAAAGCAGTACTGCGATTACTTATGAAGAATCTCTGAGATTACAAGGTCAAGAAATTTGGTTGTTAACAACTTTGAATCCGATCAAAGATAATCAAGGTAAAATTTATCGTTTAGTTGGAACAACATTTAATATTACTGAACGCAAGCAAGCAGAAGAAAAACTCAAAGCTAGTCAGCATTTTATCCAGCGTGTTGCTGACTCTTCTCCAAATATACTTTATATCTATGATATTGAAGAACAAAGAAATATTTATGCAAATCAAGAAGTTGCGTTAATTCTTGGTTATTCTACCCAAGAAATTCAAAATTGGGCAAATGAGATATTGTTTAAAATAATTCATCCAGAAGACTTGGGGAAAATCATGTCTCAGCAACGGTTAGTTATTGCTGCTGCTGATGGTGATATCTTAGAACTTGAATATCGTATCAAAGATTCTCATGGTGATTATCATTGGCTTTTCGATCGACAAACGGTTTTTTCTCGTCAAATAGATGGTAGTGTGAAACAATTTTTGGGTGTAGCTACCGATATCACTAAACGTAAATTAGCAGAAATAGAAGCACAACAAAAAGCTATTGAGTTAGAAAAGACTTTACAAAATTGCAACAAACTCAAGCTCAATTGATTCAAACTGAAAAAATGTCTAGTTTAGGTCAAATGGTAGCA
>JAAUSO010000306.1 GCA_012033205.1 Richelia sp. SL_2_1 | reverse complement strand
GGAGTAGGTAGGTAGGGTTAGGGGTTAGGAGTTAGGGGTTAGGAATTGATAACTGTCCACTGTCCACTGTCCACTCTCAACTGTCAACTGCCAACTGTTCACTCCCTACTCATTTGAGAGTATAACTGTAAAGCAGAACTCCAAACTAAATAACCATTAGGATTTAGATGTAATCCATCAGTTGTCAAATTTGAACGGAGATTTCCTTGTTTGTCAGCAAACAAAGGATATATATTTAAGTATTTTACGTTTTCTTTTGCTGCTATGGTTTGTAACTGTTGATTTAAGTTGCGAATACGACTATTAGGAATTGCGACAAGTTTTTCTTTTCCTTCCCAAGTTGCTTCTTCTCCTTGATGTGGCAAAATAGACTGAATCACGATTTGTGCTTTGGGATGCTTTTGACGCAAATAAGCCATAGTCTGCCGTTGATTATCTAAAATTGTTTGATCATCGACATCAGCAATTAAATCGTTAATGCCTATCATCACAAAAACGGTTTCCGGTGTGGTTTGATCGAATAAACTTAATCTTTTTAATAAACCAGCGGTTTTTTCTCCAGAAATTCCTTGATTTAACCATGTTTTATTATCTGGTAATAATTCTACAGGAAACCACAAACTTAGAGAATCTCCAGCCAATATAGTTAAATCGCGGGGCTTTTTCTCTGCTGCGACTTCAGCCTCTTGTTTCAAAATATTTACCCATTTTTGATAGTCAAATTGATGACGTTTAACTGATTGAGTTTGACTATTAGAAGTTGGTGTAGGAGTAGGGGAAACCCCAGCACCAAAAAAAGCGGTAAAACCCTGCTGTTTTCCCACCAGTAAGATTACTGTCAATAAAAGTATCAAATTACTTAATAAAGAGAAAAATGCCCAAGCAGGAAAAGTTTTAACAGAACTAGACACGGGTAGCGAGATAAATCTATTATTTGCATAAGATTGTAATCTAACGTGAATTCCACGACTAGCACAGAAGTCGGGTTTTTAGGATAAATGTCTGTAGTCACAGAAAATATTTATAAAAACCCGACTTCTAACCCCACGAAAAATCTTCAAACCGCAATAGAAGAAGTCAACATCGAACTCACGTTAATCTACACTTTGTTCTTCGGGTGAATTTGAGATGAGGAGAAAACCACCAAATTTAGTAGCTTTAACCTCTAACCTCTATAAGCTTCTTCACCGTGTTCGCTGATGTCCATTCCTTGTAATTCAGCGTTTTCATGCACTCGTAATCCGACTGTGACATCAACTACCTTGAGAATAATCCAGGTACCAAATCCGGCGATAAAATAAGTAAGCGCGATCGCAGCCAATTCTAAAAGTAATTCGTCGGGGTTGCCAAATAATAAACCGTTTCTTGCTCCTGGATTTACTGCCCTACTGGCAAAGATACCTGTCAAAATCAGTCCCACGGTACCACCAATTCCATGTATGGGATAAGTATCTAAAGCATCGTCAACCTGCATTTTATGCTTGATGCTGACGGCGTAGAAACAAATAAAAGTGGTGATACTACCAATTAAAATTGCTGCTATGGGTGTGACGAATCCCGCAGCTGCGGTGATACCGACTAATCCTGTAACGCTTCCGGTTGCTATACCTACTGCTGTCGGTTTACCACGCAGGCTTTTTTCTAAAATTAACCATGTTAAAGCTCCCGCTGCTGCGCTGGTATTGGTATTTACAAAGGCAATTACTGCTAAATTATTGGCTTCCAAAGCACTACCTGCGTTAAAGCCAAACCAACCAAACCATAGTAAACCAGCACCCAATAAAATAAAAGCGACATTGTGTGGTGGACTTAATTTATCGGGATAAGTTTTCCGGGGTTTAAGATACATCGCTGCAACAAAAGCAGACACTCCAGAATTTATATGTACAACTGTAGCGCCAGCAAAATCCAAGGCACCCCAACCACCAGATAAACTTAATAATCCACCTATACCCCAAACCATATGGGCGATTGGGGAATAAACGAAAATTGACCACAAAACCACAAATACTGAGTATCCAGTAAAACTCATGCGTTCGGCGATTGCGCCGGAAATTAAGGCTGGGGCGAAAATCGCAAACATTCCTTGATAAGCCATAAATGCTAAATGGGGAATTTGTGGTGCGTATTCGCTTGGTTGCAAACCAACGTCATTTAAACCGAGCCATTCAAATCCACCAATGAATGCATTACCAGGTGAAAAAGCCAAGCTATAACCCCATAAAACCCAAGTAACACCGATAATCGCCATGCTCACAAAGCTCATCATCAGTGTATTTAAAACATTGCCGGTGCGGACAAATCCACCATAAAAAAAGGCAAGTGCTGGTGTCATGAGTAACACCAAAGCTGCACAAATTAAGATAAAAGCTATGGAACCATTATTAGTAGCAGGTGGAAACCCTGGTGATTGTACTTGAGCAAAGGCATTATCCATTGTTCTATTTACAAACAGCAAAGTTATGATTAATATCAATGTAATTTTTTTTAACACTTTTATTGGGAATAGGGAATAGGGAATAATTATTTATAGATTTTTAATTGGGAGAATCATCACAAGTTAATTGAGATTTAAATCTGATTTTAATTTGAAAAATAAATTAATATGTGTTTTTTTAGCTTTTTATTTCATGGGTTTTGTTTGAGATGGACAAATTTAATTAACTTGATTTCATCTCGATTATCATAGAAGTCGGGTTTTTATGACTATTTTGTGTTCTTACCAATCATTTTGTAAAACCCGACTTCTGAGATTTTTGGTGTAGTAAGAAGTCGGGTTTTTATGACTGTTTTGTGTTATTACCAATCAACTTGTAAAAATCCGACTTCTGAGATTTTTCGTATCGCCTGAAACAGCAGTTCTGCATCTTGGGAAAAAGGCTCTCGTTGTAGCAGAAAATCTAGAATGATATTAGTATCAATTAAAACTCTCACTGAAGATACTTCTCCACTCGTCGCTCTTCCAGCATTGCTGCCACTTCTTCATCGGTTGGTGCAGGTTGCTCTGTTTTTAACAAGCCTCTCATCCGTCGAATTGCACTAGTGCGCTCAGGTTGGTTAAGGGGATTATCTTGTAGGGATTCAACGATGGCAGAGATCAGCGCAAGGCGATCGTTGGGTGGCAACTTGAAGATTTGTGCTTTCAGTTCTGGCGACAACATAAACAGTTCCCAGACTATAAGGAATTTATCATCTAGTATGAGCGATCTCACCCTTAATGATCAAGTTGATGTTTACCGTATTCTTCTTAGCGACTTGTTTATTTTCCCGCTATATGCTTACTGTAACCAATTCTCTTGTGCCTGTGATCAAACCTCGATTAAACGCTTCGAGAATAATTGCAGTCGTTCTGAATCATCCTGGACACTCGAATACTCGCCACTGCACTGTAGATAAAGAAAAAGTCCCGATTTCTTGAAAAAAATCGGGTTTTTTATATTGTTTAAATATCATTATCAAACAACATAATGTTAACAAGCTTTATCCTCATCCTACTTATGGGCTTTTTCATTGGACAAATTGTCCGAAGAATGAAAGCTCCTGCCTTAGTAGGTATGATTTTAGTGGGAATTATTCTTGGTCCTCAAGTTACTAACCTCATCGCTGCTGATGTACTTACAGCATCTGCGGCTTTACGAACCACAGCAGTAATGATAATTTTGATGAAGGCTGGGTTGGGTTTAGATCGAGAAAAATTAGTACAACAAGGAACTGTAGCGCTACGATTAGGTTTCCTTCCTGCAACTTGTGAAGCTTTAATTATTGCCTTAACTGCAATTTGGTTATTAAATTTCGATTTTGCTACTGGATTATTACTCGGTTGTATCATTGGAGCCGAATCTCCTGCGGTAATTGTACCGGCAATGTTACGGCTGAAAAGTCTGGGTTGGGGTGTTACTAAGGGAATTCCTGATGCTATCCTCACCGGCAGCGCTTTGTCAGATGTTTTATTATTACTAGTGTTTAGTTTATTACTCAACTTCTTGACACAAGGAGCAAATTTTGGGATAAATTTACCTTTTGGCTTAACTTTAAATGCGTTTCAACTTTTACCGATTCAAATTATTTGTAAAATTGTTTTAGGAATATTATTCGGTTTAGTTACAGCAAAATTGTTGGTTTTATTGCTGACAAAACAGAATTGGACTCAAAATACTGTTCAAGATACTCTAATTGCGGCGAGCTTAGCATTATTGCTGGTAGTAATAGCGGAGAAATTCCCCTTCTTTTCTGGTTATTTAGCAGTAATGACAACGGGGTTTTTTCTCATAGAATTTGATGCTCCTTTAGCCAGAAGATTACGCTCTGGTTTCGATAGTTTGTGGGTTATAGCAGAAATCATTTTGTTTGTTTTGCTTGGTGCAAGTATTCAAATACAAGTGTTAGAAAAAACTCTGGTACCTGGTTTGATAATTATCGCCATTGGCACGCTTATAGGACGCTCTCTGGGATGGTATTTATCTACGTTAGGAAGTAATTGGAAATGGCGAGAAAAGTTTTTTTTACTACCAGGAAACTCCGCAAAAGCCACAGTTCAAGCCGCAATCGGAGCGATTCCCTTAACACAAGGAATTGATGGTGGAGAGACTATATTGGCGATCGCCGCTTTATCTATCTTGGTAACTGCACCTTTAGGAGCTTGGGCAATTCCCACTTTCGCACCAAAGTTGTTAGAGCGGGGTGAAGTAGACCCCACAAAGGTGGCGATCGCTAGTAGGATTATGATATTAGCTGCGGTTGATACTTCTGCTATGGCTACTCAAGTATTAATTAAAGCTGCTGAGCTTGCCCGACGTAGTAATGGTGAAGTAATTGTACTCCACGTGATTAACACCAGCGATGCTGAAGGTATAGAATTTTTAGAGAAAAAAACTCAACGTATTTTAGCAGATATTCGCCATCAGTTTATTACAATTACAGGTTCAGTTCCAGAATCAATTATTCGTATAGCTGAAAATTATCAAGTTACTGATATTGTCATGGGTAAACGAGGACATCAATCTTGGGAGACGCTTTTGGTGGGTTCAGTTTCTCAAGCAGTATTAGAATCCAGTTTGATTCCTGTGATTTTAGTGGAGAATGAAAGTATTGTAAAATAATATTTTTTGTTCATGGGGCAAGAAGTCGGGTTTTTATGACTATTTTGTGCTGTTGCCGATAATCTGGTAAAAACCCGACTTCTTATAAAACCTTACTAGACGCAGAGAACGCAGCGGAAAGTGCGGTCTTGGGGGTCTCCCCCATGAGCAACTTTTCAAGAGAGAGGAAAG
>JAAUSO010000305.1 GCA_012033205.1 Richelia sp. SL_2_1 | reverse complement strand
CAAGCCTTTGACCTTTAACCTTTGACCTTTAACCTTTGACCTTTAACCTTTGACCTTTAACCTTTGACCTTTAACCTTTGACCTTTAACCTTGAGAAAGCGTACCCATAACCATCCGAGAAAACTACCAACGAAGTAAACGGGAAAATCTGTCCAAACAAAGGTGTTTCCTAGAACCAGTCTACCGGGTAAAGTGGAACGAATAGCTTGTAAAAATGGTGGTTTCCATAGCTGCAAAAATTCGAGAGCGCAAGTTGCCAGACAAACGGCGATAGCAATCCGCAACAGCGAAACTCTTGGTAAAAGAAAGGCAAATAATAATATCCAGAATATTTCGTAAGCAACGGCTCCTAAAGCATCATGTAGCCACGCTGGATTTAATCCTTGAGAAAATCTAACTATGTAACCCAAAGGAATGATAATTATGATGTTGGCTAGTAACACTAAGCGATATTTAAACACAGATGAATTCAATTTGCAGTCTCCGTTATCATTCCTAGGGGTAAGAAGTCGGGTTTTGATGATGATTGTCTTATATTACACATACTTAACTTAAAAACCCGACTTCTTCAAGATTTGTCGTGGGGTGAGAAGTCGGGTTTTTATGATGATTGTGATTTCCGATGGATATTTGACCTAAAAACCCGACTTCTAAGAGGATGTGTTGAAAGTCTAATTTAATACTTTACCTGGCGACTATAAGTCGCGCCTACACTAACCAAACCCGCCGTAATGCGGGTTCTAAATTAACTAGTCCACGCAGGTGGACTTTGTTTTTTTAGTAGCGGTTTAAACCGCCGGATACTTTTAAAACATCCACTAATAAACTTAAAATTTCCCAGTAAAGACCTTTTGAGCAGGTCCTGTCATATAAATTCGCTGGTCAATTTCCGACCATTCGATGAATAATGGACCTCCAGGAAGTTCTACGGTGGCTGTTCGATCGCACTTTCCTGTTAATACTCCCGCGACTAAGGATGCACAAGCACCTGTACCGCAAGCTAAAGTAATACCCGCACCGCGTTCCCATACTCGCATTTTTACGTAGTTAGAATTGATGATTTGAATAAATTCCGTATTAATTCTTTCGGGGAAAGCTGGGTGATGTTCAAATTGCGGACCGATTTTTTCTAAGTCAATTGCAGCAACGTCTTCTACAAAAGTAATGCAGTGAGGATTACCCATATTTACACAGGTGACATCCCAAGATTTCTCCGCAACTTCTAAAGCTTGGTTAATTACCTTTTCAGTTTCAGCAGCGAGAGTGGTAGGAATTTCACCCGCAGTTAATCTAGGAATTCCCATATCCACCTTAACTTGACCATCGGACATCAATTGAGGTGTAATTGTACCCCCTAGAGTGTGAATGCGGTATGTATCGCTTTTGGAGCTATCTCCTTCCAATTCAGCCAGAAAAGCAGCCATACAGCGAATACCATTCCCACACATTTCCGGTTCCGAACCATCCGAATTAAAAATCCGCATCGTATAGTCAGTACCATGCTCACCAGGTAAGGTAAAAATAACACCATCAGCACCGATACCAAAATGGCGATCGCACAGTTGAATAGCTTGGGCTGGAGTCACAACAGGTTGGGAGCTTGAGCGATTGTCAATCAAAATAAAATCGTTACCTAAACCCTGATACTTAGTAAATTCAATTGCCATTTGTCTATTAGATGAATTATTACAGTTATTAGTTGTTAGTGGTTAGTTGTGAAGTATTTCAAACCACCAACCACTATCAACTATCCACTAACCACTATCTACCATTCATATACAAAATGTTGACAGAATTCGATACCTCATTACCCAGCATCAAACAAGTTCAAAGGTTAATCAAAGAAAACACATCGGTTGAATTAAAGCTAATAACTGGGGATATTATCGCAGGAACAGTTTTATGGCAAGACTCACAATGTTTCTGTGTCATGGAAAAAGATAATCAAAAAATCACCATCTGGAAGCAAGCAATCGCATATCTGAGAGAGTTGTAGAGACGTAGCAATGCTACGTCTGTACCGGAGTTGACAGTTAATCCCCTTATCCCCTTGTCTTCTACTCCCGTAAATCATCCAATGGCAAATATTCGCGTAATGCTTCTAATTCTGCGGCTTTGACGATTGGAATTGATAATACTGGCTGATTTTGGCAGGAAAATAGTTCTTCTAGTTTATTTAAAGCTGATAATCTACCGCACAATAATAATTGATCGCGGTTTTGCAGCCGGGTTTTACTTTCGGGATAGCGAAGAAATTTTCCTTCCCTTCTGATTGCTTGTATTTCTACAGCGTATTGTCTGCGGATGTCTAAATCGGCAAGGGTTTTACCTAATACGGGGGATTCCGAATCGAGTTTTACCCACTGACAAGCGCTGTTTTCTCCGGGTACGGTGGCTTTTCCCGATGCAAATTCTTCTAATGCGGCTATTTCTTCGGATGAACCAACTACTAAAAGCCGATCTCCTTCTTCTAAAATAGTTTTAGCGTCGGGATAATCAATTTCTTCTCCTGCGATGCGCTGAATTGCCATTAAACTTACCCCCGTTAAGTAGCGCATATCGGCTTGTTCTAAGGTCATTCCGACTAATGGGGAGTTTGTTGGTAAAGTATACCAGCGTTTGTTTAAATCCGCTGTAGCACGTCGTAAAGCACGAGCTGCTTCCGAGGGTGATTGTTCGGGACGAAAATCTAAATAGTGACTTTGACGGATTTGTTGAATCTCTTGCTGTACCAATACTGCTGAAAGACCAATATCTGTTAACAGAAAGGAAACCATTTCTAAACTAGCTTCAAATTCCGGTTGTACAACTTCTCGCGCTCCTAATTGGTAAAGTGCTTCAATATTTTTGTTATTAGTAGCGCGGACGACTATATTTAATTCTGGGAATAATTCTAAACCCCGTCGCAGAGTCAGACGAGTACTCATCGGATCGGGAAGTGCGATCGCCATTGCTTTGGCTCGATTGATTCCTGCTGTTTGTAATACATGAAAACTCACGCAGTTCCCGTAAACATAAGGTATTTTGGCTTCCCGTAACTGTTGAATTATTCGTTCGGATTGGTCTATAACTATTACGGGCAGTTGATGAGAAAGTAAGACTTTAACTAAGTTTTTACCGACTCTACCGTAACCGCAAACTATGATGTGGTCTTTAATCGGTAAATCGTCGGCAACTTCGAGGGGTTTTCCTTCACCGTTGAGATAAGGTTGTAACCAAGGCATTGTTTCTGCCCAGTCAAATAAAATTGGCAGCAAACGCAGTACGAAGGGCGTTAAGACTAATGTTACTGCCGTTGTACCTAATATCAGTAAATATACTCGGCGAGATACTAGCCCTAATTGTTGACCTTCACTAGCAAGCACAAAGGAGAATTCACCAATTTGAGCTAGTCCCAAACCACAAATTAAAGCTGTTTTTAGGGGATAGCGGAATATTTTAACTAAAGGAGTAATAATTAAAAACTTACCAATAAATACTAACGTCACCAATCCCAAAATTAATTCCAGATTTTTCCATAAAAATATCGGATCAATCAACATCCCCACCGCAGCAAAGAATAAACTAGCGAAAATATCCCGCAACGGTTCCACATAAGTTAAAGTTTGGTCAGCATATTCCACTTCGGAAATCATCAAACCGGCGACAAAAGCCCCCATTTCAATGGAAAGTCCCAACTGTTCCGTTAACAGTGCAATTCCCAAACACAACGCCACCACACCCAATAAAAATAACTCTCGGCTTTCTGTCTGAGCCAGCAATCGCAATAAAGGGGGAATCAACCAAATACCTGTAGCTACAGCACCCGCAGCAAATAAACCAATCTTTAACAGCGCCATTAATACCGCAATCGCAAGGGTTTCCGCTGGTTGATCGAGAGCGGGTAATACCGCTAACATCAATCCCAATGCTAAATCCTGCACCACTAGGATTCCCAACATCACCTGTCCGTGGGGAGTTTCCGTTTCATTGCGTTCCATTAAGCACTTCAGTACCACCGCAGTGGAAGACAAAGATAAAATCGCTCCCAAAAACACACCTTGAACCGGGGAATCTACCCAACCTACCCCCACCGATACCAGAGTCGTGATTGCGATCGTTAAAATAATTTGTAAACCACCACCACCCAAACTAATTTTCTTAACCTTATTGAGTTCCGCAAAGGAAAACTCGACACCCAGGGCAAACAGCAAGAAAGCTACACCAAACTGTGCTAAAGTCTCAACTTGGATAAACTCTTTAATTAATCCAAATCCAGCGGGACCTATAAGCATCCCACCCACGAGATACCCCAATAACACAGGTAAACCCAAAAGCGAAGCAAACAGTCCCCCACCCGCAGCAACAGCGAGAACCGAAACCAAATCAACGATTAATCTAAAATCTTCCTGCACAAGTTTATAAAAAATATCAATAACTCTTTTTACCAGCATACAAAGTTTTGTGAAGACTCGCTTAGGAATCAACAGTTAGGAGTTAGGAGTTAGGAGTTAGGAGTTAGGAGTTAAGAATTAGGAGGAAGGGAGTTAGGAGTTTTTGACCTTTGACCTATAACCTTAAACCTTTGACCTTTAAAAAATCATTGCTTTTAAAGCCGTTTCTAAATCTTGAGTTAATTGAGCTACAGATTGCTTTGCACCTTGACGGTTTTGTCGGTAAACAGTAGCGCGATCGCTAACGTCAATTGGTTGTCCGATGGTAATTGTTGATTTACGGAATCCTAAACGGGGACGACGAGGATTAATATTTCCTTTAATTCTGGCAATGGCATCAAATAAAATTAAGGTTGTTTCGGCGAATCTTTCAAAACAAGGTTTTTCTTGAATATAAGTACCTTTCATGACAACAAAACTTTCTACTAAACGCATATGCAGCATCCGTAAATCGGCTTCTGCTGCAATCCAATCTGCTAACCCTTTTTTGACAGGAGATAAATGTTTAAATTTATCTGGTTCTTCGCGATAAATATAATTCCAACCTGCTTCTTCTAAACGTCTACAGCGCTCAATAATATTTCCCGTTTTCTTAATACCAAAATAGTCTTCTCCTACTTGTAAAGATACATCTAATAATTTTTTTAATCTAAGAGTAATATTTTCTTCTCTACTATCACAATCTTCAGATAAATCTGGTAAATGACGATGATAAAAACAACGATAAAAATCTTCCATTTCTGAGAGTAAATACTCTCCCAATCGCAACAAACGTTCTGAATATAATTTTCTGGTTGTTCTGTAGTGGCAATTCCTACTGTTTGTTTTGATAACCCACAATCTACTTCTAATTTACTTAACAACCAATCTAGT
>JAAUSO010000087.1 GCA_012033205.1 Richelia sp. SL_2_1 | reverse complement strand
CTTCGCTGATTTTTATTAAAGCGGGTTGGTTTCCTTTAGTTATTAATCGTGATTTTAGAGATGAATATATTAATGCTTTAGAAGCAGCAGACAATGGGAATTTATCAAATTTAATTACTTTATTTGCGAAACTACAAAAGAAAGCATTTGTCAAGGCTTTAAGTCTTTCTGAGAATGTTCTTAATGATAACGAGCCACTTAAAAAAGTCATTTCTGCCGGAATAGAACGTTTAAAATCTCGGAAAGAACAACAAGTTCAGCAAATGCAGCGTTCTTGCTTTACTTTGAACGCAAAACTGGAAGATATTGCCTTTGAGAAATTTGGCAGAATTGCTTGGGAATTAAATAATGAATTAAATGAATTGGAAGACAGTTATTTTGCGGATGTAAAAAGAAGCGATGAAAGTAACGATTACTGGTTTAGACAACAAATTATTCAAACAGCTAAAGCACTAGAATATTACGCAGATACTAGAACTTACCGGAGTTGGGTTAGATTAAAAATCAAGGAAGATAGACAAACTGAGATTATTTTGTCTTTCCACGGACTGGGTTTTGAATTCTTTGGCATTATGGCAGCATCTGCCTTTATTGAATACCGAGATAAAACTGAAGAACAAGAAGTTATTTTTGATGCACCCCGCGTTTTGTGTAACGAAGTCTTCCAATTCTCTTATACTGAGCAATTCAGTTCTATTATACAAAGGTTTACCCCTTGGCTGGAGGATATTCTTCTAGTAGGGTTAGACCAGTGGAGGAAGCAGCTTTAACGAATGATATCTTTTTTTTGTTACACAACTTTATGTAGCGCCCCATTCTACAGATATCTCGGCAGACATCGCTTCTTATCCGGCAATGACTACTAATCAAAATTTATTGATACATTAAGCAGTAACACCAATCAAATTTTATTGATACATTAAGCAGTAACACCAATCAAATTTTATTGATACATTAAGCAGTAACACCAATCAAATTTTATTGATACATTAAACGTCTTTTAATACACAAAATTATCACAATAGCAACTATATCTGTGACACTTCTGCATTGTAATATTGTAGTACGCTAATTAGTAAGGTAAAAGTAAGATTTAAAACTGGCACAGGATGTAATATATCCTTTAACCACAGTAATTTGAGGAACTGGTGCTTCGCAGGAACCCTGCTGGAAATTGGAGAGTATGGAGGTGAATTGCTTGTTATACAGACGTTTGGACAGTTGTAGTATTATAACTATATTTTTGCTAGGTTTTGGTTTGAAGAGAATTTCTTAGACTAATAATCAGTATATGAACTATCTATATACAAATATTGTTTGTACATATTTTTAGTGTTTGATTATTTTGCGGGCTTTTAAGAACGATAAAAGTCATGACGTTAATAATTAAGGTGCTAACTTTTAGTGCATGAATTATTCAGGTATAGATTTTCTCTTATCGTTTATCGGCATCTCAACCTCAACCGAGCAGAAGTCACGAACGGTAACGCACTTAAAAGTGATGGTAATAAAAATTAATCGCTTGTCGCCTCAACCTGGCAGTCACGGCTCACAGCACCACTCCTAAACCCACTACACGAATTAACCACCAATTTTTTTGACGATTTTCTCCATTGGGAACAGTTTCCTGTAGAATACTTGCAAGCTATTAGATGTTTCTTATACGAAGATAAAACTATGTAGCTTGTTTATGCTACAGTTTTACCTGACTTTTACCTTAAGAAAAGTAGGCTGTACTATACAGCCGATTTTAAGCAGCCTCGTTGTCCAGTATATTAATAACTTGTTAAAAATATAGTTAAACCATCCCATGATTCAGAAACGCCATAATTGGTTTTTAACCCACATAGAATATCAGGGGCATGGAAAGGCAAAGTTTGAAGATCCAAAAGGAATTTTAGAAGGTCATGTTCTAATCCGATTCAACGAATTTGGAAATTATACTGTTGAAATGGATGTAGAAAATTGTAAGCCCGATCAACCTCTTCAATTCGATCTCCTCGAATTCTTTAGTGCTGAAAAACCTATTAAAGAAAATGGAGAAATTGAGTTCACCCCAAATCTTGGTAGTAATAAGTGCATCAGTTTAATAGTCGAAACATCAGATGGTGTTTACTCTACCACCAGAAATATTATCTATAATCCAATAATTAGCTTTTCGTCGAATAATCAATGTAAAGTAGTTTTTTATATCGTAGAGTCGCAGTTTGATGTTAAGCAAGAAAGAGTACCTAAGTACTGGGTAATGCCGCTATTCAATTTTGTATCTAAATTCCAGCAAAGAAATTTACAGTTGGATAATCATCCGCTCCGCATTCGTCCAAGACAAGATGATATGCAAAATACAACCTCTTTAGCGGAAAGAAAAGAATTGTTATTCCCAAGTAATTTAATAACCTTCACATTCAAAAACAATCTAGGTTTTATTGAACCACTAGTTGATTTCAGCAAACGTAAAAATATTCTTTATTCTGGTCAATCACAATGTGTAATTACAGCAGTAATGATATGTGAAGTAGATTGCCAATCTTGCCAATCTATAGATATTGAAAATCTTAATACATGGTTGCCACTCGGATTTTTATCTTTATTGAGTCTTGCGACAGGAACTGAAGTAACAAGTCCCTGGGTTGAGTTTAGAGATGTCAATGGTGAAATTGTTAAACGTATTCATCGCAATTTTGTTAAGCCAACCTTTTCTAAAGGACACACTACTATTTCTGAAGTGACTCATCAAGGAACTGGCTACTTGCTTACTTGTGCCCAGTCTTCACCATATTATTGTAAACAACCATTAGGATCTGTACTATTTGACTTAGTTCAGAGCAGTTCTGGTAACTTTACCATTGAAGATAAACTAAATAAAATCTGCCGTGCTTTTGATTCTCTGTGCAAATACCATAATCTAGATACACAAAATTTATTACTGGGATTAGATTCAATTAACCAAGAGCTTGTCAAAAATACTCTTCAATCTGCTGCAAAAAATATTCGTAATATTGCTAAAACCACTATCGATTCACAACAAAGTAAGTTACTTAAAAAAATTGCTGATAAAACAATTAATGCTAGCAATAAAGACAGAGATTTTGGGCTTGCAGTTACTGATTTACTTAAGAAGTTAGGCTTACATGATGAAGCCATTATTGATTCCCACTATCAGAGCAATCCACGTACTGATGGAACACAACATTGGAGTGGTGTTATTTCTAATTATCGTGGAATTGTAGTACATAAAGGAGATTTTGGTTTTCAGGTAGGAACATATGATGTTCATGATGTGGTTAGGATTACTCATCATTTGCATGATATTCTTGTTCGTATCGTTTTTCAGATGCTAGGCTACAACGGTACATACCAGCCAACAATGATAAGAGTACCTGTAAAGAAGCCTGTAGATTGGGTAAAATCTAATCTTTCAGCAAAAGAATTGGGATACTGATAAAAAAATTTATAGTTGAGTAAGCAATTTTCAATAGTTATAGAGTGACAACAGGGGTAATACTGCCAATAGTGTTGTAATGCCAATTTCCACACGATTAAAATTGCTTCGTGGAGGTCAACACAATTTTAACCCCAATGGTTCCTACTATATTCCACCGCTTGTGGCTGTTGATAGTTTAACGCTTGAGTTATTGCTACGAATATAAAAGATACTTTTTATCATACCGTAAAAGTTACATCTCCTTCTAGGAATGCCGAAAACTACAGTACCGTCTGGCATTTTATGAAGACATATTTCTACGTTTTCATCTAATTATTTTACTAATTCAATTTCGGTTGCATATGAGCATTTGTATGGTTTTTGTTGAGCGGCTACAGAGTTTGTTTGTGAGATAAATGAGGAAAAAAAGCTCATACTTTGCAACCGGATTAGGGGGAACATGAAAAGTATGGGAGTAAAATTATATAGGATTGCCTTTGTCATTTTTACTCGTAAATTTTGAAGAGGTAATTGATATTATTCCTTCTAATCTGCTTGCTGTTGTTTTCTAACTGCACGAGCGATAAGAGGAGCTTTTTTTTCTAATCCTTGTAGAGTTAAATCTCCATCCAAATATAATTGATACCATGATTGTCGCTGGCGCAGAACTCGTTCATCCGAGGCGCAACCGCAACCGTTTCAAGGTAAATTCTGCTTTCTGACGTTGTTGAGAGGGAACTTTATCTGTTAACACTAACTGTAGGGAAGGAAGCAGAATTTCAAACCAATCATCTCCCAAATCAAAGGGGTCAAGAACTTGGTCATCAAGCGTACCTTTGCAACTATTAATCCAAGCAGAAGCAAAGCGTAAATTACTCCATTCGTAAGCCAAATTGCGATAATTATCGCGGCTAAGATAATGTTCTACCGTACCTACTGGTTCGTACATTACTGAGTATGCACTGCATATTATTAAACCCATCGGCTAAATTACTTTTAAAAGGCGACCAATAATAAGAAAGTTCCTTTTTTTGGGTCGGGATTTTTTGCCAACCAAGCATTTCCTGGTTGTCGTGCTTTTTATCAAAATCTGGTGGTTCTGGTGGAGGTTAAAACGGTATCATCTATATGTTATACCCCCGATAACCCAGAGTTTCTTTTTTCTGATGTGACTATCCAACGGGGCCAAAATGGGTCATGTCCTGGTAAAAGTCTTTGTAATTGAAGATGAATTTGTGAGTGGGTTCTCAAGTTTTCTGGAAAAGCATTCAAATCGTCATGGCGCATCCAGGCTTCTGCGGCTTCAATTGCATTTTCTGCTTCTTTAGAACGGGCTTGTTTAAGTCCAAAAATTTCTGATGTCAACCATCCAACTATATCTCCTTGTTTTGACCAAGGTATTTCATCAAGAGTAACTTTTCTATCTTCCAATTCAAATAAAAATAATCTATCTTCTTCCTCATTAAAATCTGGTTCTAAGGAAGCAAGCACCAGTGGAGAATGAGTAGTTACTAAAGCCTGTATATTTATATTATTTTGTAATTCACACGCCACATCTAAAATAGCTGGTAAAATTACTCTTTGCCACTGGGGATGTAGGTGAGATTCAATTTCATCTATTAATAAAACTATTTGATTTGTTGGACTTTCTTGGCGCAGTTCAGAAGCTTTTTTATGTTCGTACCAAGTCCACACTAGTAAATAAGCTAATCCCAAAATCCGCTTCATTCCGGCAGAAGCTTGAGTTACGGGAACGTTACCATAAGGTAGATTAACTGTAGGAATATCGCGCACGTCTTCCACAGAAACTCGCGTTGGTTCTCCAATTTCTATCCATTCTTTATGATTAGGTGCAAGTTTTTTAATGACGTTAGAAAATAGTTTAAATGGATATTTATTGGGTTGATTTTGCCATGTAACCCAATCTTGAATTAAACCATTACAAAGAACTTTACCGTTTGATTTTAAGCCGTTCCAAAGCGTATCTGGATTAAAATTATAAGCATTATCCCGATTACGTGCGGGGTCAAAAACAGAAAAACCACCATCAACCCGCACGTAAATAATTACCTCTTTTAATAAGGGAGGCATTTGTAAATTACGCCATTGTTGTTCTGAGAAATCAAAGTCACTTTGATATTCTTTTATGTTATTTTCGGTGCTAACTAGGCAGTTAATTTTTGGGTTTTCTTCTTTATTCCGTTGTGGATAAGCAGGTTGTTCTACCCAGTTTCCACTAATAACCCACCAAGCAACGTCGAGTAAAAAACTTTTACCCAAACCGTTATCGCCCGTAAATATATTGAGTCTATCGGCAAATTCAACATCAAAATGTTCGGCTGGACCAACTTGCTGGAGGTGAATTTCTTTCAACATTTAATTATCCAAATCTAAATGTAAACGTGAATCGATTCTCTAATCATCCCCATTCCCCCACCGTTCGTTGTGCTGCAATTTAGATTGTAGACATCACGGGGAATAAATTCCCCTGCGCCACTATGTTTTAAACCTCTCAGTTTTCTCAGATAACTCTTACCATTAACTCAGTTACAAATCATTAGTCCCTCAGCATTATCCCCGATATTAGTAATCAAGGACAAGAAAACAACGAATTTAAACAAGAGGTAACTGAAATGAAATTCAACAAATTAGCTGGTTTAGGAATCGCATCAATTGTATTATTCGGCAGCGTCGGACAGTTAGCACTCAACGCACAACCAGCACAAGCGCAAAGAGCAGGACAAAGTATCAGAATTGCAGCAAAATCTCAGTCGCTGATTGCATCCGGTAGCTTTGTAACCACAGAACAAGACCACCCCACCAACGGTACGGCTAAAATTGTTAAAGTTAATGGTAAGCGCTATCTCGAATTCAGTAAAGAATTTACAACTGCTCGCGGACCGAAGGTAAGAGTTGTTTTACACCGCAATTCAACCGTACCTGTTAACTTACAAGAAAAGGATTATGTAACTCTGGCTGCCCTACAACGCTTCGATGGCGCTCAACGTTACGAAATTCCTGCCAACCTTGATTTAGACGATTTCAAATCTGTAGCGATTTGGTGTGAAGAGTTTAACGTCACTTTTGGTTACGCTAGTTTGCAAGGCGCTTAGGTTTAAAATTCACTTTTATATGTAAGATTTATCTTTATTCTTTTATTGCAAGCTCACCCACACACACCATTTAATCAGCAACCCTGGACTTACCGGGTGTTGCTGTTTTTTAATATTTAATTAATACAGTAATTAAGGTAAAAGCTTCATTTATCTTCCGTATTTCAGCTTACCAATATTTAAAATCAACAAGTAATTCCACAACATCTTTAACCGCAATATTTCCAACTCTTTTTCCAGATAAATTTAATACACCGACAGTTGTTTTACCCCTAATCCAACTAGCAACTATTGTTTTTCGGTTATCACTCACTGCTACAACTTCCCAACAAGAACCATCAGCAATGGTAAATTGTAAATTCCATAACTGTTGGTGCGGTAACAATTCAAAACTGTTATCGCTCTTCAATGCTTGACTTTTCAATTGTTGGTGGATTTGTTGATCGGACATTAATTCTCCTACTCATCAGCAGCATTTACCGCAACTTTTATAAAGGAGAAGTCAGAAATATTCTTTTACAAATAGTATTTAAAATAACTAAAAATAATACAAGTACACTGGAGAACATATTAAAAAAATACTATGACCAGAAAAAAACGAAGAAAATATTAAGTATCTTGACATAGCATTTCAAGTTGTGTTAACCCTGATTAGCTAAAAACCGGAGAATATTCATGTTCCGCAAGCAAAAATACTCAAACCGGAACAACTGTAATTCTTCTTCAAAGAACAATTCCCGAAATCATAAGAACTTTCAAAAAGAATCCAGACATATTCGTATGCAATGATTGTGGGGAAACCGTAACAATTAAAAGTAATCCTACAGAACGATTCGCTCACAAAAAATATAATAGAAATTGTAAATTCCTAGAAAAAAGAAGATACTCTTACCGTTAGCAAGGGAACTATTTGTAAGTAATCCACCAGGGAGGTACTGCCCCTTCTATGTCTGTGTTATCAGCACAGCGCCTCACTTTAGCGCTTCGCGCCGCTAACGCGAACGGCTTCTGGTGGTGGCGGAAAGTGGAGGAATCGAACCCCTAAGTATGACCTTACCCTGGTTTTCTTTTTGCAGTTGCCGTCCATTCAGCAGCACCTTCCATAAAGGGGTGTCAGAGGAGACTTGAACTCCCTAATCACTTGTTCCACAAACAAGCGTCTCGACCACTTTGACTTCTGACACCATCAGTGGAGCCAAGGGGATTTGAACCCCTAACCTTCCGCGTGCAAGGCGGATGCTCTAGCCAGTTGAGCTATAACCCCATAACACGGTGATATTTCTATCTCCGCAATACCCCTGGCTGGATTTGAACCAGCAACTACCAAATTTTAAGTTTGGCACCTCTTCCAATTGGGTTACAGGGGCAGAATGGGTCGCCAGAGACTCGAACTCTAAACTTACTGCTTAAAAGGCAGTTACTCTAACCAATTGAGTTAACGACCCATACAATACCCTTGGTGGGAGTCGAACCCACAAAATCTGGTTTCTAAGACCAGCACGTTTGCCAGTTTCGTCACAAGGGCAAATAGTCGGAGTGGCAGGATTTGAACCCGCAACCTTCAGCTCCCAAAGCTGCCGCGCTACCAAGTTGCGCCACACCCCATTGGTACTCCAGGTGGAATTTGTTCGCTGTCTTCGTCTCCGTTGGCGTAGCCTGTCCGAAGGACATAGGAGATACCCATACATAAACTGTTTTTTAAACAGCCGCCTCTTCCAATTGGGCTTATTGAGCAGGATTTAACTGCCTCGTCAGGACTTGAACCTGAAATACCTCTTCCAAAGAGAGGTGTGTTGCCAATTACACTACAAGGCAATGAAAACTGCCCCAGTAGGAATCGTTCGCGCAGCGTCTCCCGAAGGGAGAACCCTACAACCTCGCGGTTAACAGCCGCTTGCTCTGCCAGTTGAGCTATAGGGCAATGAATGACCAGTCCCCCAGATCCGGATTGAACGGATGACCTCCTGTGCTTCAAGCAGGCGCTACTACCAAAACTGAGCTACCGGGGGATAAAGAAGAAAAGATGGGTATTACCAAATGAACTGGTTCAATTCAGTATCTCATTCCAGTCATTCCACCATCTTTCCCATGAAACGAGAACGGTAGGACTTGAACCTACAATCTTCAGATTCGTAATCTGAGATGTTATCCACTTACACCACGTTCTCAGGCGGAGAGAGAGGGATTTGTTCGCGTAGCGTCTCCCTTCGGGAGAACCCCCGGTGGGCATTAACTACCCACTTCCTCTTAGCAGGAGGATGCTTTAAGCCACTCAGCCACCTCTCCATAATGGGTCGGGCGAGAATTGAACTCGCAACGCGGAACGCGGCGGTTTTACAGACCGTTACCTACACTCTTTTGGTGAGCCGACCCATGTTAGTAGTGCCGACGGGGCTTGAACCCGCAATCTCCTGCTTGAAAGACAGGCGGCTTAACCAATTTGCCGGAGCGCCCACAACGCAGAGACTAGGATTTGAACCCAGAACAACAGTTTTGGAGACTGTGGTGTTGCCATTACACCATCTCTGCATTAGTGGCAGTGGCGGGATTTGAACCCGCATATCCTCGGTTATGAGCCGAGTACCTTAACCCTGCCGGTGACACTGCGATGATTGAAGTCCAGGGTGAGAATTGAACTCACACAGTCGGTTTTGCAGACCGACACCCTACCATTAGGCGACCTGGACACATTTGGAAGCCTTGAGAGTTGCACCCGCTTCTCCATGCTTTAGAGGCACAGCGACTTCCGCAGGTCGTCCACAAGGCTACACGGGAATGATGGGATTTGAACCCACGTTATGAAGGCTCGACAGGCGACTGCTTTAAGCCGGACTAAGCTACATCCCCTTAAGGTGGCAATTTAATTGTCATGGTTCGGATGAGTTAATATCAGCTTTTTTGTAGTAACTGTATTACTCTGTATTTATATACTACACAACATACTACAGAGTGTCAACACCGTAATACAAGTTTTTTGAAATAATATTGGGCAACATGGGTCTGGGTTGTCTTTAAAGCTTTGTATTAGAACTGTTTGAGCGCCTAAAAATAAGAAAAGAATATTTTAAATTTACGTCTCTACCAAGTAAAATCATTGCAATATTTCTTCTGTTGAGCGCTGAAACCGTATATCTTTGAGAAAATTGCTGTTCTTTGTTTAATATTGGTTGCGGCTTGTCGCGTTGTCGTTCCCAGGTTGGAAATCTAGTCCGAACAAATTTTAATTTTGTAATCAGCTTGTAACATCAATGCCAATATTAACTACAGACGCGATTACCAGTTGTGGGCATTGCAAGCAATAATTAAGATATGCATATTATTCAGGCACTTATTTAATATGACTAACCTGTCTCAGCCACCTAGAAGTCGAATATTGCCGCATTCCAAAATAAAACCAGAAGAAATCAGTCGTCGCAAGCATCAACGCTCGGAAATTGGCAACCGTTGCCGAGCAATTTTTGAACGCATTCGCCCCCAACTAATCGAAAATCATTACAATTGGTTTATTGCTGTTGATGCTGACAGCGAAAACTACTTTCTTGACCAGAAATTAGAAGGTTTGCTCCGAACAGTTCGCAGCCAGTATCCTCGAACAGATGCTTCCATTACTATTTTTCGGCTTAACTCTACTGGAGCCTGTGGCAAGATATGATTGCAGGGCGGTTTGGTGACAATGGGGAGTTATTTTTTTCTGTTGAAATGGTTGCAGCTAACGGCGAGCAATTTGAAGTAGAAGCAATACTTGATACAGGATTTACAACAGGGTGGCTAGCAATTAACTATCAAGACTTGGAAGCTCTTGAGTGGTCAATCATTATACCCAAAATTGAGATGCAGACTGCTCAAGGGGTAGATTATTTTGACTTGTATGAAGGGAAAGTAATTGTTGATGATAAAGAGTTCACAATTCCAGTTCATGTAGGTGAGGAAATCCCTGACACTTTGATGGGTTCGCTGTGGTTGGATATCATGCAACTGGTTGTAAATAAACCGAAAGGGATTTTGACATTAGAAGTGGTGGAAGTAGATTAATTTGAGGAATATTTAATACAATTAAATATTGCCACAACTGGCGGAATTGTTATGGTAGTTTTTAAAAATAAATGAAAGTAGCTGATTTACCTGCATTGGTCATTGAAGAGCTTTGTCAAAGTGAATACTGGCGAATAGATATTGATCCCGGATTAGATGCTAAACATGAATTTTTCATGCGTTGGGAGTATCTGCTACCTAATTCGCGTACTGCGGATTATGAGGAAGAAGAAGTGGCAGAATTTATCAACTTTGACGGATATGATTTACTCTTACCTATTGGACGAGCGCACCACCCCCATATGCATTTACTGCGTTTGAATCCAAGCGCTGATAAAAATTCGCTAACTTTATTTCTGTTCGATACCTATCTCAGTAATTGGTTTACGGATGTCCGGGATGCTCGTTATGGATTTTTAGCCGTTGCCGAACGCTACCAAAACCACGGATGTGACTTTTATATTGCGTCATACTACCATTTCTCCTACTTGGTTGGACGAGAATATGAAATGGCACGGGAAATTATGCAACAACGGTTAAGTAGTTAAGTATCAAATCAAATCATTAAGCCAAATCAAAAATCTGCTGTGCGGACAAGTTGAACTGAGGGAAAGTAGGAGAAACAACGGTCATATCTCCCGTAAATGGAGTCATCTGATATTCTCCGTCAACCAAATTACAAACAAAAATTGTGGGTTGCTTGGGATTGCCAATGAACTTTCTTGCCCCCAACGCTGCATAATCGAGAATCCAATATTCCTCAATACCCATTTCTTCATAATCTCGAAGCTTATTGTAGTAATCGTCACGCCAATTAGTTGAAACAACCTCGACGATTAATTTTACCGTTTGCAGATTTTGAATAATAGATTCGCTTTCCCACCGGGGTTCTGCACCAAGAACTTTTTTGTTCAAAACGATGATGTCCGGCTCATAACCCGATTTTTCGTATTTGGGTTTTACAATAGATTCTCTAGGAATAGTCCAGATGCCACCAAAACCCATCTGCCTAATAATTATCAATAGTTGCTCGATAAGGGAACCAGTTAGATTTGAATGCTTTCCCTTTGGCTTGGGCATTTCGATAATCACTCCATCATGCAGTTCGTATCGGACTTCCGAATTTTCGGGATACCAGCTTATAAATTCATCAAAGCTGTATAGTTTGGGTTCGGTTTGGGCTTGAGTCATAAATCATTTTTGGATTATTTTGAGCGGAAGCGTGATTCAATAGTTTCAGCTTGGTAGACAATATTAATTGTAAAATCACTCCAATCCAAAAGCTGTTAAAGCTAAATTATCAAATCAAATCATCAAGCATCCTGGTTAATTCACCTTGCAAATCGACGCGGTTATCATCGTAAATAATTACAGTTCTGGGGTCAGAATGACGGCTTAACTTTTGCGTAGCCCGAATATTACCATTATTTTGGTTCAGTGCTTCGGTAATAGCGCTATGCCTAACTCGGTGAGGACTCATCTGCTTTTCAATCCCCGCCAACTTGCAATATTTACCAACAATTAAACGTATCCCTTCCCCACTTAACCTATTACCAAATTTTACCGGGTCAAGGGAAATAAAAATTGGTTCGTTGGGCTTATCAGTTCCATTAGATGCTTGCAACCATTCAGTTATTGAAACAGCAGTTTTTTGAGAAATTGTACACAATTCGCGTTCGCCATTGCGACCTTTACCGCTAACCTCCAACTGGCAACTACTGTACTTAAAATGCTTTACATCTAAACCACTAATTTCACCGCGCCGTAGAGCATTACTCCACAACAACCGCATAATACAGTAATCGCGCTTTCCGGCAAGGGTATCAGTATCGATTTTCTCAAATAACTTGATAACCTCTGCAACCTCTATCCCCTTAGTATCCCGATACGGTCTAATTTTCTCATTTTTAATCGCGGATAGGTCGTAATCGCAGATGCTAAAAATCTGCCCCATTTCCACCAAGGATTTTATTGCGCTAATTCTGCGGTTAACCGTCGCTGGCGCTAAACCTTGCTCAAAAAGGTGGTTACGGTAGGCAACCACCACCGATATCGCCTGAGTCTTAGATAGCGATAAAAATTCGCGTGCAAGGTCAGATGTTAATTCGCGACCTGGAGCAACGAGATTAAAGAAATTTCGCAAGTCATGAGAGTAAGCCCTGCGGGTGTGTTCGGAGCGCTTTTGCGTCAGTAACACTTCGAGAATTTGCTTACTATCTCCTTGAGTAATTGTACTTAAAGAGGTAATAGAGCAGAGCGTGATGATACCTGACATAGAAGAAAATCGTTGAATATACGAGCTTGTGCGCGTTAAGTGATTGTTTAAAGGAGCATTCTCACCACCACTTTACACTATTATTGACACCATTATTCGCCATGACGGACGCTTAAAATCGATATTAATCCGTAGTCGTTATGATGTTGGGTTTTTGTTTATTATTCTTGCAAAAAAAAGTCGAAGTAGGAACGGCGTTGCGGGATAATTATTTCAATGGTTCGGTTCGGGAGTGCTTCTATAGAAGACGGGGTTTGGTGCCAAACCTTCTTGATAAATTGGGTTATGTATTAGTTCTTCTTCAGAGAAGCGAGTGCTTATGCTGCTCGGCAATCCATTGATGTTGGTGCGGGATGATTTTTAGGGGTACTCGCTTCAATCGCCATAGATATCTTTTAATACAGCTTCAAGCCCTGCGTCTAAATCTTGCATTGCTTCATCCAAACTGTCATAACTGTCTTTCCCCTGCCAAGCCATTCCACCGCAATCGAGTGCGCGTACAAATGAAGTCAACGGACTATCTACGTCATAACCAATTTCAATCCACCCTTCATGCTCGTCCACCCAGCGAGCAATATTTGGGTAAGCTTTTTCCAGTGAAACTTTCATGTTTCTTCTCCATCATCCTGTAAAGTTCTTTTTGCTGCTTCCAAACGATAACCAGCTTCTTGAATGTAGTACCCAGCAGCACCAATGTCTTCAAAAACATCCTTAAATCGAGGATGATTTGTAGTAAAAAGTTCTCCTAAGCGTTCGCCAAGCAGGTTTAAGTTCTTCTTGGATTGCAACTAGTTTTTGAATATCATCCATGCTTACCTACCACAACGATAATTGTCCTGGCGATATATTAGATTTACCGCCTTTATGGTATAAAAGGTGACAGGCACTACAAAGTGCTATGAGGTTTTCCGCAGAATTATTGGATGGATTTCTGTCCCAATGATGGGTCTGTAGCGTGCGTTTCATCCGTTCTGAGCGGGTAAGTTTAGAGGTGTCTTCTCCGGGGCGTATGCATTGTAAATTACACTTTTGACACCGCCATTGTACGGAACTTTTAACCGATGTGGCGATGTCCGTCCAATTGTCTGGGTACGGGTAGTAGGTTAATGTCACGGAGGAAGTGTTAAAGTTTTGGGGCTTTTAGGATTTTACCAAGAGATGACGCGAAGCAATGTGGAGCTTGTCACCGTTGCTTTATAGCGCATATGACAATGGGAGCCGTCGTTTTTGACCAAAAACCATCTTCAATAGGAGCCGCCACCAATCATAAAATCAAAATTACCTTCACCGCTGTTTTCCCTCAATGTTTTCATGATTTTTATAGGGTCATCATGTGGACCATCGACATAGCATGGTTTACCGTTACGACCACATTCAATACGTATTATCCCATCCCATTGCCCAATGTGCGATCGCGATTTCTCAAAGTCTTTGTGTGGTTTAAATCCTAAGCTTTCTGCGTATTCGCAAGCACTAAATATCATTCCTTGGGCAACTTCAAGGGGAACGGGGTGCGGTTTTCCGGGAAATGGATGGAATAGTGCTTCTGCAACTTCTTTAAATTTTATCCTGTCTACTGTACGTGGTGGCATGGCATCTTTAACACCCAAGCACCATATATCTAAAAGATAACTACAAACCGTGATTTGATTGTATCGAGCAACTCTCGCAATCACCACCAATCCTAAACCACGAGCGATATCATCATTGTTTTTCTCCAAATTTTTGATGCTGTTTTCTGATGGGATATCTGGTAACAATTGGATAAGATTCTCACTTGCTAAACACTGATATACGGGGTCTAATTCCCCTTTTACTAATCTATCTAATTTGGTTTGCTGTGCTTGATTTTGAATTACTGAACTAACTTCTGATACTTTGACACCTAGTTTTCGAGCTATTTGTTTGGGTGTTAAATTCAATGCCCGTAAATTCAGGATTTCTTGTTCTTGTGTTGCTGTCATAAATTACTGCTTTCCACAAATAACCTATGCAGAAATAATAAACCATTGGCTGATGCTCTTCGCCAGGAAGTTATTACTTTGTTCAAAAAATTTCATATGCGAACCCGCAACTATTTAACCGGGTGGTAAAGTTTATCTTTTTCATTAAATCGCCACGTATATTTACCGCGATCGCGATTTTTACTCCACTCTCCAAACTCGCTCGTTGAAAGGGTTGCGTGTTTTTCTTGGAGCGTGGGAATGTTGACGTTAAGTCTTAAGGCTAATTTTTGTTCGTCGAGGGCTGCTATTTGGGCTGGCTTTCCGCTTTGGTTGTAGGGGTTGCCCGAATTTTTGTATCGTCTTTGATTATTTGATGCGTTTCCATTACGTTGAATAGCAATCAATGCTCCTTCTAACTGTGCTACCCTCCGATTGAGTGCTTCTAGTTTTTCTTCAGTGCGTTCGGAAGAAGCATTGCTTTGTGTCTGGGGTTCGTTACCTTGCCCTCTTACAATGCTTTGAGCCAGTTGGTTTAACTGTTCCTCTACTTTTTGCAAGCGCACTTCTGTACATACCTCTACACCCGGTATATCTCCTAATTCATGAAGTAACCCCCGGATTACTATATCCGTGGCGGTTTTGCCCGGTTGTGGTGAAGCTGCTTTACGTAACGCTTCTGCCAAAGGTTTGGGCAATTTGAAATTCATTGACTCGCGTTCAACTCGCGTCATGTCTACACCCAGGTAAATACCGTATATATAGCTTACAACGTAGTGGGGTACGAGGGAGCAATTAACTTTACTCCGTTTGGGTAAAGTGGGTAAGAAGGCAACGGATATTATAATTTTACGGAAAATTAAATATAAAGCTTCAACCCGATGTGTAAATTGTCCAACCTGCAATGGGAATTCTAGGTAAGTGGGGTGTACTTATCGTCTCGATTGTTATGGAATGGAAAAATTGGGCTAACTTAGCTTTTGGCGTTCACCTTCGGTGCCAGCGAAGCTGAACGCCGTCTTCTACCGTCATGTTCTGGAATTTATATAATTAGCGATGCCAATGATTGTGTATGGTATGTGGGGCAAGCTGCAAACCTGAAGAATCGGTGGATGGGTAGAACTCATCACAGGTATCCGCAATTAATTCGTTCTAACCGCAAGTTGTGTCACCGCATTTACTGGCAAGAATTTCCTTCCTATAGCTTAGACGAACGAGAAAGGTATTATATTGATTTATTTAGACCCGAATTAAACGGGTGTAAGGTTAAGAAATATTTGCCAAAACAACCGCAAGTTGAGCGAGAAATTAAGCGATTGTTAAAAGTATTAAATAAGCTAACAACGCTGTTTCCGGTAATTCGTTCTGTAGTGGTTGGCGAATATGAAGACTCGGATGGAACAACTTGTTTTTTAATTTGTATAAACATTAATGGTGAGCAAATAATTTATAATTCGATGCGGAAGAGATATGCTTCTGAAGTTAGGAAAGCATGGAGTATTTATAAAAGTTATTGTGGTAAAGATGAGCAATTATATAGTCAGGCATGGGTGTCAACTTATAATTTAGGAGGTTATAAATTTGAATTTATTATTGTTGATTGGGAGTTTTTTGATTACTTTACAAATAATTCTGATGCACGCACGCGGTATATAGGTGAAGCGGAACTAAATGGGGTGAAGGTAAAGGCATTGAAAGACTTTAGTATTTTTGATGAACTATCTTTAGCAGAAGAGTCTACTTATACTAATAGTGAGGGTAAGAAAAGTTTAACATCTGTTGCTTATATTAATTATCGCCGACCAATACTAAGATGTATTGTATCAACTATTGAATGATATAAACTAAACTTTTTTATATGTACCGATATATTAACATTACCAAACGTTGGTTGCGCGATTTACGAATTATTTTTATATATCGAATTAAAAGATATGAAAGAAAAGGTTATCAGAATGAGATTAATATTGATTACTTTTTAAAAAATAGATTTAGCAAAGAATACGAGGGTCAAAAAAGTGTTGCGCTTGCTATTACAACAATTGAAAATAGAGCGGGTGAAAAATTATTATGGATAGATGAACTACAAGTTATACGCGACGAGGATAAAGGTAAAGGGATTGGCTCTTATTTGCTCCGTCAAATTATTAAAAATGCCAGAGAGCGAGATTTACCTGTTGCTCTTTCTGTAAAACCAGGTGGTGTGGGTGGTAAGCGCTTCAATCAAGAAGAATTAACAAATTGGTATGCGAAATATGGATTCGTAAATGAAGGCGGAATGATGATTTTAAGACCTTAATTATCAATTAATAGTTATTCGATATTCAGATGTGCGACTTCTTCTAAGTAATTTGTTAAAAGTCGCACTGTTCAATTGAATATTAATTCTAAAACTATTATTCAATCAGTTCGTTGACTCGCTTGAATAACTTCTCAAATGAGTTAAGAGTATTTTTGTCAATTTTACTAGAAACAACTGGATTTGAAGCTAAATAATTAGCAACTCTATAATGGTTAAATCCACCACTAGTACGTAACTGAATACTATTATTTTTTAAGTATCTTTCGATTCGCTCAACAATTCTATCTCCACTAGGTAAATCTGTGGCTGCAATTTGTTGTGCGTTGAGTTCCTTAGTAAAGGATTTATTGAAGATAGAAAGGTAAAAGGCTTCTGACATCATATCTTCGACATCGGAACTTGGAAAATTAGGATTTTTGGGTGAAGAACCGCTCCGAAACATGGCATAGTGAAGAATGCTACGCTCTCGAATTAACTTATGTTGGATAAGGGATTCTAACTTTGCATCTGGCTTTTTTGCATAGTCATGTAATACAACCAACTCAAGTTGATTACCCCCTAGTAAAGCAACAAATGTAGTTAATTTATCAAGTCCGCCAACTGGTACTATAGTTATGTCGTCTCTAAGGCTTTCCTTACCTTTTTGGTCTAAGATTGATGAGAATAACTTGAGGTAAATTAAATCTGCTGGACCTTCTACAAGTAGGTTTTTTTTGGAAATGAAAAGATTTTGAGCGATAGTATAACCAAGGGCTGCTTGTAGTGGGAAAATAGTTTTAGGGTCAGACCCTGAAACGTTATCACTTATTTTTGTGCCTTCTTTTGGTAAATCTTCTACTGTACGTACTTCATGAATTCTATCGCTATGAATCATGAAAGGCGAGTGTGTCGTATATATAATTTGATGCGATTTTGCTAAATGGTCAATATAGCGTAATAAATCAGCTTGAGCGAGTGCGTGTAGATTTAAGCCGGGTTCGTCAAGCAATAAGATCAAATCTCGATTTGTATTAGTTTGTTTTTTGATGCTGTCAAACCAAACAAGAAAACTGAAAAACCAAATAAAACCCTTACTTCGTTGATTAAAAGGTACAGTTACTCTATGTCTTTGACTACGAATGCGGATATAAAGATTTTTTCCATTATTAAAAGGTGCTACATCATTGGGATCTTCTTTTATGTCAAACTGAACTTCTAAGTCTTGATTTTGAGTCCAGTATTTAAAAACTCTATCAGTTATTAAGTTTGATATACCTTCTAGTTTAGCTTTGCTAGTTTCATATCCGCTTGGTGTCATTAAATCATCGATACTAATCCGCGCAAGATGTAGGAGAGCAAGTACAGTTTTATCTTCGTTAGTAAGAGTGTTACTGTTTTCTCTTTGCTGTAAAGTTAGTAGATTTACTTTTCCAGGAAGAAAGTTATATTCGTCAAAATATAAAAAGTGGGGAATATCAGACGATAAATAATTATTCCAAATATAGTGATTAATTATATTCCAATTTGATTTTTCTGATTGTTTAAATTTTTGTGTCAATTTATTGAACCAATCTGTTGATTCGCTATTTAGATCTGAATTGTTTAGGACTTCAAATAGTTCATCTAATGTAGTTACACTGGATATATTATCTTTAATTTCTTTAGTGAGAGGGGAATTTTTGATTAAATCTTCTAGGTAAGCAGTATAAGGCTTTGTTGGAATATCTAATCCGATGGTACGATTGTTATCGTATTTACAAGAGATATTGAAACTTAATTCTTCCAGTAGTTGAAAGCCGAGGTCGTCATTAATATATTGGATTTCATCTTCGTTTAATTGATATGTAAGTGTAGCAACAGTAGCTGGTTTTTTGTTATGTTGCTCCTCATAAAATGTTAAATCCTTGCGGGGATAGTCCTCAATATAGTTGTAACTGATGTCTGAATCAACAGCTTTTGCTTTATGGAGAGCTTCTAAAAATGCGGTTTTACCAGATTCATTTTGACCTACAAGCGCCGTTACATCTGGCTCTATTGAAACTTCGTGACTATCATCTATTGATTTGAATAAAGTGATATGTGCTTTAATTAGTTGCATAATATTTTTCAGTAATTTTTTTACTTTTACAATTGGTGTTGCGTTGTTAATTATTATTAGATGGAGAAATCTGTAAATTTTGTTCTTGATGTTGCGCTTCTTGAATAGCTGTTGCGATAAATTCTTCAATATCGCTAACAAATATTCCCAAAATTGAGCAAGTTTTTAAATTGCGATTGGAATGTCCCAAATCTTTCCGAATATGCAGTAACATTTGTTCAAAAATTAGCATTGCATCGATGCTTGATGGATAAGTATCTCCACCTGCTTTACTCGCACAACTGCGAAATTCTTTAAAGCTTCTAACAACATCATCCGACCCCCACATTACAAGTTTTGGTGTAATATCAATTAAAAATGCTGTTATCTCTTCTTCCGTTTTGGAGGCTTTTCCCAACTTGCTTGCAAAGATGATTTCAAAGAAGAAGTGAGTGATATCTTCGTAAATTTTTACTTTGTAATCCCTTTGCTCGTTTCTAATTTGGGTTTGAAAATTACTACCAACCGTGAGTGCGGAGCCAAAAACGGCTAATATAACGGTGAGCGCTTGCCAAGGTGCTTGTTCAAGTGTCGAAAATAGCGTGATAACCAACCAACCAATCAATGCTATCCCTATCAACCCAAGTCCAGTATTTTGCCAGTTCGTTTCTTGTTCCATAACTGAAACTACGCTTATGGTGATTTTTAGTACTCATGCACTATAGTATTTTTCCGTTGAGGCTCAAATACTCAAATTGGTAGGTCAAACCGTAATTTTAAGTAGTAATATCCCGCTTATTGTATTAATTTGTATTGTTTCGCACATTTTTGAATACTGAAGTTGGATAATCAACAGCTTTGGGAGAGTAACCATTTCTTGGTTTATCTTTTATGACATTTTGCAAAGTTGTATTTACCCAGTCCACATCGGGATTATTCTCGCGCCAATCAGCAGTCAAGTCCCCACGGAATGCAGCAGCGAGGACAGATTGACGGAATTGGTCTAATAATTGCGGTATTGCGTCAATTGCTTCTTTTACCCGTTGGCTTCTCGTTTGTAGCGCTTCTATTTTCCCTACTATCCGCTTTTGTTCGTTGAGTGGTGGGAAGGGAACGGGCATTAAACCAATTTGTTCTTGGTTAATTGATGCCATTCCTACTGTTTGTTGGGCATTTTTGTTGTAGTATTTCTGACTAAAGATACGAAACCAAAATGCAACTAGTTTGCTTTCAGTTAAGTTTTTAAATAATCTTAAACGAATATTTTTACTTTCATATACGCACGTTTCGATATTAGATAAAATCGAAGCTGCTTTTCCTACTAATTCTCTACTATTTACACGATTAATTAGAATATCACTCGGTTCAAGTTTGTACTGTTGTATTTCTTCAGGAGTTAAAATCATCCTTTTAATGTTTTTCCATACAATCTCTCCATTTTCAATGTTGTACATTCTCAAACAAGCTATGCCATCATCACTATAAAACTGGCTGGGCTTATAAATACCATTTTGCATTGATTGAGCAATGTCGTCTATTGTTATCCATAGCCAGCAATCAGGAATTACATATGACTCATCAATATTCACCCCTCTTCCTCCCAATCTTCAATCTGCAACCCATTCACCCGACTAAACTCCCGCACATTATGCGTAACCAAAATTAAATTATTCGCCAACGCAATAGCAGCAATTTGTAAGTCATAAGGACCAATTGGCGTACCACTATTTGCCAACTCAGCCCGAATTCTCCCGTAAATAGTGGCAGCATCATCATCAAAAGGTAACGATACAAAAGTATTTAGAAATGCGGATTGTAAAGCTAAGGTGCGTTCGGGATTATTGCTTCTCATTGCACCATAAAATAGCTCAGCTTTAACCACCGAACACACGGCAACATCTTGTGGTAAAAGCGATTGTAATCTTCTTCGCACACCAGACATAGGGCGATTTAGATAAACAATACAAGCGTTAGTATCTAATAGATAAATCACTCAAGCAATGGCTCCCGTTCTTCAAATTCACCTTGGGGATATCTTTGAATTGGGTCATCAGCTAAACAACCTGCTGTCTGTTCAAAAAAACCGGGGGGATATCCTAAATCGGATGGTGTTTGTGTTGTTTCAATTGACTGATAAATTACCATTACTTCTACTTCTTTATCTTTCATTCCCAAGGGTATATCTAAATGTAAAATACCATCTTCTCCGACACGTTTTTTTAATTTAATACTTTGCATAATTGATTACCGTATAAGTTTGAGATTCTTCCTGACTTCACAATACCAACTTGTCATGCTGAACGGAGCGAAGCGCAGTGAAGCATCTCGATTTCTGCTACAAATTGGGATTCTTCCTTGCGTCAGAATGACATAATACCAACAAGTCATGCTGAGGAACGAAGCATCTCGTATTTCTACGACAAATTGGGATTCTTCACTTCGTTCAGAATGACACAATACCAACAAGTCATGCGGAGTTAAAGGAAGCATCTCGTATTTGTGCGACAAATTGGGATTCTTCACTTCGTTCAGAATGACATAGTACCAACAAGTCATGCTGAGGAACGAAGCATCTCGTATTTCTACGACAAATTGGAATTCTTCCTTGCGTCTCTATTGACAACCGCGCATCCTCGTAGTCAAGATTTATAGTGTAATTACAAATATCATATTATTCATACCATTTTGTACTTAAATCCTTCCAATCAGGATTTACCGACTCAATCAATGTAATTTTCTTTGTACGCAACCAACCTTTAATTTGTTTCTCTCTTACTATTGCTGCGTTTACATCCGAAGTTTCTTCAAAATAAACTAACTTAGTAATATTATATTTCTGAGTGAAACCAGGAATTAACTTTTGTTTATGTTCGTAAACACGCCTGGTTAAATCATTAGTCATTCCTGTATAAAGTGTTTTTGAATTATTCGTCATAATGTAAACATAATAATTATGCATATTTTTAGAACCGCAATCAAAATCAAGATTCTTCCTTGCGTCAGAATGACAAAACACTAATCTGTCATGCTGTAGCTTTTGCTTCCCGCAGGGTGGTACGTTCGCGAAGCGTGTCCCCTTGGAACTCAGCATCTTTAACTTTTATCGTAGTCGAATTTATCGTAATCTTCTGGTTCTATATCCGGAACTTTATTTAACACTTGTTGGAATTTATCCCAACTATCACAAGACTGTAACCCACCTCTACGACTAGCAAGTTCTTTTGCTATTCCTTCTTCATCTAATAAAGGTTTCCCAGAAGCAACTATTTTGGTACGAATTTGTCGTAAACGTTCTCCCAAAGAAGCTTTTTTGACAGAATTTTTAACGTAAAGAAATTCGACAAAATCTAAAACTTCCTCCTGTTTTTCTTTGGGTAAAGAACGCCATTTTGCTAATAAATCTTGTTCTGGACTCATAATGACAACCTTTCGATCATAATTAAGTTACTTAATAAATGAATTTAACTTTATTCTATAACTGCCGCATCATCCTCGGTTTCTTCCCCTTCCAATAATGCCGTCAACGCTTCCATTTCTGACATCGCGGTTTGCAATTTGGTCATAATCTCCGCTGCAATCACATCTGGTTCTGGTAAATCTTCCCCTGACTGCAAGCTTTCATCCCGCAACCAAGTAATATCAAGGTTTTCTCCACGCTTGGCGATTTCTTCTCGACTAAAACAGCGATAGCGTCCCGTTTCTCCCGTATCTACGCGGCTGCTTTCCCCATTTGCGTCATCTCCGTAAAAGGTTTCAAATTCTTGGAAATGTTCTTTAGTTAAGGGGGTGCGTTTACCAAATGTCGGCATATTGGTACGCATATCGTAGAACCAAATTTGCTTGGTATTATCTTTTTCTGTGGTTCCCCGTTGGAAGAATAAGACGTTGGTTTTAACACCTTGAGCATAGAAAATACCCGTAGGCAATCTCAGAATAGTATGCAAATTGCATTTATCCATCAAATCGGCGCGGATGCTCTTTCCTTGGTTGTCTTCAAACAATACGTTATCCGGTAAAACCACCGCTGCGCGTCCGGATGGCTTCAGTCCCCGATAAATATGTTGTAAAAATGCTAACTGCTTGTTGGATGTGGGGTAAGTAAAATCATCGCGGGAAGGTAAACCACCACCTTTTTTAGTTCCAAAGGGCGGATTCGTCAGGATAACATTAGCTGTCTTCAACCGTTGTCCGTCGTTGGAAAGCGTATCACCTAAACTAACTTCTCCTTCTATCCCGTGTAGCAGCATATTCATCAACAGCAAGCGGTGGGCATCTTGTACCAATTCAATGCCGTAAAATGCTTTTGTACGCTGGAACTCCTGCAATTCTGCGGGTAAGTCAAATAATTCGCCGGTGTGCTGTTTGATATAGCGATCGGCTGCAATCAAAAATCCACCAGTACCCGCTGCGGGGTCTTGTATTAGTTCTCCCGGCTGCGGTTTAATTAAATTAACCATACAGTCAATCAAGGGACGTGGTGTAAAATATTGTCCCGCACCGGATTTCTTTTCTGAAGCGTTTTTTTCCAAAAGTCCTTCATAAAGGTCGCCCAAACCCTCTTCCTTAGCGGAATACCAGTCCAATTCATCTATACTTTTAACCAGCTTGTTGAGGATGCGCGGCTGTTTTAGTGCAGTTTGGGCATTAGCGAAGATTGCTTGTATCCGTGGCGAATTTGTATCGGAACCCAATTTTAACAGCGCGGTGCGGTAAAAGTTTAATTGTTCGATGCCTTCTAAAGTTACTAAACTTTCCCAGCGATAGCCTTCTGGGATTTGGCTTTCCGTATCCGTTTCCTTCGCCATTTTCAAGAATAGCAAGTATGTTAACTCTGTCACATAAGCGAGATAAGTAATCCCGTCATCCCGCAAGACGTGGCAGAGATTCCAGAGTTTTTGGACGATATCAGTAGTTGCGCTCAAGGTTAATAATTAATAGTAAGTATATAAATGTCGCTTTGTGATTATACGTAATTAAGCAGTGTTGTCAAAGTTAGATATTGTGTTGATAATAAGCGTAAAGCAGGGTAACAACAGATAAAGTTATTTACCTCTTTAGCATATTTGTTACTTCTAACTATCAAATTTTGCGTCGTAGCTAAAGGATACAAATAAAAATACGGATAAGAAATATATATTAATTTTATTTGACCTAATATATAATCATATTTCTTTGAATTATTAGAGAAGAAAAGAAATATAGTGAAAAATATTAGTGTACCAGAATTTAAACCTTGTCGTAGAGCAATGTGCTTTATTGATGGTGAAAATATCGCTATTGGCTATAAAAGAATGTTGGATAACAATCCAGATTTAGTAAGTAAAGATAGCGTTATTTATAAAAAGGATGTTCTTGCCTGGAATCGTATTGGAATTATTCCATATAGCGGTCAATATGAATTCGATTTTATACGTTCTTATTACTATACTTCTACAGGAAGTGGACAAGTGGAAGAAATAGAAAATGCATTATTGGATATTAGTATATTTAGTGGCAAATATTCACATCTATACTTTCATCCAGTTGTATTTGAGAAAAAAAATAGAAATAGAAATTCTAAAGGTGTAGATATACAGATAGCTATTGACATCTTAAGCCATACCTATAAGGATAATTTAGATTTTGTGTTTTTATTCACTGGAGACGCAGACTATATACCAATTGTAGAAGAAGTGTATAGTAGTGGTAAAAGAGTTATTATAGGTTCTTTTTCTGATGGATTTAGTCCAAAACTTAGAAAGAAAGCAGATGGAGTAATTAATTTAGATTACGAATTCTTTACTAAAAGTTCATAAACTAATAATATACTTTAAAAGTAATAGCTTACTTGCTAAGATAAGGAATAATAAAAATCTGTAAGCTATTTACATCAATATTTTCAGCAGTATTAGTACTTGATAGCAGCTTCTTTATCATTACGCCATATCAAAAAAGTTCGGGTTATTTTTAAATGAATTCTTCATGTTTATCCACCAGAATATCATCCCACATCTTGCCATAAAGCATCATTAATCTCTATCAAAATAGTTTCTAACTTCCCTTGAAACACCTTATCAATCCGGTTAAATCCTCCCTGCGCTTTAAATTCCCCGATGTTGAATGCTTCCTTATCTACAACGGTTTCTACTTTTAACTGCTTTCCGATTCTTTCCAACCACTTGCGTTGGGGAGTAGTCCAATTTTGAGCAGCGAGGATTTTATTAATTGCCTTATCAACCCGTTGCGAGTAAGGAACAAGTGCATCACCGATCGATGCTTGACGAATGAAACCAATGATACTTGCAGCAATATCTTCATTAGTTAAGTGTCGCCATGCTGATTGTAAATAAGTTTCTTTGTATCCGGCTTGATCTAACAGCAAACGCAATTCCTTTAACTGCGCTCTAGTTAAATCGCGGGGACGTTGGGTAACAACCATCAAAGCTGGAATTTTATTAATATTCTCTCGTAAAAACTTCTGAAAATTATCTAAGTAATCTTCTGGTTGTTCTGCATTGCCGTAACCTCTTTCTATACTAATAACTTCGTCATTGTGGCGGGAAATTAATATTGGTTGTCTGCCCCCATCTTTAGCATCCAACATTTGGGCGATCGCCTTACGTTGAGCAAACCATTGTTTTACTTCTTCTGGGGAAGCTTGGCGCAGATGTTCTACCATATCATCTAAAGGCATTCCCGCCGCTGTTTCTATATTTTGGCTGTTGGTGTCGCTGATGCTGTGATGTTTGCGCTGTAGTTTGGCAAGCAATTGGTCTACGATTAATTGAGAAGCTGCTGCATCCGATACTTTGTCCAATTCATCTACCAGTTGCGTAAAGGTGATTTTGGGATCGACGACAACTGGTTTCATCTGGTTGAAAGGAGCAATGGCATTATATAAATCAACGGTGTCAAATATCCGAAATACTTCTTTATTAATATCGTCACAACGTCTGGTAGCACGTCCCAGCATTTGTTCGTAGAGGATGCGGGAGTTAACGCGGCGGATAAATACTAAGTTACAAATCGGCGGTACATCGATGCCTGTTGTCAGCAAATCTACGGTAACTGCAATTTTAGGATTGGCTTCGTTTTTAAAACGTCGTATCAGCTGCAATGGGTTATCGGCATTACCCGTTATTTTGATCACAGCATCATCATCTACGCTGCCATATTCCTTCTCCAGGGCTTGTTTGAGTTGGTCTACAACAATATCCGCATGGTCGTTACTAACGCAGAAAATCAGCGTTTTTTCTGGCATTGAAGGGTCAATTTCTGACGCTAAGGCTTCGCAGACTACGCGGTTAAATTCGATGGTAACAACCTGCTTGTTAAATTGTTCTATCTCAATTGTGACTTCATCGGGGGCGTGAACCAAATCAACTTCACCAGTCATGGGGTCGAAATATTCCATTTCTTCCCCGGCTTGCCAAGAAATCCCCGATTCTGAGAGTTTGGTAATGATGCGGATAGGTGGTTCGTGGTCGATCAGCCAACCTTCGATGACTGCTTGACGGTAGCTGTAGGTATAAACGGGGTCGCCAAATATTTCCGTAGTATGCAGGGCTGGGGTGGCAGTTAAACCTATTTTGACCGCATCAAAATGGTCGAGTACGCGGCGATATTTGGAAATATAATCGTTGTAATCGCGGAAGGTAAGTTCGGTTTCGCTAAGTTCTCTATCTAGTAGATATCCCCGATGGCATTCGTCAACTACAATACAGTCGTATGTGTCAGCGGTGGGGATAGTGGCATCGTCTGAGGGATAAAAAAGACGTTTGACAAAGCTTTGCACCGTAGCAATTTGTACCTTAGTATCTCTATCCGGTGCGCCTTCACCCGGTTCTTTGATATCAAAGATATCTGCAAAAGTTTGTAAATTTTCCATCCGCGTATCTTTGAAAGCGTTGACAGCTTGTTCTCCCAAAGCACTGCGGTCTACGAGAAACAATACCCGGCGAAACCGTTTAGTTTTGAGCAGACGATACACCAGGGCGATACAGGTTTTAGTTTTACCCGTCCCGGTTGCCATTGCTACTAAGATACTGCGGATATCTTCTGAGAGTTTTGCTTCTATTTCCTCAATTGCCTTGATTTGATATTCCCTTAATTCCAGGTTGTAATTAAAACCTTCTTGCTGTAATTTTTGGTGTGCAAGGTCCATATCTTGTTGGAGTAAGTCAAGCAACCCCTGGGGACTGTACCAAGTAGTCAGGGGACGGCTCAGGTTCTGGGAACGGCGCAAATCACAAAACCAAATACCGCTTTTGGTACGCAACTGCTGCAAGAAATCCCGTCCATTAGTCGCAAAGACAAACGGCACTTTAAATTCTCTCCACGGACCACCAGCACTAAAGTATTCTATTTGAGTAGCCTTAGCGTTTTCTTTACTCCCAACAGGCTCCATTCCCGATATAATTTCTTCTCCCCCTGCTCCCTGCTCCCTGCTCCCTGCTCCTGAAATGACAGGTATCTTAAATCCCCGACTGTAGCGCTTTGCTTGCTCGATATCCGCAGCAACATCCTTACTCCGACGCTTGGCTTCCACTACCGCAATGATTTGCAACCCCGCGAATAACGCATAATCAGCCCTGCCGTTTTTAGTGGGAAATTCTGCGATCGCCATATTCTTATTATTCTTTGGACGAGTACCGTTAGCATAAGTAAAATTCTCCGAGTCGGCTTCCCATCCAGCTTCTCGCAATTGTGCATCAATAAGACGGCGGGTTTCTCGTTCGTCAATGTCTACTTTATCCCCTGCAATTTGCGCTTCCTGGATAGTTTCTTGAATTACTTGCGGGGATTGGGTTTCGGCTAATCGTTGAATTGTAGCGAGATGGTTTAATGCTTCAACTTTCGCTGCTTCTGCAACATTCGCCAGTTCTTCTGCCGATACCCTAAGCTGTGCTTCTTGCTGTGCCTGAATTTGCGCTAATTCTGCTGCACTACGGCTGGCGTTTAACTCTTCTCGAAGTTTGTCAAGTTCTTCTTTAAGCGCTCGTGTTTCCTGTTTGGGATTGGGTGGTGGAACAAATGCACCGGGTTCAAAGTTGCGTTGCTTGGTTGTATACTTGTGGAACCATATACCCAGTTCCCTGGCATATTTAAGGTTACTTAGTGCGGTGCGGCTGTCGTCTTCTAGTTCGTGGTTAGCTTTATTCCCTACAAATCGTAATTCATCAAATAAGCGATATACCTTCCCGACAACTATATTCTTATCCCGTAAGCGGCGTAATAAATCAACTTGACGTTCATCATACACGTACATCCCTACGCTCGCTGCTACCAACTGCGCTAAGAGTTCGCCAAATTGCCGTAGTTTGATTAAACAAGTATTGGGGTCATCTGCAAAA
>JAAUSO010000304.1 GCA_012033205.1 Richelia sp. SL_2_1 | reverse complement strand
TTCTGAATAGCGACAATAATGACCCGATGATTTTTGCGTTTGCGATTGGTATTCTTGCCCCTATTCTATCTGTCGTATTAGCTGCTGGTGGAGGAATAGCTATTTTAAGAAGTTTTTCAAGTATTGCCAGTTTGGGTTTTTCTTCGGTTGTAACTGGATTTATTAGAAAATAGTAAGTGGTGTTCAGTATATGACAATTGATAAAAACTTAAATTCTCAAACAGAAAATAGACGTTTAAAATTTTTGAATCGTACCGCAACTCGTTTTTCTACAAGTGATACTTTAGCATTGTTTGCTCTTGGAACTTTTGGATTACATCTTTTAGCTTTTGTTATCTTATTTTTGCTATACGGTTCCTATTCACAACTTAGTAAAAAAGCACCTCCAACTTTAGTGCAATTAGAAAGCGGAAAATCAATTAAAGTTGCTCAATTAGGTAGTTTAGAACGCACACCCCAGGTAGTATTAAGCTTTGTTTCCGATACAATGACTTTGATGATGAATTGGTCGGGAAATTTACCGGCTACAACAGTTGAAGATGCTTATGAACCTAAATCAGATGCTGGTGTAGATATTCATTCAATTAGTAATAGTAGAGGTAAAGTTACTTATGGAGCATGGCAAGCATCCTACGCTTTATCGTCAGATTTTCGCAAAGAGTTTTTAGAATTGCTTGCTGAAATTACACCTTCGGGAGTGTTTAAAGCAAAAACGCAAGTAGTTTTTGTGACGCAATATTTTCAACAACCAGTTTTAATTGAAGAAGGTAAATGGAAAGTAAGAATGGTTGCTAATCTTACCATATTTGACCAAAGTAATAAGTTAGGAGAAGTGATTCCTTTTAATAAAGAAATATTTGTCCGAGCAGTAGAAGCACCTTCATCTCCCGGCAAAATTGATGGATTTGCCTTCTTAGTTTACCAAGTGCGTTCGAGTGGTTTAGAAATTTATGCAATACGAGATTTACCAGAGGATAATTTATGATGAATGATAATTCAAATGTTGAGAGTATTGAAGAAAGCGACCAAAGATTGTTAAATAATGAAACTAATTGGAATGAAGAAAGTTTAGCAAAATTACTTGGTTATAATGATAATCAAACAGAGGCAAGTGAAACAGAGACGATTATTGAAAATGAGAAAGCAGATAATATTGAATCGAATGAAAGCAATATAAAAGAGAAAAATGATAATAAAGTAATAGAAACTCATGAATTATTTGATGACCCACATGATGGTAAAACTCAACCAAATTTTGCAACTAATCCATTTGCCAAATTTGGTGCTGTGGGTTTGATATTGATGGTTGTATTTGGCGTAGGTGCTACCTTCCTAAATACTATTATTTCTGTTAAACCAAAAGCTGCACCAACAATTACTGCTCAAAACTTTGATAAACCGAAAGTTATTTTAAAAGAAGATACTAAACCAAATGAGGTGGAAAATGGAAAATTAAAAGCCGAATTAGCATTATCAACCCAAGCACAAAAAATTAAATCACAAGAAGAATCTAAAAATACTAAAACACCTATTCCTCAATCAAATTCTCAAACCAAACCAGAATTTAATAATCAGAAAGTAAATACAGCACAACCCGAAAGACCAACAATCACAAGTAGACCAGCAGTTTACACTTCAACACCTCGTCCGGTACAGCAAAATAGTTATCCGATATCAAGATATTATCCGGAGCCAAGAGCGTCGGTTCCTGAACCTATACAAACTGCAATAAAGCCGAATCCATCACTAATACCATCTCCTGTAAGGAGAATATCACCACCAACACTTGTTAAACCCGACGTAATCGACCCGACAGAGCAATGGGTAGCCGTGAATCAATTGGGAAGTTATGGTACTGCTGAAATTGCAACAAACACTTCATCAAGCAACGAACAGCAAGAAACACAAGAATCATTATCCCGAACAAACAATAAAGCAATTCCTTTAATGGTTTCTAGTCAAACTACTGAAACTACTGTTTATCCCGAACCACTTTACACAGAAGAGGCTCGGATTCTCAACGAAGACACAAATACATTAATTGGACAAGAAGATGACTCTCACCTCCATTGTACTAATTCTTTAAATAATCTTTACTGTCCTAAATCGCAAATAGGAGCATTAAAAATAGGGAAAACAATGAACGGAAAATTACTTACACCTTTAATTTGGGATACTAACAATGCTAATCCTGAACAACAAAATTTTAATCAAAAAGAAAACTTTATAGTACAAATTACTGAACCACTTAAAGATAAAAATGGTTTAATTACTCTTCCCAAAAATACTCAAATTGTTACGACTATAAAAAATATTGAAGAATCAGGACTAGTAAAATTCCAAGCAACGCAGATTATTATTAATGGCAAACAATATATCCTTCCACCACAAGCAATTAGGATTCGTGGAAATTCAGGTAAGCCTTTGATAGCATCAAAGCGAGGTAACAAAGGTGAATATATTGCTAAACGGGATGCAGAAACATTTGTAGTTGGTTCTCTTACCAAAGTGGGTAAAGTACTTAATCAACCCAAATCGGAGCAATTCTCTACGAATAGTGGTTTTGGCGGTAACAGTAGTTTTTCGTCAATTAGACGAAGTAATTCTAATATTTTAGGTGCTGTTTTAGAAGGTGGATTTGAACCACTTACCGAACAAATAGTAGAGCGGAATAAACGTAAATCATCAGAAATAGAACGGCGTAAAAAGGTTTGGTATGTCCCTGCTAATACGGAGGTACAGATATTTGTAAATCAATCTTTTACCTTGAGAGACCAATGAAAAATATTTTACAAAAAACTGTCCTAATTTCTATTTCTATATTCACCGTAATTAGCTTTACCAGTATTTCAATGAAAGTAATTGCTGCTGAGATGAAAAATAGTGTAAAGCGAATTAACAATACTGTTGCAACTGGTAATAGTGAAAGCGAAATACCGTTAATTAAATTATCTCCTGGTTATGGAGTCAATATTTCATTTATTCCTACTGGTGAAATAGTAGAGAAAGTATGGTTAGACAATCCTGCTATTGCTTCTTTAAATGTTGATGGTTGTTTATCTGGATTGGGAAAAGAGTGTGAGTCGGGTAATGGTGCAACTGTATTACATTTACGTCAAATTAAACCTTTACACTTTAAGCAGTTACCTTCATCAAATAGTAGTTTATTAACAGTAGTAGCAAGAGGTGAAGATAAGCGACGGGTTTATTTGTTTCAGGTAGCGATTGTCGATACAAAACCCAACTTCCATACAATTGAAATTACGCCAACTCAAGAAGAGTTTAATACTAATAGATTTCCTAAGTTAATCAGTCGAGGACTTGAAGTTGCCCAACAACAGCGTCTAATTACAGAAGATTCTCGTTTAATGAAGAGGGTTGAAAACTTTTTGATTTCGGTGAAAGCGGGAGAGCATATAAATGACGCTGCTACTATAAATGGAATTTCTCTTCAATTAGTTAATCATTTAATAAAACTAGGAAATACTCAAGCTGAAAGTTATGAAACTATTAAATAAAAAAAATAATTTAATATCTAGTATTGGCTTATCATTAATAATTTCTGTAGCCATAATCATTTCATCCCAGGCTCAAAATTTACCTGCTTCTTCAAGTACACAAATTCAAATAAAAACTGTTAATTGGCAGAATACTCGTATACCAGATTGGAATCAAATTACTTTTTCCACAATGCCTTTGATTAATACGGATGGTTCATTCCAAGCACCTCAAGATGTTGAGAAAAGTTAGGTTACAATCCCAATCGTAGTTGGTTTATAGGACAAAATATAGCAGAATTCATGATGTTAGGTGATTTTCAGGACTCATTTGAACTACAAAAGTTTTCGTTGACTGATATTTCTCAAATTATTGGGTCAGATTTGAGTAAAGTTAATTTAGAAAAATTTGGTGTAATCAAACTGCAAACTTTGGGTAGCTTGGTTTCGGCAATTCCTGAGTTAAAAAATATTCAAGCAGCTGAAGTTAAACCCATCGCTGATTTACTGTCACAGAAATTATCTGGTTCCTTCAATGGTAATCAAACGATTGGTAATTTATTAGAGCAGTCACCACATTTAAGTAAATTAGATTTTTCTGAAATTGATTTGAATTCCTATAGCGTCGATTCCATAACTGGATTAGCTACAACTCCCATTGAAGAATTTGAAAAGTGGCAAGGAATTTACATTGATTCAGTTCCAGGATTAGAGTCGGTTCCTTTCTCCCAATTCCCCAATCCCATCAATGCTATAGGTGGGGAAGTCGGAATTGTTGACGTTGCTTTTGGAACTGACGAAATTCTGCGACAACGAACAATTTCCGGAAGCAAAGAAGAAGGTTTTGCCGTACCGTGTAAAAAAGACTGCGCTCATGCGGAGCTTAATGGTTCTAAATCTGTCAAAGGTAAAGCTTGGATTAGTGGTAAATATCAGTTAGTCAAAGGTGGTAACTCCATTCTTGGTTCGGTGAATGGTGGTAAAGAACCTACAGGTAGACATCTTTTCGGTGATGCTTTTAAGGTAGCGGTTTGGGATGTGTCGGAAGTCGATGGAATGATATCCCAAGCTTTATTCTTTCGGGTTTGTATGCGGAATAATTTTATTGATTTGGGATGTACACCCTATTTTATCGGTCCGGTTCCATTTATGACTTATCGGGAGAAAGACGCTATATTTTTAGGTTTAATAAATGGGGATGGTGGAAATTCTAGTTCTATTCCTACAGGTTTGAAAAGCAGCGGATTTACTTTTAATAACTCTCCTATAACATCAAGTAGTAATTCATTGAATTTATTGCTACCTAATAAAGGTAGTTGTAATAAACGACATTTATCAGGTACAAATATTGATGCTTTAGGTACTGCACTTTCTGATATCAAAGATAATTACGACTCGTTAGGGAATTATGTTTGTGACTCCAAGGGTAATTGTGGTCGCTCTCTTGGTGCAATGAAATTTATGTCTTATCGTCCCCAAGTCAGAAAAATTATTCAGAATAAATCTGGTGGAAATAGATTTCTTAGTAAATTAGATAGAGGTGAAGAAGTTACGAGTGAAGAAATGATCCAATATTTTTCACCTACAGAACAACAGAATTTAATTGCATCCGATACGTCGCAATTATTAGATAACGCATCAAAGCAAATTGACCCAACTACAGGAAAAGCTTTTACAGGTGAAAGGTTAATTGAGCGTGCTAGTCAAATGCATTTTGGTGCTTTAGGTATTCCAATTGATTCAGAAGTTAGCAAGGTCAACGAAAGCGATTCAATTCAAGAATATGGTATTGCTTCTTCGGATAGATATAACGAAGCTTTAAAAGCAATGGGGTGTATTGACAAGGTAGAAAATATTAATTAATAAATTTTATTTTAACTATGAAAAAAGAATTACGTCATGAA
>JAAUSO010000303.1 GCA_012033205.1 Richelia sp. SL_2_1 | reverse complement strand
GTTAGAGTTGAGTTAGGAGTTAGGAGTTAGGAGTTAGGAGTTAGGAGTTAGGAGTTAGGAGTTAGGAGTTAGGAGTTAGGAGTTAGGAGTTAGGAGTTAGTACCACCGGAATTGTAGAGACGGGGCGTATTGCTACGTCTGTTATTGAGTTAGGAGTTATAAAATCATCTGTAGTTAGAGCATCCTACTCCCAATTGCTAATTTTCGACCACGGATTAAAAAGGATTCCACCGATTTCACGGATTTAATTACCCATTACCAATTACCCATTACCAATTACCCATTACCAATTACCAATTACCAATTACCTATTACCTATTACCAATTACCAATTACCCATCGTAATATAATGCAAATTTTGCAGAATTTTTTTAATCTTTTTTTAAAGTCAAATTGTCCTTTATGTCAGCGCCCTGCTTCTGAAGAATTTTGTGAATATTGTCATCAACAGTTGCAAAAGTGTCGTTTAAGTGACTCAAATCACCATCAAGATAGTTCTCCAAGAGTAATTGCTTGGGGTGGATATGGTGGAGCCATCAAACGTGCCATCGCAACAATGAAATATGACAATCATCCAGAAATTGCTCGTCCTTTGGGTGAATGGTTGGGGGAAGTATGGCTGGAAAATTATGGAAACGAGCCTTCTTTAATAGTTGTTCCGATTCCGATGCACCCAGATAAACAAAAGGAACGAGGTTTTAACCAAGCAGCATTGATTGCACAAAGCTTTTGTCAAACAACTGGTCTAAAATTAAAAGTAAACGGATTACAAAGGGTAAAATCAACTGAGGCACTATTTGGATTATCACCAACTGAGCGGAAAAAAACTTTAACTCAAGCTTTTGAATTAGGAAAGGATTTTCGTTATTTGAGCAATATTTCGGTAGTATTAGTTGATGATATTTACACTACGGGTACTACCGTCAAGTCTGCTATAGAAACTTTGAGTAAAAGTGGAATTGTAGTTTCCGGAGTTGCGGTTGTTGCTGTTCCCTCAAAGGCTAACTATACAAAGAATTCATAAACAAGGGTGTCCGTAGGAAATTATAATTAATCAACATTAAGATTATTGTTACAAACAAACTACTTATAATCATGAGTAAGTCTAAAGCTCTGGGTTTAGGACAATTTCGGTTGATACCTGCTACGTTAATTGCATTCAGTATTAGTACAACAGCTTTTGCTCAAACAAATAAACAAGCGAATAAATTTTATAATCCAATACCTTTACCTGACACCTCTGAAATTTCTGATGCTCTGTCGGAAAAAGATATCCCCACAGGAGAAGGTGGTTTTGCTCGCGATTATCTGGTGAATTTAGTAAAAGGTGATAATTTAGCTATTGACCTATCTTCAGATAGTTTTGACAGTATTATTACATTGCTAGGTCCCGATGGTTCCACTATCGCCGAAAATGATGATGGTCCTGATGGTAGCAGTAATTCCCTACTTTTCACCCGTATCACCAAACCCGGAATTTACATTGTTAGGGTTCGTTCTTTCGGAGAAACCGGAATCGGCAATTTTAAGCTGAAAGTAACCCGGTTGAAGCCGGTTAAGTAGAGATGGGAAGAAAGTTAGGAGTTAGGAGTTAGGAGTTAGGAGTTATGAGTTAGGGATTTTAACCTTAAACCTTTAACCTTAAACCTTTAACCTCTAACCTATTGTATTGTCATAACACAAAGAAAAAGTGCCTCAGTCCATTCTACAACTGCACCGTAGGTATCCCCCGTATGTCCGCCCAATTTGTGGTTGAACCAAGCACCTGTGAGAAAAGCAAATGTGCTTCCTGTAAACGCGATCGCAATTGCTAATAACAAGTAAGATTGATCGAATAATAACATTACAGCGCTCAAACTCAATAATAGTAATACTGAAGGTAAAACGTCTTTGTAGGAACGAATCGCTTGCTTGTGAAACGCACCTTTACCAGTTGGTTTGAGATAATCATATCTGGCTATCGCTAATATCTGCCCCCAGCGAGCCCATCCACAAGCAGCCATTAATATCAACCAACGATTTTCTTGTATGTCTATTAATGCCACTGTTTTAAGCAATACTAAAATAATTGCCGCCATTGCTCCAAAGGCTCCTGTGGCACTATCGCTCATTACCTCCAAACGTCGCTCTTTATCCATTACTGCTAACCCATCGGCTGTATCCATTGCTCCATCCAGGTGTAATCCTCCCGTAATCGCAATCCAACTTACTACCACTAATGCACTGCGAGTAAACACGGGTACTTCTAAAAAATTAGCTACAATATCAAATAATCCTAATATTCCCCCAATTATCAGTCCTATCGCTGGAGCAAACCGCGCTACCTGGTCAAACTTTAAATTTTCTACATATGGCATTGGGATAGAAGTATAAAATATGATACTTGCCACTGTATTAAACGCTTGATTTTTACACCACTGATACGGAAAATTCATGCAAGTCAAATTAATTACTTAAGTAAGATGAAAACAATGGTACCCATGATTCCCGCACAAATAACAGTATCAAATTTTAAAACTTGAAATAAGATTTATTTGGATGAGAAATTGAGCCAAAAAATTTGTTATGCTTATCTAAGTAAAGAAAAATAAGTTAGTAATATTTATTACATTCCCATGAGTCATAAAAAATTGCATTTTAATCGATGGTAGTGTTTTGTGTACTTTGAAAAAAAAGGCTAATAATTAATCTCAGCGAGTTTCAGCGGTTGCTCCCAAAATCTGATATTTATATATTACAGGGCATAGATTACCGCTGAGTCATTGGTTATGCAGGCTATAACGTTGTAATTCACCTTTGCTCACAAAGCTATTTGATTATGAATCACCATCTACCTTCTCCCAAAATACCAGCTCCATGCATTGTCAACACAGGTGTCATCGTAAACAAGCTTGATATACGGCGATTACTGGCGGATTTAGGTCGCGTCCGCTATGCTTACACCCAAGATGGTGAAGTGTGCGGGGAGGGTGAAGGGGATGTAATGGAAGTTTTTGCAAATCCCCGACGCTCTACATTAGTGGCTAATCACGCTCTTTATTTGAATGTTTGTAGTTTCGATTATTTGGAACTTCACCAGTCACCCGAAAAGGAGGCTTGTTTAGATTTAGTTCAGGAAGGAATGCGTTTGCGGTTGATTCCTCTATCTACTCCCATGCAGGAACGACAAGAACGTTGTTGGAATACCAGTGCCATTGAAGCGATGATGGAACAGGTATTATCAGCTAAATGGGATGCGGAAATTGATGATGATTGTTCCGATATGTTCTAAATTTGATTTAATAAGTTAAATCGTTAATAGAACTGTTTCGGTTTCCTTAATTTTGAACGCAAATTTTTCATTTCACACTCTTGCTAACTGTAGCAACACTTCAGCTCGTGCTGGGATATTTTATACACCTCATGGTGTGGTAGAAACTCCGCGTTTTATGCCGGTGGGAACCCTGGCAAACGTTAAAACCATGACTCCAGCTCAATTAAAGGACACTGGAGCGCAGATGGTATTATCAAATACTTATCATCTCCATCTACAACCGGGCGAGGCGATTGTAGCAGGCGGAGGTGGACTGCATAAGTTTATGGGTTGGGATAAACCGATGCTTACTGATTCAGGTGGGTTTCAGGTTTTTAGTTTGAGTGAGATGCGTAAAATTACTGAAGAAGGAGTAACTTTTCGCTCGCCTATGATGGAGAAATTATAAATTTAACACCAGAAAAATCAATAGAAATTCAGAATACTTTGGGTGCGGATGTGATTATGGCATTTGATGAATGTCCCCCAGCAACAGCCAACCACGAAGAAGTGAAAGCTGCAACGGAGCGTACTTACCGTTGGTTGTTAAGATGTATGGAAGCCCATCATCGCAGCGAACAAGCATTATTTGGGATTGTGCAAGGTGGCATTTACCCCGATTTGCGTTCTCAAGCTGCCAATGCTTTAACTAAGCTAGATTTACCTGGATATGCAATTGGTGGTGTCAGTGTCGGGGAAGAGCCAGAATTAATTCATAAAATTGTTCGAGAAACTGCACCTTTATTACCTGCTCAAAAGCCCCGTTATTTGATGGGAGTGGGTACCCATCAAGAAATGGTAATCGCAATTGCATCTGGTGTGGATTTATTTGATTGTGTAATTCCCACTCGCTGGGCTAGACATGGTACAGCAATGGTAAAAGGGGAAAGATGGAATATAAAAAATGCAAAGTTTCGTGAAGATTTTACCCCTCTTGATGAAACTTGTCCTTGTTACACTTGTCAAAACTTTACTCGGGCTTATTTATCCCATCTGATTCGTTCTCAAGAGATTTTGGCTTATACTTTATTGAGTATTCACAACATTACCGAATTAATTAGATTTACTCAAAAAATTCGCGACAGTATATTGAATGATACTTTTATCAAGGATTTTGGTCATTGGTTGAATTAATATTAAGTAACGTTAGTTCGATGAAGAATCCTTGATTAGTTAATCACAGATGGCGCTAAGAAGTCGGGTTTTTATTAGTGTTTTGTGGTGTTACCGATATTAATCGTAAAAACCCGACTTCTGTGATGAGAGTCGAACTCACGTAAAATTAAGGCTAGTCAATGATGCTTACGATATGCTCGCAAACTCCGCTTGGTGCGTGACGCTACAAATCTTATTATTCGGTACAATCTTGATTCAAGCGTCACACACCCTACGACTATTAATATGCCTTTTCACTAAGTTCGATTAACTCATAACTCTTAACTCATAACTCATAACTCTTAACTCTTAATTCATAACTCCTAACAATTATTTATTGATTACCCAATCGTGTTAAGATATTTCTCAATTATGAAAGCTGTGTTGGATACTTGGATTTAAACAAAAATGGAAGTAACACTATTATTAGCAAAATTGCCGGAAGCCTATCAAATTTTTGACCCCTTGGTAGATGTTCTCCCAATTATTCCCGTCTTCTTTTTGTTATTAGCTTTTGTTTGGCAAGCTGCTGTAGGTTTCAAGTAAGTTGACCAATAAATAATCTTTTCAAGACAGGCTGCCCAAGTCTGTCTTATTTTTTGCCAGAATCTCTTTGCTAAATTTGATATTTCTTAACTTTTTGTAATAAATTAAGAATGAGAAATCCATACAAATAATATTTAAGGAGGTATTAGCTATGGGCAACATTAATTTTGTTAAAGAAAATAAAGAAGTAGTAGCAGCTGATGGTGCTAATTTACGATTGAAAGCCATGGAAAACGGCATTGATATCTATAAGGTATGGGGAAAAATGATGAACTGTGGAGGTGCAGGGCAGTGTGGAACCTGTATTGTAGAAATAACAGAAGGTATGGAAAATCTCTCACCTCTGACGGATGTAGAAAGCAAAATTTTGAAAAAAAGCCGGATAATTATCGCCTTGCTTGTCAAACCTTAGTT
>JAAUSO010000302.1 GCA_012033205.1 Richelia sp. SL_2_1 | reverse complement strand
GAAGTTATTATCTCTTTTCATACATGGTTGAAATCAGAATCTTTTAATTATATTAGTAATTATTTATCTGAGTTAAATACAAATCAAGAACAGGAATTACGCATAATTTTAAGTAGTGACAGTTTGGAATTACGCAAGCTACCTTGGCATTTGTGGGATTTATGGTCGGGGGCTGAAGTCGCTTTGAGCGCACCGGATGCAGCGCGGGGAGTAAGAATATTACGGGAAAAGATTAGAATTTTAATTATTCTTGGTGATAGTACAGGTATAAATGTGAAAGCTGATGAAATGCTTTTACAAAAGTATTGCCGCGATGCGGAAATAGTTACTCTTGTGGAACCTTCGCGGGAGGAATTAAATCGCTATTTACAGGATGAGATTGGTTGGGATATTTTATCTTTCTCTGGGCATTCGCAAACCCATAATTTTACCGACGCAAGCGAGGATGTACAAGGGCGAATTTTTATTAATAAAAAGATAGTTTGACGATGGCGGAATTGAGGGATAGTTTGCAGACAGCTATCCAACAAAGATTACAATTAGCTATTTTTAATTCCTGCGATGGTTTGGGGATTGCTGCGGAGTTGGAAAGTTTGCATATTCCCCAAGTAATTGTGATGCGCGAACCTGTTCCCGATTTTGTGGCTCAGGAGTTTTTAAAGTATTTTTTAGAAGCATTTACAAATGGTCGCTCTTTGTGCATTGCTGTTGGATATGCACGCAGACAATTAGCAATGTTGGAAGATGATTTTCCCTGTGCTAGTTGGTTGCCTGTAATTGTCCAAAATCAGTTGGAAATGCCCCCAACATGGCAAAGTTTGGGTGTTACTCGCAGTCCCTATCGGGGTTTGATGGCGTTTCGGGAAGAAGATACTGATAATTTCTTTGGACGGGAAGCGTTTGTTGAGCAGTTACTAATTGACGTTAATCGCAAAGCTTTGGTTGCAGTAATTGGTGCTTCGGGTAGTGGGAAATCTTCGGTGGTGTTTGCTGGATTAATTCCTCAATTGCGTCGGGATGAAAATAGACAATGGCAGATTATTTCGTTTCGTCCGGGAAAAAATCCTTTTGAATCCTTGGCTGTGGCTTTGATGGGGAGTGGGGAGATAGTAGAAAATCGGCGCTATCAAGAATTGGAGTTGGAAGTTGAGTTAAAACGCGATATATCTGCGTTGGCAAGAATAATTGCAGATATGTTTGGGGATGGTTCCCGCGTTTTGCTGGTAGTTGACCAATTTGAGGAGATTTACACACTTTGCTCGAATTTGAAAGAGCGGCAAATTTTTATCGATGGGCTGCTGAATATTTGTGTGGATGAACAGTTTTCTACTACGGTGGTAATGACACTACGGGCGGATTTTTTGGGGAAAGCTATGTCCTATCAACCTTTGGGCAAGGCTTTGCAGGATTTTCCCCCGTCTTTGCTCGTACCGATGAGTCGCGCAGAATTAGAAAGTGCAATTATTCAACCTGCGGCTAGGTATTCGGTGGAATTGGAAGAGGGTTTGGTTGATAAGTTGATTGATGATGTAGGTGCGGGGGAGGGTAGTTTACCGTTGCAGCAGTTTGCTTTGACGCAGTTGTGGGGGAAACAACGTCCGGGATTGTTGACGCATCAAGCTTATACAGAAATTGGTGGGGTGACGCAAGCTGTAGCAAATCATGCAGAGGCTGTTTATGCTGGGTTGAGTGAAGAGCAACAAAAAAGAGCGCAACGGCTGTTTATTCAGTTGGTGCAACCAGGGGAAGGTACGGAGGATACCCGCAGGTTGGCGACTCGTGATGAGGTGGGGGATGATTGGGATTTGGTGACGTTGTTGGCTAATGAGCGGTTGTTGGTGACAAATCGCAATGAGTTGGTGGGGAATACGGTTGAGGTTGTGCATGAGGCTTTAATTCGGAGTTGGGGACACTTGCGGGGGTGGATGGATGATAATCGGGAGTTTCGTGTTTGGCAAGAACGGTTGAAGGTGGCTTTGCAGCAATGGGTGGATAGTAATAAAGATGATGGGGGTTTGTTGCGGGGTGCGACTTTGGCTGTGGCTGAGGATTGGTTGCAGAAGCGGAGGACAGAAGTTAGTAAGGCACAGCGACGGTTTATTGAGAAAAGTATTAGGTTGCGGGAGAGGGAGAGAAAGCACAGAGAGAATTTGCGATGGCGTGTTATTGGTGGGTTGGCTTTTGGTTTGGTGTTGGCGTTGAGCTTGGCTGGGATTGCACAAATCCGTGAGACAAATGCTCGGCTAATTACTGGTAAATTGTCTGCGGAGGCGTTGTTGGCATCTAATAATGATCTTGATGCTTTGGTAGAAGCTGTTAGGAGTGCTAAATTACTGCAATATTCATTCGGAGTACACACAGATATCAAAATTCAAACTGTTGCTACATTACAAAAAGTAGTTTACAAAGTTAAGGAGCGTAACCGTCTAAATACAACTATTGAGTTTGATAAAACCAGTTTGGAAGCTCATGATTTTTTAAAGGAATTAGGTTTCAGATGTATAAGTTTTAACTCAAATCGTAATATTATTGCTTCTTCTAATTTTGGCGGGATAATCACGTTGTGGAATTTCGAGGGTAAAATACTTAAAACCATCAAAACTGAAAACTTGTTGTGGGAACAGCTTAGTTTTAGTCCAGATGGAAAGACTATTATTGCTAGTGGTAATGGGATTATCAAATTTTGGAATCTTCATGGTGAATTATTAAAAACTATCCGAGTATTACCTCATGAGTTAAATATTAATGAATCTAATTTAGAGTATTTAATAATAGGCAAAGGGAAGCCTAATTTTTTTTGCAATGTTCATTTTACTTCAGATAGTTCTATTCTTCTTTGTGCTGCTAATAATGGGACTGTCAAACTTTGGAATCTTGATGGAGAAGTGCTGAAAACATTCAAAATTGATAGCTATGACGTAGTAAATACTAGGCTTTCAGAGAGTAGTAAAGATGATATTAATCTTGAAGCTAATACTCTAGAAATTACAAAATATTTACTTCAAGGGCAAATTTTATATCCAATAACTTTCAGCCCAAATACTAAAATTATTGCGGCTGTTGGGGCTAATCACACAATTAAGCTTTGGAGTTTGGAAGGTAAACTATTACAGACTATTAGAGATCCTCAAAGTGAGCAGATTGAAATACTCAGTTTTAGTCCAGATGGTAAAACTCTTGCCTCTGGGAGTAGCAGTGGAAAGATAAAGCTTTGGAATTTGGAAGGTAAGCTAATAAAGGCTTTCCAAGCTCATAGCAATAACTTTAATAACATCATGTTCAGCCCAAATAGTGCAACTATAGTCTCTTCTGGTTTTGACAAAACAATTAAGCTGTGGAATTTAGAAGGTAAACTACTGCAAATCTTCAAAGGAGATGAAGTTATTCTTGATGGTCTTGGCTTTAGTTTAAATACTAAAAATCTTGTAATTGGTAGTAAGTCAACAATAAAAATTATGAATTTGGAGAATCAAAAAATCCAAACTATCAAAGGTGATGGCAATGCAATTTCTCATATCAACTTCACTTCCAATGGCAAAAATCTCATAGCTGGTGGATATGGTGTTATCAAATACTGGAATATACAAAAGCAATTGCTACAAATATTTAATGTAAATGGTGGTTGGATTCGTCGTTTTGCTTTTAGCTATGATGGAAAAATTATTACATCATTTGATGACCAGAATGTAATAAATAGTATAGATTTACAAAAAAAGCAATACTAAATCACATCTATACTTTTAAACAAGATGGTAAAGAAGTGTCAAGTTTTAAAAATATTAGATTTAATATTACTAGTGTTAGCCCTGATGGCAATAATAAGGTTAATGTTAACCCAGGTGACACTACAATTAAACTTACAACGCTGAACAAAACACTAATTTTGAGAGGTCATACTAGTTCAGTAAACAGCTTTAATTTTAGTAAAGATAGCAAAATTCTTGCTTCTGCTAGCGTCGATGGAACAATCAAACTTTGGAGTTTAGAAGGCAGCGAACTAACCACCCTTAACAGTTATAATGGTTCAGTTACAAGTATTAGTTTTAGTCCAGATGGTAAAACTCTTGCCTCTGCTCATACTGATGGTACAATAATTTTCTGGAATTTTGACATTGATGATTTATTGAAAAAAGGTTGCGAACATCTACACGACTATCTGCAAAATAACCCCAATGTCAGCCCAGAAGATAAGCGATTATGTGGCAACATCAAGCTTTAAGTTGTTATTATTAATCTTTTGATTATTGATTAAATCAAAAAGTATGATCGCGTTTACGATGAGGCTTAAATTAGAAGTGCGATTGGTAAGGTTTTTTGATGAGGTGCGTTAGCGAAGCTCAACGAAGTTATCGCATTCATGATTTTGGTTAAATGAGAAGTGCGATCGCCGACATTGCTATAATTACAACAGAATAATTACATTATCCTTTCTCTCAACTATGGAAATCACAAAAATCTCCAATGAAGGACAAGTAATCATTCCCGAACAATTGCGAAAGTCTCATGGTTGGGAAGTGGGACAGGAACTAATCGCAATTGATATGGGTGACGGAATTCTTCTAAAACCTAAAAAACCCTTTTTAGAAACTACATTGGCTGATGTTGCTGGTTGTTTAAAATATCAAGGTACAGTAAAAACCATTGAAGAAATGGATGATGCCATTCGTCAAGGTATAGAGGAATCATGGCATGGTGGCAGTTGATACTAATATAATCGTGCGTTTTTTAACTCAAGATGATGAATTACAATTTCAAAAAAGTATAAAAATTTTTCAAACACAGAATGTTTTTATCCCTGACACTGTAATTTTAGAAACGGAATGGGTACTGAGATTTGCTTATAAATTTAAGCCTGTGGAAATTTGTGAGGCTTTGAAAAAACTTTTTGGCTTACCAAATGTTTATCTTAATAACGCAAATCTTGTTGCTCAATCACTGCAATGGCATGAATTAGGTTTAGATTTTGCAGATGCTTCTCATCTTGCCCATAGTCAAAATCATACACAATTTTATACTTTTGATGAGAAGTTTATCAAAAAAGCGAAGGGTTTAACTGACTGTAAAGTACAGCAACCATAATTTTGTATTTTATCTATATAGCGATCGCTTTACTATACGGGTTGAATCAGAAGCGCGATCGCGTCATCTATTTGTAAGATAAAGATACTAAGAAGCGACTTTTTCTAAAAAACTGGTGAAAACATCTCTGTCCATTAAACCATTTTCGTCTAATATTTTATGCACTGCAACTAAATGCATCGTTCTTACATTTGCTTGTTGCTCATAACCAGGTAAAACAACTAATGTACCTAGTGGAGAATATTCATAGACTTTATGCGAGCCAGTTGTTGGTATTTCCACAAAACCGATACTCAATAGCAATTGTTCGAGTTCTGCAAACTTAATATCTCTAG
>JAAUSO010000301.1 GCA_012033205.1 Richelia sp. SL_2_1 | reverse complement strand
TTCTGAATAGCGACAATAATGACCCGATGATTTTTGCGTTTGCGATTGGTATTCTTGCCCCTATTCTATCTGTCGTATTAGCTGCTGGTGGAGGAATAGCTATTTTAAGAAGTTTTTCAAGTATTGCTAGTTTGGGATTGTCTTCCGTGATAACTGGAGTGATTAGAAAATAATCAGTAATGTGAATGTATATGACAATTGATAAAAACTTAAATTCTCAAACCGAAGATAGACGTTTAAAATTTTTGAATCGTACCGCAACTCGTTTTTCTAGAAGTGATACTTTAGCATTATTTACTGTTGGAACTTTTGGATTACATCTTCTGACCTTTCTTATTTTATTTCTGTTATACGGTTCCTACTCGCAATTAAGTAAAAAAGCACCTCCAACCTTAGTGCAATTAGAAAGTGGAAAATCAATTAAAGTTGCTCAATTAGGTAGCTTAGAACGTACACCCCAAGTAGTATTACGCTTTGTTTCCGATACGATGACTTTAATGATGAATTGGTCGGGAAATTTACCGGCTACAACAGTTGAAGATGCGGTAGAACCAAAACCCGATAGTGGTGTAGATATTCGTTCAATTAGTAGTAGTAAAGGTAAAGTCACTCACGGAGCATGGCAAGCATCCTATGCTTTATCATCAGATTTTCGTAAAGAGTTTTTACAATTGCTTGCTGATATTACACCATCAGGAGTGTTTAAAGGAAGAACACAAGTAGTTTTTGTGACGCAATATTTTCAACAACCAGTTTTAATTGAAGAAGGTAAATGGAAAGTCAAAATAGTTGCTAATCTTACTATATTTGACGAAAGTAATAAATTGGGAGAAGTGATTCCTTTTAATAAAGAAATATTTGTCCGAGCAGTAGAAGCACCTTCATCTCCCAGCAAAATTGATGGATTTGCAGCAATCGTTTACCAAGTACGTTCTAGTGGTTTAGAAATTTATGCAATACGAGATTTACCACAGGATAATTTATGATGAATGACAATTCAAATGTTGAGAATATTGAAGAAAATGACCAAGAGTTGTTAAATAATGAAACTAATTGGAATGAAGAAAGTTTAGCAAAATTACTTGGTTATAATGATAATCAAACAGAGGTAAGTGAAACAGAGACGATTATTGAGAATGAGAAAGAAAATAATATTGAATCGAATGAAAGCGATATAAAAGATAAAAATGATAATAATGTCATAGATACTCATGAATTATTTGATGACCCACATGATGGTAAAACTCAACCAAATTTTGCAACTAATCCATTTGCCAAATTTGGTGCTGTGGGTTTAATATTGATGGTTCTATTTGGTGTAAGTGCTACCTTTTTGAATACTATTATTTCTGTTAAACCAAAAGCTGCACCAACAATTACTACTCAAAACTTTGACAAACCGAAAGTTATTTTAAGAGAAGAGACTAAACCAAATGAAGTGGAAAATGGAAAATTAAAAGCTGAATTAGCATTATCAACCCAAGCTGAAAAAATTAAATCACAAGAAGAGTCGAAGAATACTAAAACACCTATTCCTCAATCAAATTCTCAAACCAAACCAGAATTTAATAATCAGAAAGTAAATACAGCACAACCCGAAAGACCAACAATCATAAGTAGACCACCAGTTTACACTTCAATGCCTCGTCCGATAAGGCAAAATAGTTATCCGATACCAAGGAGTTATTATCCTCCTCCAAGAGCTTCGCTTCCTGAACCTATACAAACAGCAACAAAGCCGAATCCATTACCAGTAGCTCAGAGCGTGAGAAAAGTATCACCACCGATTAGAGAAAAAGCACCCGACTTAATCGACCCGACAGAGCAATGGCTAGCCGTTAATCAACTGGGAAGTTACGGTACTGCTGAAATTGCAACGAAGAACGAACAACAAACGATTGAGGAAATTAAACCTGGAATACACGAAGAATCAGTACCTACAACAATACCAAAAGCGATTCCTTTAATGGTTTCTTCTCAAACTGCTGAAACTACTGTTTATCCCGAACCACTTTACACAGAAGAGGCTCGGATTCTCAACCAAGGCAGAAATATATTAATTGGACAAGAAGAAGACTCTCACCTCACTTGTACTAATTATTTGAATAATCTCTACTGTCCTAAATCGCAAATAGGAGCATTAAAAATAGGGGAAACAATGAACGGAAAATTACTTACACCTTTAATTTGGGATACTGACAATGCTAATCCTGAACAATCAAAATTTAATCAAAAAGAAAATTTTATAGTTCAAATTACTGAACCACTTAAAGATAAAAATGGTTTAATTACTCTTCCCAAAAATACTCAAATTGTTACGACTATAAAAAACATTCAAGAGTCGGGATTAGTACAACTCGAAGCGACGCAGATTATTATTAACGGCAAGCAATACATCCTTCCACCACAAGCAATTAGGATTCGTGGAAATTCAGGTCTTCCTCTGATGGCATCCCAGCGAGGTAATAAAGGAGAAAATATTGCCGCACGGGATACAGAAACGTTTGTAGTTGGTTCTTTGGCAAAAGTAGGTAAAGTACTTAATCAACCCAAATCGGAGCAATTCTCTACGAATAGTGGTTTTGGCGGTAACAGTAGTTTTTCGTCAATTAGACGAAGTAATTCTAATATTTTTGGTGCGGTTTTAGAAGGTGGATTTGAGCCACTAACCGAGCAGATTAAGGAGCGAAATAAACGAAAAATATCAGAAATTCAACAGCAAAAACAGGTTTGGCACGTCCCTGCTAATACTAATGTACAGATATTTGTCAATCAATCCTTTATCTTGAGAGAATAATGAAAAACTTTCTACAAAAAGCTGTGATTATTTCCATCTTTACCATACTCAATTTTACCAATATTTCTATGAAAGTAATTGCTGGTGAAATGAAGAATAGTGTAAAACGAATAAGCTCAGATATTGCAACTGGTAATAGTGAAAGTGAAATACCCCTAATTGAGTTATCTTCTGGTTATGGAGTCAATATTTCATTTATCCCTACTGGTGAAATAGTAGAGAAAGTATGGTTGGATAATCCTGCTATTGCAACTCTCGATGTTGATGGTTGTTTATCTGGGTTGTCCAAGAAATGTGATTCAGAGAATGGAGCAACTGTATTGCATTTACGACGAATTAAACCGTTAAAGTTTGAGCAGTTACCTTCATCTAATAGTAGCTTATTGACGGTAGTAACAAAAGGCGATGATAAGCGACAGATTTATTTATTTAAAGTAGCGATTGGAGATAAAACGCCCAAGTTTAACACAATTGAGATTACACCAAATCAGCAAGAGTTAAATACTGATATATTTTCTAATATCACCAATATTAATAATTTACAGTTGATAAACCGAGGGCTTTTTGTTGCTCAACAACAGCGTCTAATTTCCGAAGAATCTCGCTTAATGAGTAGAATTAAAAAGTTTTTGATCTCGGTGAAATCGGGAGAACAAATAAGTGACGCTGCTCTCGATAGTGGAATTTCTTTACGGTTGGTTAATCGCTTAATAGAATTGGGGAATGAAAGTTATGAAAATATCGAATAAAAAATTTAGTTTAATATCTGGTATCGGTTTATCAATAATTATGGGCAATGCAATTATTGTTTCATCGCAGGCTCAAGATGTTTCTAATTCTTCAACACAACAAACTCAAATACAAACAGTTGATTGGCAGAATACTCGTATCCCAGACTGGAATCAAATTACTTTTTCGACAATGCCTTTAATTAATACAGATGGTTCATTTCAAGTACCTCCAGATATTAAAGATAAATTGGGTTATAACCCTAATCGCACCTGGGAAAAAGGACAAAACATCGCAGCATTTATGATGTTAGGTGATTTTCAGGACTCTTTTGAACTGCAAAAGTTTTCATTAACTGATATTTCTCAAATTGTTGGGTCAGATTTAAGTAAAGTTAATTTAGAAAAATTTGGTGTGATGAAACTACAAACTTTAGGTAGTTTAGTTTCGGCAATTCCTGAATTAAAGAATATTCCCATTGCTCAAATTAAACCTATTGCCGATCTAATATCTTACAAATTATCTGGTTATGTAGATAGTAATCAAACAATTGGTAATTTATTAGAGCAGTCACCACATTTGAGTAAGTTGGATTTTTCTCAAATTGATTTAACTTCCTACAACGTCGATTCCATACCTGGATTATCTACAACTCCCATTGAGGAATTTGAAAAGTGGCAAGGTGTTTATATTGACTCTGTTCCCGGATTAGAGTCGGTTCCTTTCTCCCAATTCCCTAATCCCATCAATGCTATAGGTGGGGAAGTTGGAATTGTCGATGTTGCTTTTGGAACCGACGAAATTCTGCGACAACGAACAATTTCTGGAAGTAAAGAAGAAGGTTTTGCCGTACCGTGTAAAAAAGACTGCGCTCATGTGGAACTATCAGGTTCCAAAAACGTAAAAGGTAAAGCTTGGATTAGTGGTAAATATCAGTTAGTCAAAGGTGGCAACTCCATTCTTGGTTCTGTGAATGGTGGAAAAGAACCTACTGGTAGACATTTATTTGGCGATGCTTTTAAGGTAGCGGTTTGGGATGTATCGGAAGTTGATGGAATGATGTCTCAAGCTTTATTCTTTCGGGTTTGTATGCGGAATAACTTCGTTGATTTGGGATGTACACCCTATTTTATCGGTCCGGTTCCGTTTATGACTTATCGCGAGAAGGACGCGATATTTTTGGGTTTAATTAATGGTGATGCTGATAATTCTACTTCTACTCCTACAGGTTTGAAAAGTAGCGGATTTACTTTCAATAATTCTCCTATAACATCAAGTAGTAATTCATCTAATTTGTTACCACCTAATAAAGGTAATTGTAATAAACGACATTTATCAGGTACAAATATTGATGCTTTGAGTACTGCGCTTTCTGATATCAAAGATAATTACAACTCGCTAGGGAATTATGTTTGTGACGGAAAAGGTAATTGCGGTCGCTCTCTTGGTGCGATGCAATTTATGTCTTATCGTCCACAAGTGAGAAAAATTATTGAGAGTAAATCCGGTGGAAATAGATTTCTCAGTAAATTAGATAGAGGTGAAGAAGTTACTAGTGAAGAAATGATGCAATATTTTTCACCTACAGAACAACAGAATTTAATTGCATCCGATACGTTGGAATTATTAGACAATGCATCAAAGCAAATTGACCCGAATACAGGAAAAGCTTTTACAGGTGAAAGGTTAATTGAACGTGCTGCTTCTATGCATTTTGGTGGTTTGGGTATTCCAATTGATTCTGAAGTTAGTAATGCCAATGCTAGCGATTCTGTTGAAGAATATGGTATTGCTTCTTCGGATAGATATAACGAAGCTTTAAAAGCAATGGGGTGTATTGACAAGGTAGAAAATATTAATTAATAAATTTTATTTTAACTATGAAAAAAGAATTACGTCATGAA
>JAAUSO010000086.1 GCA_012033205.1 Richelia sp. SL_2_1 | reverse complement strand
AGTATAATCGCTGAGGATTTCGTAATAATTCTAAATTTCTCTCTCAAAACTCTTCCTCTGCGCCCTCCGCGACTAGAAGGGTTAATCATTCTTATTTACCAAAAGCAATCAAAACCGCAACAATAAAATAAACTACTAAAAAACAACTATGACATTCCGCGAAGAGTTTAAACTATTACTACGCGCTCGCTACTCTCTAATTTATATACCCACCCACGAAGAAGAGCGTTTAGAAGCTGTAATTCGAGAGCAAGCAGCCGAGAGCGGTAATCGTCAGGTATACACTTGGGATTTTGTAGACGGTTATCAAGGTAATCCCAACGATGCGGGTTTCGCAACACGTAACCCCTTACAAGCTTTAGAATTTGTGGAAAAACTACATCCATCCGCACCTACCATCTTGATTCTCCGCGATTTTTATCGATTTTTAGATGATGTCGCCATTTCCCGCAAACTCCGTAATTTAGCCCGTTTACTAAAATCCCAACCCAAAAATATCATCTTACTTTCACCCCGTGTTGCCATCCCCGATGATTTAACCGAAGTATTAACCGTTGTCGAATTTCCTTTACCCAGTGCCGCAGAAATCCAAACCGAAATTCAAAGACTCTTAACCGCTACCAATAACTCTTTGTCAAATCAAATTTTAAATGAATTAGTTCGTTCCGCTCAAGGGCTGAGTATGGAGCGTATTCGTCGCGTTTTGTCAAGGGCGATCGCCCAAAATGGAGAATTACAATCTTCAGATGTGGAATTAGTCTTACAAGAAAAACGCCAAACTATCCGTCAAACTCAAATCCTTGATTTCATCCCCGCTACAGAACAAATTTCTGATATTGGTGGATTAGACAACCTCAAAGATTGGTTATTGCGTCGGGGTGGTGCCTTCAGTGAAAAAGCCAGACAATATGGTTTACCCCATCCTCGCGGTTTACTGTTGGTGGGAATTCAAGGTACTGGTAAATCATTAACCGCAAAAGCTATCGCTCATCATTGGCATTTACCTTTATTACGCTTGGATGTAGGCAGATTATTCGGCGGTTTGGTTGGTGAATCGGAATCACGCACCCGCCAAATGATACAGCTATCCGAAGCCCTCGCACCTTGTATTCTGTGGATAGACGAGATAGATAAAGCCTTTTCCGGACTTGGTAGTAAAGGCGACGGTGGAACTACTAGTAGAGTACTTGGTACATTTATTACCTGGATGGCAGAAAAAACCTCACCTGTATTTGTAGTTGCCACAGCTAACGATATCCAAGAATTACCACCAGAAATGTTACGAAAAGGTAGATTTGATGAAATATTCTTCGTTGGTTTACCCATCCAAGAAGAAAGAAAAGCCATTTTCAACGTGCATTTATCGCGATTACGTCCCCATAACATCAAAGACTATAACTTGGAAAGATTAGCCTACGAAACACCCGATTTTTCCGGTGCAGAAATCGAACAAACATTAATTGAAGCAATGCACATCGGTTTCAGCCAAAATCGCGATTTTACTACAGACGATATCTTAGAATCTGCTAGTCAAATTATACCTTTAGCCAGAACAGCCCAAGAAAAAATCGAGCAACTGCGTCAATGGGCTGCTTCCGGAAGAGCGCGTCTAGCATCAAAGCATAACCCTTTGAATGATCGAATTCAACAGCGGTTACAGTAAAAAAGTTAGGAGTTAGGAGTTAGGAGTTAGGAGTTAGGAGTTAGGAGTTAGGAGTTAGGAGTTAGGAGTTGTTACAAATTTTACTTCTGACATTTTCGTGTCTGATGCAATTGCCGTATAATTACTTAATTCAGGCTGAAGTATTACCTAAAAAACACAGAGAACGCAGAGAACACGGAGGAAAGATATTTCATAGAGATGAACCGCACCATAGGGGTGAAAGCTAATTTTAGGGCGGGAAGGGAGTAGTTATTTTCCCCCTACCTGATATCTTGCACAGAGCCGCACAATCAACTACATAATCAAAAATATAAATAAAAATATTACTAACATAAAAATATAATATTTTTAGTACATTTTAATGGACTTATGCTATCAGACTGAGACTTGCAGCCCCAGGTGGGTAAGAACGACAGGAAAACAATTCGTAATTATTTTAACGATAGATTCTATGGTGCAAGATGTAAACTACTCCCTACTCCCTTGATTAAAAGTATTTAACTGAACATAATATTAATTCTTTAAAGAATGTATTTCTTAAACTAACTATACTCAACTTCAAATGTAATAATGATTGAGGATTTGATAGTTAAGAGTTATAATTTGTCACTCATCGGTTTTAAAACAAGCTTCTTGGTAAAAGGTAGTTACTATGTTGTCTAACATACTCAAGTTAATACTTGGTGTTGTACTCGCGATCGCAATATTGGCTGGTGGTGGTGTAGCAGTTGGGATTTATTTGATGAATCGAGCTTCTATAAACCCTCCCAAACCAGTTTTTTCTAATGACAAAGCTGCGGTAAAAGCGGAAGCGGCAAAAACTCCTACACCAGGAGCAACTGCTGTGAATGTTGAAGAAAAAACGACACAAGAACCTAGTCCAACAAAATCACCAGAAAAAGTTGAAAAACCACTACCACCAGGAGCTTATCCTGCTACAGTAAGTTGGGCTGAAGGTTTAATTTTAAGAGCGGAACCAAATGCCGATGCTCCCCGTCTTGGTGGTGTTGGATTTAATGAAAAAGTCACAGTTTTAGAAGTAAGTGCTGATAAAACTTGGGAAAAAATTCGTATTGAAAGTAGTGAACAAGAAGCTTGGGTTAAAGCTGGTAATACTAAAAAAGTAGAGTAATAAATTTTCCTTGTACGGCAAAAAGTTCAGTTTTTTATTTTCTATTCTTTGTTGATTTTTTAATTTGATTTGTGTTCCAGGCTGCAAATATCGCGGTTATCTGTTAATAATTTACTGTTTGTATAACTGAAAGTAATCGTATTCTAATTTGATTTTTTTAACCCTTACTTAATTTAAATTTAATACTTAGTGTTTACAGATTAAAAAAGTATGATCTAATTCAATATTTAAAAAGAATTTAATGTACAATTTATACACATATTACTTAAAGAAGAAGATTACAGCAGCAAAACTGAAGGCAATGTCTGATATATTTTGTACGGGTGCATAAAATACAAATTAGATCAATGTTTGATTACTCACTTTTCGGCAAAAGATTACCGATTGGAAAAAAACCGCAGAGAACGCAGAGAAAAGAGATTTTATAGGGATGAAAGGCAATTATAGAGGAGGTTGGGAGTAATGTTTAACTAGATATGTATTCGAGGATTCTAAAAGAAGTCAATATTGATGTAATTTCTGGGTATAGTTTGTGAAAAATTACTCGTATAAATGGCACAAAATCGGAATTGTAAAGTCAATACCATAACAGGAAATTTATTCAATTTGAAAAATGGAAAAATCATCTAGGTAATTGGTTGGGATGAGGAAAATTTAGTCAAGTGAAGCAATCTCAAAGAATCAGGCTGTTCCCGTCAAAGTTGATTTCAAATTGTTAATGAATATTTGTGAAAAAATGTTTGAGAATAAAAGATTTACTCTACCTTTAATATCTCTTGTCACAGTTTTGAGCATCGGAAGTTCAAAAGAAGCTTTCGGCTTAGAAAGAGGAGATAATAATGCTCAAGTCAGAAATGTTCAGAGTTGTTTGCAAAAATTGGGTTATTTCAGCGGCCCAGTAAACGGTAATTTTGGTTCGATGACTGAAGCTGCGGTGAAAAAATTTCAGCAAGCAAGCGGAATATCTGCTATCGGAAAAGTTGGGCCACAAACCCAAACTGCATTACAACGTAGGTGCGGTGGAAGTAGAAATGATCGGGTTTCTAATCCTAATCCTAATAATTGTCAAAACGGACTGAGAAACGGTTGTAGTGGTGCAGCAGTAAGCAAATTACAGCAAGATTTAAAAACCTTGGGCTTTTACAATGGTCCAATAACGGGTAGATTTCTGCAAATTACCACAGATGCAGTGATTAGATTTCAACGAGAAAAAGGCATAAACCCCATTGGTGTTGTGGGGCCTCAAACTAGTGAAGCAATACGTTTAGCGCTGAATAACTCACGCCAAACTCCTCCTACTTCTGGTCGTTTTTGCGATTACAACAGAGAGATTATTACCATCGGTTGTAGAAGCGACTGGGTAAGACAGTTGCAGCAGACATTGAAGGATTTAAATTATTTTACTGGAAATCCTACCGGCTATTTTGGGGAAACCACTAGAGACGCTGTAATTAGATTTCAACAAGACAATCGTCTCCAGGTGACTGGAAGCGTAGATTCAACCACTTGGGGTGCAATAAGTCGAGCTTCTAGACCGAATTTACCTCCCAGCATTATGGGATTAGGTTCGAGGGGTTCTCAAGTTACAACTTTACAACAAAACTTGAAGCAGTTAAATTACTTTTATGGTAATCCCACAGGCTTTTTTGATAACTCTACACAAGATGCAGTAATCCGATTTCAACAAGATTATCGTCTTCCGGTAACTGGAACTGTTGATCAATCAACTTCTCAAGCAATATCCACAGTATTAAAAAGTCGAGGAGGAGGTTCGGATTTTGAACCGATTTATCCCGGAGACAATAATCAAAGAGTCACACAATTGCAAGAACGTTTACTGGAATTAGGTTTATTAAGAGTTAATCCTACAGGTTACTTCGGTACTCAGACAAGAGAAGGTTTACTCGCATTTCAGCGATATCAAGGATTATCCGAAACTGGTTTTGTAGACGAACAAACTTGGGAAAGACTTGGATTTAAAAATAACAATGAAAAGCGTTATGTAGTAGTTATACCTTTGCGAAATCCCGATATTTACAATCAAGTACTCCAGTACATCCCCTCCGCTCAAATTGGTAAATCGAGACTGGGAGATTTTGTCAATGCTGGAGAATACGAACAACGTATGGAGGCACAAAGACAATCCGATCTTTTGCGCGTGCGCGGTTTTGATGCAAGAGTAGAATATTTCTAGAATCTTGTAGAAACAAGGTGATGGGGAATTGGGGCATGGGAAGAAATTAACTGTCAACTGTCAACTGCTAAGCAACTAAAACAGACGTATGAATTAATCGGGAATGAGATTTTAATAATAATTCTGTAGCTTGTTGAGCGCAAACAGCAGGGCTAAAAAGATTTCCTTGAATTATTTCACATTCCAAAATTCTTAACAAATTGCGTTGTTCCTCAGTTTCTACACCTTCAGCAACTACAGAAAGATTCAGCCCATGAGCTAAAGCAATCATTGCTGTAATAATAGCCGCATCATTGGTATCATTAGTCAAATCTCGCACAAAAGACCGATCAATTTTTAAACAGTTGATGGGGAACTGTTTGAGATAATTAAACGAGCAATATCCGGTTCCAAAATCATCTATCGATATGGAAACACCCATATCATGTAACTGAGTTAAAATTTCCTTACTAAACTCAACATTTTGCATTGCAGCGCTTTCAGTAATTTCTAATTCTAAATATTGAGGAGATAGTTTTGTTTCTGTTAAAATACGTCGCACTGTGTTCACTAAATTCAATTGCTGAAATTGTCTTGCAGATAAATTAACAGCAACTCCCACAGATGATAATCCCAAAAGATTTTGCCAAATTTTATTTTGAATGCAAGCAGTTCTTAAAACCCATTCGCTAATAGGTATAATTAATCCAGTTTCTTCAGCAATGGGAATAAATTTACTCGGAGAAATTAATCCATATTTAGGATGTTCCCAACGTAATAAAGCTTCAAATTTGCAAATTTCTCCTGTAGTAATATCAACTTGAGGTTGGTAATATAATCTCAATTCATTTCGCTCTAAAGCATAATGTAAACTATTCTCTAAACTCAGTAATTCCGAAGCTTGAGAATTAATCGCCGAGTTATAAATTTGATAATGGTTTCTTCCGTCTAATTTGGCTCGATTTAATGCAGCGTCGGCATTTTTAATTAAAGTTTCTCCATCTTTTCCATGATTGGGATAAACAGCAATGCCAATGCTAGCGCTGATATGTAAAAGATGATTATCGATCAAAAATCCTGGTTTCAACGCAGTTAAAACCTCTTCTGCAACACGAGCAGCATCCCGTACACCATTGATGTCAGATAGTAGTAAAGTGAACTCATCACCTCCCCAACGAGCAAGTATGTCACGGGAACGTAAACACTTATTTAAACGATGAGCAACACTTTTCAACAACTTATCACCAATCCCATGACCTAATGTTTCGTTAATAGTTTTGAATCGATCTAAATCCAAAAAACATACAGCTAATTTACTATTACTTTGATTAGCTTTAATTAAAGATTCTAGCAGTCGTAGATTAAACTGCATCCGATTGGGTAAATTAGTTAAAAGGTCATGGGAAGCTTGATGAGTGATTGTTGCTTCTGCTTGAAAACGTTCGCTGATATCACGAAAACTCCATACTCTACCGACAATTTTACCACCAATATACTGCGGTTGAGAATAACGCTCAAATACTCTACCATCCTTCAATTCAATCAAATCATCAATTTCAGCACCGGGATAACCCAGTAGCTGATTTACAGAAATTATATATTCTTGGGGGTCTTTTAGATGACTGGTAGCAAATTCTAATACCTGTGCATAATTACCAGATTTTATCAGCGATTGAGGAATATTCCACATCTCTAAAAACTGATGATTGTAACCAGCAATAAAACCTTGACTATCTACTAATAAAATACCATCAGCAGTAGTTTCTAGGGTCGTTTTTTGCAAAGAAACAGATTCTTCTAATTTCTTTTCTATACCCTCGCGTTTCTTCTGCTCTTTTTGTAACTCAACGGAACACAGATTAATTTTATCTTCTAATTGTAAGTTGAGAATTTGATATTCTTTAATAGTTTTAGACAAGTGATTTTTAGTTAATAAATTTTCATAAGCTAAAGAAATAACACCTACTGTAGCTTGTAAAAATGCAATTTCTGTTGATTGCCAAACTCTATTTACCACGCAGTCATCCAACCCTATAAAACCAAAAAATTCTCCTTTAATGATAATAGGTAAAAATAAAACAGAAATAACTCCCCTTGCTTCGAGAAACTTGTTTTCTTCAAAACCAAATTCTCCGACTGTACCCCAAGCAGCATTACCCCGCGCCAATATCTTTTGCAAACGAGGAAAAATTTCTGTAATTGGTTGATTTGGGAAATTTTTTGGCTCGAATTTAGATGCAATCGCGGTGTTACACCATTCAGCTTTCTGATTAATTAATAAATCACCATTTTTAGAACGATGATTTTCAAATATATAAACCCGACTCGGTTGATAAGCTAATCCTAAAATTGACAAAATTTCCCTATAGGATTCATCACTACCATCAAAATTCTGCAAAGCAGTTTCTAGATTAACAAGTGCTTCCAGGTACTTTCGATGATTCCCTAGAATAACTTCTCCATCATATTGATTATCGAATTGATGCTGCTCTCGTTTATGAGATTCTGACTGGTTTTCAAAATCAACTAATTTGAGCTTACCAAAAGTACCAATCATCTGACTTTGATTATCAATTAAAAGTTTATTATGAATTTTCACAATACAAACATCGCCGCTCTTAGTTTTATAACGAGTTTTGTATGCAGTTTCTTCTATTTGTTGTGTTTTGATAATTTCAAATAATTCTAAGTTACGTTGATACTCCCAGGAATGAACATCATCTATAAAGCTATTACCAATACTTTTCTGTACCGTGAATCCAGTCAACTCACTCCAATTTGAATTTAAAAAACCCCATCTTTCCGAACTATCTGTTTTCAACAATATCTCTTCACAAACATCATAAATTCCGTCAAATATATCTTTGCAAAGCTGTAATTCTTTTGGGCAAAATTGACAGTAAGTATGTCGATTTCCCGTTTGTTGCTTGAGTAGTGTTTGCAATTTATATTTTGTCATACACGAACACTCCTCCTCTAGCTCCCAAGCAAGAAAGTAAACTAACCATTAGTAGAATTATGAGACTTGAGTAATGGCAGGAAATACTTGATATTTATACTATAGGAACAATCAAATAAAACCTTTAGTCAATTAAATTTAATTGTGTTTTACTATCAACTCCTGACATTTTAGAGAATGCCAATATCTCGGACTTATATGCCAGCTTATGCCATATTATGAAGTATTTGTAGTTTCCATTGCTAAGATTGTATTAAGTTTATGTAGAGATAAAAAAGTATCATAAAGATATTAATATTTATCATCTCAATTCCACAAAAAGACAGAGAAATTATCAAAATATTATCCTCAATCTACCTGATCTCTGTTGTTTAACTATATTCGCAAACCCTTGATTATTCAATTTTATTTTTCATGATAATTAACGAAATTCCATCTTAATCAATCTTTAGCTTTTTTGAAAAAAATAACTCTACCATCAATTCAAATCACTCTCAACTTGAAATTTTCTAATAATTTAAATAAGATACCTAATCTTCACTAAATTCCCCGCAAAACTGATTTTAATAGAGTGCTACTTGATAGGTTACAAATTAATTGTCTAGGTCTAATAAGCAGCTACACTAATTTACTATTCAAAAAAATTAAGCATAATTAACATTTTAATCAGATAGACTTCTGTTTAAAAATTATGCTTTTGCCAAATCTAAAATCAGCCTGAAAGAACTTAATTACAATCATCAATGAAAAGTATAACAAATAACTTATACTAGTGAATACAGAGAAAATACGGAATTAGATAAATTGAAATAGATAATTGTCTGTGTTTAAAAATTGCTTTGAGGTAAGACTTTTTGAGTATTAATCAGGATGAGGCTTGAAGGCATCATTATAGCTCTTGCAAATAGATAGTAAGATTTAGTACGCTTGATTTTCAGTTCCGCCATTTGCTTGCTTACAGCAAACCCAAAAAATACGACACTACTCAAATAATGCAAATATAGCTTAAAGGAATGAAAATTTAGTCGTTATATATGAAATAGCTACAGGTTCATAACAGATATAGTATTGCTACATTTCCCTACCGCCAACAATTAAACAAAACCATATTAACGCGCATTAAATCTATGGCGCTATTTTTTTAATTTTATTTCGATTATCTGTAATTGACAAACAAACCATTGTATTTCTGGGAATAGATTCTTGCCAAGGATTCAGATGTAGTTACAAAAATAAATAATTTGATTACAAAAAAATATAACTATGTTTTCATTAAGCAATTAAAGATAAAAAAATACTTGTAGCCATTGTATTTTAAACGACTTATCCTGGTAAAATCTTGCAGCACTTAAAGTTAAGTAGAGGTTAATATGAGACACGAAAAACTTTCTCCGGGAATATTGCTAGCTTACGCAGACTATCACAGAGAAGGAGACGAAGCATTAACAACTCACACACGCTCCCTGGGCATAATTTCGCCGAAAAGTGCCTTGAAGCCAATTCGTACTGTAGTTTTTATTTACTGCGACGAACAAGCAGACTTAAGCCACTTATCACAACATGGCATTAAAATCAATCAAAATAGAGGTCGAGTGAGAACCGCGTTCTTGCCTATGGAAAGTTTAGACCGTTTATCCGAAGAACCGGCAGTTGAGCGTATCAAACCATCGCGAAGATTATATCGACGGATGGATGTTGCACCAGGAAAAGTGACATTACCCAAATTTCAGCAAAAAAACTCCCAACTTAGCGGTAAAGGTGTAATCATCGGAATAATAGACAGCGGTATTGATTCGGAACATCCTGCCTTCGACGGACGTATTTTACGTGTATGGGACCAAACATTATCGGGGAAAGGAGTTGCAGAAGGTACATATGGTGCCGAACTGACTGGCGAACAACTTGCCATGTCTCTGGATACTGACGGACACGGTACTCATGTGGCGGGTATTGCAGGTGGTTCTGATGCCAAATTTTGCGGTGTTGCACCACAAGCGGAATTTGTGATTGTAAAAACCGATTTACAGGATGCTCATATCGCCGATGCTGTTCGGTATGTATTCCGGGTTGCTAGTGACATGGGACTTCCGGCTGTAGTAAATTTGAGCTTGGGTGGACACGCAGACGGTCATGATGGTAGCGATTCTCTCTCTAAAATTATCAACGCCGAAACTGGTCCGGGAAGGATTGTTTGCACTGCTGCGGGTAACGAAGGTAACGACAATATTCACGGTCAAACCAATGTTTGTCAAGGGCAAACGAGTACCATGCGTTTTTCTGCACCGCTAAATCAAGTAGGTATAGTGTGGTTAAACGGGTGGTACTCTAGAGATTCCGAATTAGAAGTTTCAGTGCGGAGTCCTAATGGTTTTGTGACTCCTTTCCAACCAGTAATTACTGACGATAATCCATCAAAAGAATACAACTTATCGGATGCACGAGTAGAAATAGTCACACCGGGTAAAGACCCAATCAACGGCGATTATAATTTTTTCGTACAAATTCGCGGTACTGGTCAAGGACAATTTAATCAGCCTGTACCTGGTGGAGTGTGGCAATTACGGTTACGCAATCCGGCTTCAAAAGAAACTCGCGTAGACGTTTGGACCTTAGATGATACAAATTCAGTGTTTTTTACAGGTAAAAGTATTGCTGACTCAGTAAAAATTGGTTCTCCCGGATGCGCCAGCAGTACGATTACAGTTGCTTCTTATACTTCTAAAGCTGAATATACAGATATTGATGGCAAAGAACGAAAAATGGGTTTAGAGCCAGATACAATTTCAGAATTTAGCAGTGAAGGTCCCTTAAGAAATGGCGATCGCAAACCAGATATTGCTGCACCAGGAGCAATGATTATTTCAGCCCTTTCTAGCGATGCCAATTTAGATCGGTCAATGATTATTAATTCTCAGTTTGTGGCATTAGCCGGTACAAGTATGGCAACACCCTTCGTGACTGGCTTAGTGGCATTACTATTACAGCGTAACCCCAAACTCGACCCCGAAGCAATCAAAGAACTGCTACGGAAAAATTCTTCTATTCCTGGAAAAGAAAAAGGAACATTTGATCACAAGTGGGGATTTGGGTTAATTAATACCGAAAACCTTTAAGGTCTAAGGTCAAAGGTCAAAGGTCAAAGGTCAAAGGTCAAAGGTCTAAGGTCAAAGGTCTAAAATAGGTAACTAACAACCATCAACTAACAACCATCAACTAACTACCATCAACTAACAACCATCAACTAACCACCATCAACTAACAACCATCAACTAACTCCTTAAAACCTTGTCTAAGGTTAAAAACTCCGAACTCTTAACTCTACTCAAGGATGGATTGGAATTAAGTTTATACTTGATAGGCTCAAGAAGGGGCAACTAAGATTACTATTACTTGCTCCTTCTTGATTTAAACAGTTTATGAACTTTACTAAGCTAGATACCGCTTTGATATTGGCACTGAAAAAAATTAAAGACCCATCAGAACTTTGTTTGGTAGTTTTTATTCATACTCAACCAGTTCTGGACTCTGGGGCAACTGCTGTGTTAGAAAGTTTTGGTATCAATGGTATCGCGCCAGGGAAAGATGTGTATACGGCAACATTATCGTTAAATGCAGTTTCTGAGCTTTCGGAACAGCCTTGGGTGCAGTATCTGAGGCTTTCTCAAGAATTGCGTTTGGTTAGTGCAGGTTAGGATAATAAGAGTGTAGTTGCTCAATAAATTTCAATATCAACATTAATTGATACCTAAGAATTTTATTCTTAACTACAAATATAGTAAATGTAGTGTTTTCATTAAATTACCTTAATCTTTGATTCCCCCTGTGCGAGCTGCCACACACAGTCCTAAACTGATTAGTGAGAGCAGATAGGCAGTTCGGAGAAATATAAATGAAAAAAGTTTTAGGGATTATTCTTGGTGGTGGTGCGGGTACCGTCTTTATCCGTTAACAAAGTTCCGTGCAAAACCAGCTGTACCATTAGCTGGAAAGTACCGTTTGATAGATATTCCAGTCAGTAACTGTATAAATTCAGAAATATTTAAAATTTATGTGTTGACGCAGTTCAATTCCGCTTCCCTAAACCGTCACTTGGCTCGCACTTACAGCTTTGCTGGTTTTACTGAAGGTTTTGTAGAAGTTCTCGCAGCACAGCAAACTTTAGATAATTCAAATTGGTTCCAAGGTACAGCCGATGCCGTGCGTCAGTATCTCTGGCTGTTTGAAGAGTGGGATGTAGAGGAATATCTGATTCTATCGGGCGATCACCTCTATCGGATGGATTACCGTGAGTTTGTCGAACGTCATCGGGAAACTGGAGCTGATGTCACTTTATCAGTGATTCCGATTGAAGAACGTCGTGCTTCCGACTTTGGTTTGATGAAAATTGATGATACTGGCAGAATCATTGATTTCAGCGAAAAACCCAAGGGTGAAGCTTTAAAGAAAATGGCTGTTGATACAACAGTACTTGGTTTGGATGAAGAACAAGCCAAAGAAAAGCCATACATTGCCTCAATGGGAATTTATGTCTTCAAAAGAAATGTTTTACTCAAATTGTTAAAACAATCAAAAGACCAAACTGATTTCGGTAAGGAAATTCTTCCTGCTGCACTAGATGGTTACAACGTTCAAGCTTTCTTGTTCGATGATTATTGGGAAGACATTGGAACCATTGAAGCATTTTTCAATTCCAACCTAGCATTAACTCACCAACCACGACCTCCTTTTAGTTTCTACGATGAAGAAGCCCCGATTTACACTCGTTCTCGCTATTTACCCCCCTCTAAGCTATTAAATTGCCAGATAGCACAATCAATGATTGGAGAAGGTTGTATACTCAAAGATTGCCGGATTGTCAACTCGGTTTTGGGAGTGCGATCGCGTATTGAATCTGGATGCAATATCGAAGATACGTTGATTATGGGGTCGGATTTTTACGAGCCTTATGCTGAACGTCAGTCAGACTGTAGCGAAGGTCCTGCTAGTTTAGGTATCGGAGCAAATACCACAGTTCGCCGTGCGATTATTGACAAAAATGCTCACATCGGCTGTGATGTACAAATTATCAACAAAGATAATGTTCAAGAAGCCGACCGTGAAAGTCAAGGCTTTTATATCCGTAGCGGTATTATAGTGGTACTCAAAAATGCCGTGATTGCCGACGGAACAGTGATTTAAGTGATTTAATCAATAATCACCAATCATTTAGATAATTTTCACATAATCAGGACTTACGCATCTTTTAATTTATTTATTTGAAAGATAGTCAATGCTCGTCTGTCTTAAATACCTAATTTTTGTCACGAGTGCGTAAGTCTTGTTATTTAGAACCTGTTCTGTTTTTTGAAAAAAGCGATATTCAAATTTTCCTTTTATTTCTTAACCTTGATTAGAGTACGGAAATTCCCCTGCTCTCCAATAGCAAGAACCGCACTTGGCAATTATTTAATATTTGTTAATTTAAAGTCAGCGGTCGAATGTCCGCAATTATAGTTTTTGCGTTGTATTGACTCGATAAATACATAAAAAAATATTCAGGAAATATCACAGAGGAGGCTAGTAAATGGCTGCAACCGACTTTAAAGATTATTATCAGATTTTAGGAGTAAATAAAAGCGCTACTCAAGAAGACATTAAAAAAGCTTTTCGTAAATTAGCCCGCAAATATCATCCCGACGTGAATCAAGGTAATAAGGATGCTGAGGAGCGTTTTAAGCAAGTAAACGAAGCATACGAAGTATTATCAGACCCTGAAAAGCGTCAGAAGTACGACCAGTTTGGTCAATATTGGAAACAAGCCGGACAGGGCTTTCCTGGTGGTGCTGCTGGCGTTGATATAAATGGCTTTGATTTTGGTCAATATAGTAGTTTTGATGATTTTATTAATGAATTATTAGGACGTTTTGGTGGTGGAAACCCTGGAGGAAGACAAAGCTATTCTTACCGGACTTCTCCTGGTGGTACGGGTGGTTTCGGTGGATTTAATGACTTTGGTGGTTTCCAAGATACTGGTAGTGGTACGGCTCAAGATAGCGAAGCGACAATTACTTTAACTTATGCCGAAGCTTTTAATGGTGTACAAAAGCGGTTTAACTTGGGTGGTGAAACTATTGACGTTCGTATACCTGCTGGTGCAAAACCTGGTAGTCGCTTACGAGTACGAGGTAAAGGTCCTATTAGCTCTCTCAATCAAAGACGTGGCGATTTATATTTAGTAGTTGATCTGGGAAATCACCCATTTTTCAAATTTGATGGCGATAATTTGCTATGTGAAGTCTTAATTACTCCTGATGAAGCTGTATTGGGAGCAACAGTTCAAGTCCCAACTCCTGACGGTATGGTTGATGTCAAACTTCCACCTGGAGTGCGTGCTGGTCAATCCTTACGCTTACGTGGTAAAGGCTGGCGCAACCCTAAAGGCGATCGCACTGACCAATTAGTCAAGATTGCGATCGCGACTCCTAAAGATATCAGCCAGCAAGAACGGGAATATTATGAAAAAATCCGAGATATCCGTACTTTCAATCCCCGCAGTAATTTACACCAAGTTAAATTGTAATAATTGTACTTATTGTAACTATATTTTATGAATTATGAATTAAGAATTAACGTCAATTCGACAAGTAGTACAGAAGTCGGGTTTTTATGATAAATATTTGTGATTACAGACAATGGCTATAAAAACCCGACTTCTAACCCTAGGATAAATCCAAGTTTCACCTTTTTCAATGTAAGAAAGCAATGTTTCGATGCTAGCATTATGGTCTAAAAAGGAAAATAAATGCTTGTAAATCAGTTTTCCTTGTTGATCTAAAATAAATTGTCCAGGTAAAGGCGCACCTAATGCTTGTCCAACTTGATAATTACGAAATACTTGACAACTAGGGTCACTCAGCAACGGCATTTTTAAATTCAAATCTTGGACAACTATTTGACTTTGACGTTCGTCTGTGCTAGTAATCATTAAAACTTCTACACCCCGATGCTTAAATTGCTCGTAATTTTCATTCAAAGCTTTGATGTGAGGAAAACAAAAGGGGCAATATTGCTTTTCAGTAAAAATTCTAGTTAATGCCAATATTACAGGTTGCTTTTCTCTATAATCGGATAATTTAATTAAGCTACCACTAGTTATATCCGGTAGTTGAAATTGAGGTGTTAACTGTCCCAATTGCAAGCTGTTTGTTGCAGGAATTGGTAAAAAGTTTTGTAAAAAACGCTCGTTAAATAAACCACTAAAATCAGTTGAAGTTAACATTTTTAATACCTATTTAATACCTATACTTGAAAAAAATCACAATAAAAAACACAGATAGACGTGGATTAAAACCTTGTATTTATATCCCCATTCGTCTGTGTATATTTTTAAGTTTAATTATTTCTTGATACCACTAATTAATTAAAGTGTGATTAACTGCAATCAAGTTACCATTAAACACACTTTAATTAAACAATGGGACTTAAACCGCTGAAAAATATACTTTGGATTTGACTGGATCGGGGTTCATGGTTTGATCTCCAGGTTGCCAACCCGCAGGACAAACTTCATCGGGGTGAGATTGGACATATTGAATCGCTTGCAATGTCCGCAATGTTTCTTCTACACTACGACCAAAAGACAAGTTGTTAATGGTAGCGTGCTGAATTACACCATCTTTATCTATAATAAATAAACCACGCAAAGCAACTCCTGCTTCTGGGTCTAGGACGTTGTAAGCAGCGCTAATTTCTTTTTTGATATCCGATACTAATGGATAATTCAGGTCGCCGACTCCACCAGCCTTACGGTCTGTTTGAATCCATGCTAGATGAGAAAATTCGCTATCAACTGAAACACCGAGTATCTCTGTGTTAAGATTTTTAAACTGGTCGTAACTGTCACTAAATGCGGTTATTTCAGTGGGACAAACAAAGGTAAAGTCTAAAGGATAGAAAAATAAAACGGTATACTTACCACGATAGTCGGATAATTTTACTGTTTTAAATTCTTGATCTACTACGGCTGTAGCTGTAAAATCTGGAGCCGGTTGACCTACACGGAGGCATCCTTCTGTTGCATAAGTAAGGGGCATTAGACTAATTCTCCTTGAAGCTATACTTTTGAAGCGTGGTAATGGTGGTTTTTGATTAAATTCACCGATCCACGCTTTGATTATTTAATTACGAACTGTTACAAATAATATCATACTCATAACGATTTTGAGTAGGCAATGGGAGATTTAGATATTCGAGAATGGTTGTTGACTAATGGCTTGGGAAGTTTTGCAAGTGGTACAGTTTGCGATGTCCGTACTCGCAGTTATCACGGTTGGTTATTTGGTGCAACCAACCCACCTTCTGGGCGTACTTTGCTAATGTCGCATCTAGAAGCCAGCTTGGAACTACCCAATCAAGTGATGGCATTAGGGACTAATTTTTGGGCTAGTGGTCAAATAGAACCACAAGGCTACAAGTTGCTACGCTCTTTTGATATTAACCCAGTTCCCCAATGGATTTGGGGTGAACAACATTGGCAATTGAGCAGAGAAATATTCATGCCTTACGGGTTAGAAGCCGAGGTAGAAGCTGATTCTTTAAAAGTACCCGATCAAACGACATTTTCCCATCGTGTATTGATTAAATATTGCTATCAAGGTAAAGAAGCTGCGGTTTTAAAGCTGCGGTTACTAATTGGCGATCGCGATTTTCATCATCAGCAAAAACATAGTTCTCAATTACAGTTTTGGCAATTGGTTGAAAAGGAACAACTTTGTTTGCAAGCAAATAATGGAGGAAAATTAGGTATACCTTGGCATTTACGATGGAATAAAGGTAGTTATGAATCGTCCGGTATGTGGTACTGGAATTATGCCTTACCAGAAGAAACGCGGCGAGGATTAGGAGACAAAGAAGACCTTTACAGTCCGGGTTACTTAAGTATTTTTCTTGAACCGGGAGATACGGTAACAGTCGAGGCTAAGCTAGGTGTTCCAGATCAATCAAATGTTGCTCTGGACTGGGAAACTTTTAATCGAGAAGTCCTAGTAGAGCAAAAAAGGTTATCGCAAATTTTTGGATGGGAAATCAAGGACAAGGGGACAAAGGGAGAAAACTTGGGTGGAGGGGTTGCCGTCGTAGAGGAAAGTGTGGGTAAACAAGGAGACAAGGTAGAAAATTCGTCCTGCTCTTCTCTTCTTCCTTCAAAATCTGTCATCTGGGAAAAACTACTACGTGCAAGCGACCAATTCATTGTTTATCGAGCTTCGATTGCCGGACCAACTGCGATTGCTGGATACCATTGGTTTAATGACTGGGGACGGGATACTTTGATTGCTTTACCGGGTTTAACGATAGTAACGGGACGCTTTGAAATCGCGAAGGGGCTTTTGCGAACTTTCGGACATTACTGTCGTCAAGGTTTGATTCCTAATGCCTTTCCCGATGTTGGGGGAGAACCTTTTTACAACAGTATAGACGCAACATTGTGGTGGATTGAAACTTTGGGAATTTATTTGGAAGCTACCCAAGATTGGGAATTTTTAGCGGAACAATATCCAATTATACGTAATATTTACAAGGCATTTGTTGGTGGTACTAATTATAAAATTAATGTTGATTCTACTGATGGTTTATTAAGTTGGGATGCTCATGGTGTGGCTCTGACTTGGATGGATGCGGTGGTTGAAGGTGTACCAGTTACTCCTCGTTGCGGTAAGCCAGTGGAAATTAATGCTTTGTGGTATTCTGCTTTGTGTTGGATTTCGCGATGGGCAGAAATTTTGAGTGAGCAAGCAAATGAGCGAGAGGGAGTACTTTTAGCCAAACAAGCGCAAAGATATACTCAACAAGCACAACAGGTAAAAAAGTCCTTGCAAAAATTCTGGAATCCCAAAGCTAGTTATTTATACGACACCATTGAACCAGATGACCGCCGCAATTCTCAAATTAGACCAAATGCAGTTTTAGCGCTTTCACTGAGCCATTGTGGTTTTTCTGCTCAACAAGGATATCAAGTACTAGAACGAGCTGCAAAAAGCTTATTGACTCCCTACGGTCTTCGTTCTCTTGAACCTTCAGACCCTGACTATATAGGTAAATATACAGGTGATTCAGCAACTCGCGATCGCGCTTATCATCAAGGAACTGTTTGGAGTTGGCTGATTGGTCCTTTTATTCGGGCTTGGCAGCGGTTTCACAAAAATGAACCATTACCCTTTGATTGGGAACCTCTAATGCTTCATTTTTTGTCAGATGGTTGTATTGGTTCGATTTCAGAAATTTTCGACGGCGATCAACCCCACGCTCCCAAGGGAGCTGTTGCTCAAGCTTGGTCGGTTGCCGAAGTGATTCGCCATTATAAAGATGAGGTTAAAAATTAGAGGTTGTTTACTCGCTTTCTTCTGCGAAGAGAACTGAAATATCTCCTTGCTGTTCGAGGAGTTTGACACCCGCGAGGATGACCTCAAGCGCGGTCGTATACTTGCCCCTGGCAACTTGGCGTTGTACCATAGCTTCTACTTCAGGTGGCAAAACGATTTGCATTGCGTTTTATGGCAGAAAGATTAAGTACATTCTAGCCAATAGTGGCTTTATTTTGTGTGATTGAAGTGCTAACTAACTATAGTAACTTCTTTTCCCACATGAGAAAATTCCGCCAGTCCTCTCCAATCAGATTTTTACCCCAAATTTACCCCAATCAAATACCCAATTAAAAATCAAAAGCCCCTGGGCGAGGGGCTTTTAATGCTTGAATAATAGATGGCTCAGGTGCGACTCGAACGCACGACCAAGGGCTTATGAGTCCCCTACTCTAACCAACTGAGCTACTGAGCCAGAATAGATTTACTTTCACTAGAAACTAAATATATCATAAAACTAAAATCTTGCCTAGCATCTGAATAAATTTGAATAAATTAATTTCTTCGCTGGCAGATAATTAGGAAAATTAACTTGTTAATTACCTAGAAAAAGCAAAAGAGGGAGACATACTCCCTCAATCTTCCAAGACAACTATCTAGATGCTACAGAAATAGAAAATAGAAATTATTTGCGCGGTGGAAGGAAAGCTACAGGGTTAACTGCTTCTGTGCCACCTTTACGGATTTCAAAATGCAGGTGAGGACCAGTACTGAAGCCAGTACTACCCATCAAGGAAATTCTCTGACCCTGCTCTACCTGCTGACCTTTGCTTACCAAAATTTTGCTGTTATGGGCATAGCGAGTCAAGGTACCATCAGCATGACGGATATCAACTAAATTACCATAACCACCACGGTTCCAGCCAGCAGACACAACTACACCATCAGCCGCAGCATTAATAGGAGTACCTGTGGGAGCCGCAATGTCAATACCTCTGTGCATTCTTCCCCAACGAGGACCGTAGCCAGAAGTGAAGACACCTTGAGCGGGCCATATATAGCCTTTTTCAGGTGCTATTGATTCGTCAATAGGTCTGGGCAAGTATCTATCAACTGCTGCTAATGGGGGTAGCTGTGGAGATACTGTTGTTTGTACGACGGAGGAAGATTGAGAACGATCATTGAAGCTTGCGGGAGGTGTCGCTACTCTAATACCCCTGTCGCGAGAAAAATTGGGGTTAATGTCTTGGTTCGGTGTCGGAACGGAAATCGGAACTGATGTTGTATTTGGTCTAGCAACGCGAATTGGTACCGCAGCTTTGCCAGTTGTAGGTGTTGTAATCGGAATAGGTATAGAAGCTGATTGAGGTCTGTTAACGGGAACAGATATGGAATTTGTATTTTGATCAATCTGTGGTATAACTACACCAGATTCTTGGGTGCGGTATTTTTCCCGTAATCTTTCGATTTCTTCTTTTAAGCTGCGAAGACGGTCATTTCTGGAGACTTTATTGGCTAAAACATTACGTTTATCAGCCAGTTGCATTTCTGTAAATACTGTTGGGATGGGAGTGTCACCACCTACACCAAAAGAACTTACATTTTGCTCGGAACTATCAACTTGGACTGAAACCTCTTGTGTTGAAGAAGTTATGTTTTCTGAGTTAGTTGCTATCTGAAGGCTGGGAGTTTCAGCAGCAGGAACAATCAACTGTTGATCGATTTGTAGTTGATTGGGATCAGACAAATTATTTGTCTTAGCCAGTTGAGAAACTGAAGTCCCGTAATTGTCAGCAATTTTAGCTAGGGTATCTCCAGACTTAACCAGGTGTGCAGCAGCAATGACTTTTGATGCTGTTACAGTTGGTACAACTGGTGTTGGTACTGTAACTGCCGGTTGTGCTTGCTCTAGAACCGTTTGCGGTTTTAATCTGGATACAAGTTTGTTTTGGCTAGCACTTAGTTCAGGCTTCACAGTTGATGTTTCTTCAACTTGAATTGCCGACTGGGTTGTCACTGCAACTTGCTTGACATCCTCAATAGGAGTCGAACGCAGCTGATTCAAACTTGCTTTCAAGCGGTTCGATTTTTGTTTTAAACGCTCAAGGGCGAACTTTTGCTGAGCTTCAAGCTCAGTTTTCGAGGTTGTTACAACTCCACTAGCATCCAAGCTTTGTGTAGAGTTTGTAAAACTGTGATTAGAAACACTGCTCAATGTGGTGCTACTTGCTTCAGGAATAACCTGTGCTTCGACCACTTGCGGTGCAGAATAATTTGTATTATTAGCCGCAGTTAAATTTAAGCTGGGTGTTTGTGTCGCAAACCGAGCAGACTTCAGACTAGAAGCAACTTCCCATTTAGCTCCAAGCCCCTTAACTGGTGAGATTGCTGTTGGTTCCACTACGGCAGGGATTTTAGCCCCAATCTCGTTAGAGATAGCTTTAAACGACTGCTTGTGTGTGGGAGCAAACTTCACTTCATCAGATGCAGCAGGAATTGTAGAAGCAGTATTTTGATTGCCTACAGGTTCTGCTGCTAGGGCTTGGTCGCTTTGTCGAGTCACGAAAAGACTGGTTGCTCCCATCGAGATTGCCAATCCGATCATCGCGGCTTTTGGCATCCGATTTTTTACCTGTGGAGTAACTACGCTACTGTGCTCCATGGAAGCATCACTACTATTAATGGTACTTTCTAACACAGTTTTCATTTTCTTCTTCAATGCTCGTTTCAAAGACGACCTCCTATGATCACTAGCGCTTAACCGATCTCGATTTTTAATCCAGTAGTCAATGATCTAGATCACTAAGAATACTAGATCGAGATCACATTTACCAGAGATACTTACGAAAGATTAACCCGGTTCTCTGTTTTAGACAAGTTAACACTGTACTAGTAAAATTCAAATTTTTGTGCTTACTTGTCTGTTCTACTGCCCACACCCCAAATTTGGTTTTCCTCAATACGGTTATATTCAACATTTACGTCTGTTTCAAGAAAACATCATATTTGAATTCTTGTCCCAGTCTAATGTCAATTTTTCTGGAATAGGCATATCTCTTGCTGAAGAAATCAACCAGGGATCACACCTTATTCCATCTTCTCAACCGAGACTTTACGTTGATTTTTCCATAAAGTACAACCGTATTTATTCGCAAGTACATTTACGCTGCAAAAACAATCTCAAGCAGGAGAATAGAAGCTCAATTGCTTGTTATGACAAACTTTACCCGCACTAAATCAAATTATCGGGATAATTTCAGTTAACAAAAATCTATGATTCAATTCGGGAAAACGTCAATTTTTATATACAAATTTCTTATATTTCAATGCCTGAACACGTAAGTATTTTCAACCAACTATCACAGAATGTATGTAAAATAAAGGACGATTAACAACATTTACACAATTAATTAACTAAGTATTTTTGCATACAACAATTAAACAGAATCAATGTTTTTTGGATTGCAAAGCATAAATACTTAAGTAAAATAACCGAATCAATATTTAGTTTAATTCCCAAGCCAAACTCACTCTAAGTATCCTAACTTACGACGAGCCTCAAATAAGCTCACAGCAACGCTTACAGATAGATTTAAACTGCGGACATTTTGTTCTTTCATGGGAATATAAAGAGTCGCATCACAATCTGATAACACTTCACTGGGTAAGCCCGTGGTTTCACTACCAAATAGCAGCCAGTCATTTGCTTGATACTCAAAATTCACATAATTTAAACTACCCCTAACGCTGAATCCTAGCAGCCTTCCGCCCCGCTGCTGATACAAGGCTTTGAATGCTTCTAGAGATTCGTGATGGTGTAGCTTTACATAAGGCCAATAATCCAAGCCTGCTCGCTTTAAATAACGATCGCTGATTTCAAATCCTAAAGGACTAACTAAGTGCAATTCGGTGCCTGTAGCCGCACAAGTCCGAGCAATATTACCTGTATTTGGAGGGATTTGCGGATGAATTAAAACTATTTGTGGCATTGGCAATTGAGCAAATATATTTTAAAACACAATGTGTTTGTTTTTTCAACACCATCTGAGGATAGAAGACACATATAATTTTTCTTAATCACTGTCTCAAGACGGCAATCTATAAAAAAAATAAAACTAATAAAAACACTTCTACAATCCTTGTATGAAGAGTGTTTAAAGACAACATAAAAAAATAGTAAAGTTTTGGGAAAGCTCGATTTTGATGTTTCCGGCAAAATATACCATTTTTTTTCACAAAAAAATAGAGAGTGGTATTAAGCCACTAAAGAGGAACACAATTTATCCTCTAGTTCTAACTCTCGTTCTTGAATTGAGTTAATAGCTTGGGTAATCACGTTTTGACTACTAACTCCCAAGCTATGAAGTTGCAGCCATCTTTGAGCTTGATTTCCCTCGCGAAGGATTTTTTGTAGCGGTGAGAGGAAACATCTAAAGCCATGTTGTTTGGCTATCGCTGTTGCACTTTCATAAAGCTCGTTAATCCAATCTCTGGCTTTGATAGTTCTTCCGTCAGCCCAATCAATTAATTGAGCATCCAAGCTAGAGGTTGCACAAGCAATTTCATTTTGGGTTGTAATTGCGATTAATTCTTCGGGAGTGAAGCTACTTTTGATCAAGGGATCAAGGTTATGATTATCAATTACCTGTAACAAACGAGCTTCTAATAAAGCAGAAATTGCTAACAATGCAATGGGATCGGTGACTAAATCACAAATTCGCAATTCCAGACGATTTAAATCGTAAGGACGGCGATCGCCATTTGGTCGAACGGATGTCCATAAATGTCGCACATTTTGCATTGTCCCGGATTCTAGCTGTTGTTCTACCCAATTAATATGGTCTGCATGGCTTGTAAATAAAGGCACATATGAAGGTGTTTGCGGGAACAGACCCCAGCGAGTGGAATGGTATCCGGTAGCTTTGCCATCTAAGAAGGGAGATGAAGCGCTTAAAGCAAGATACAAAGGTGCTTCTAAACGGATAATGCGACAAGCCCGCATCAATATTTCGGGGTCACTAATACCTACATTAATATGAACGCTGGCAGTAACTACTTTGGTTCCGTAAGTTTGTTCGATATAATCGTGATAAGGATTATTGGGGTCCGAACGCAAAAATTGATCGCTTCCTCCCAGTGACAAAGTACTTCCGGGAATCAAAGTATAATTACCTAGTTTTTCTAGATATTTTCTTAACTTCAAACGAGGACACAATAAACCGCATAAAAGCTGTTCATAATCGAAAAATGGAGCGGTTACGTATTCGACATTCCGGCTATCCGGTTCCCGCATGAATCCATCCAATTCAGATGTAATTTTGTCAGAGAGACCAACGATATCACCTTGAGGGGTACCAGTATATATCTCAATCTCAAAACCTTTTGATAGCACCACGAACATTCTCCTCGCGCTCCTTACTTTTAAATTGTATCTAAAGCGACGAAATTACGCATCAACCTTTTGATAGGACATTTCCCTGTTGCCTCTTCCCTGTTCCCTTAAGAACAAAATATGATGTCCTAATATGACTATTGCTATACAACTGCTAACCTTTAATCTTTTTGTATTCAACACTGGCTGATTTTATTGGGATTATGTATCAAAATTTCGGTGTAGGCTTATCTATTACTGAGATATGTTAGACGATAATTCTCAACCTTTCTCCTATAAAGGTCAGGACTTAGCTGGTAAAAACTTCGATCATAAAGATTTGCGAGGTAAAGATTTTACGAATGCGAACCTTGAAGGAGCGACTTTTGTTAGTGCAAGTCTTCAAGGAGCGATTTTTGATCAAGCTTGTTTGAAAAATGCAAGTTTTCAAGAAGCAAATCTTCAAGGTGCGACTCTAAAGTCTGCTGATTTAGAAGCAGTTGACTTTTTTGAAGCGGATTTATGTAAAGCTAACCTCTGTGGTTCAAACCTGCGTTCAGCATCTTTTAGAAGAGCCGATTTACGTGGGACTAATTTGCAAGAAACAACTCTAGAAAGGGTAAATTTTAAATTTACTCAAATCAACAGTGATACTTTATTAGAGGAGAAGTGGAGACTAGTTTGGGAAATTGTAAATCAGCCTCTTGAAAATCGCAATTTGAGTAGATTTGATTTACAAGAAGCAAATTTATTTAACGCTAATTTGTCGAAAGCAAACTTGGTAGAAACCAAGTTGCAGGGGGCTATTTTAGAAGGAGTAAATCTAGAAGCAGCAAATCTTCAAGGAGCTAACTTAGAAGGTGCAAATCTCAAAGGAGCCTATCTTTGGGAAGCTGTAATGGTCAATACCAATCTTAAGCAAGTTAATCTTAGAGATGCAAATCTTTGCGGTGTTAATTTTCGTGATGCTGCCTTAGAAGGAGTTAATTTAAAAAATAGTCAAATTAGTGTTGAAACTCAACTCGACGAAAAATGGAAATTAGTTTGGGAGTTAGTTAATAAAATAGTTGAAGGTCGAGATTTGAGTAAATTTGATTTGCAACAAGTTAACTTGAGTGAAGCTCATCTGCAAAAAGCCAATCTGAAAGAAGCTAATTTACAAGGTGCTATTTTAAAGCAAGCTAATTTACAAGGAGCAAATCTTTGGGGAGCTAAATTACAAGGAGCTAACTTTGAAAAAGCGAACTTAGAAGGGGTAGATTTTAAAGAAGCTGAATTTCATCAACAAGCGGATTTACGACATAGTAATCTTCAAAAAGCTGACTTATTAGAAGTTACTTTGGAAGAAGCTAATTTACAAGGAGCTAATCTTCAAGGAGCCAATTTAAAAGTAGCTAATTTGCAAAGAGCTAATCTACAAGGAGCAAATTTACAACACGCTTATTTCCGTGGCGCTAGACTACAGCAAGCAAATTTTCAAGAAGCCAATCTTGAAGCTGCGACTTTTCAAGAAGCGAACCTCAAAGGAGCTAATTTTAAAAAAGCTAACTTGAAAAACGCGAGTTTTATCGCAGCAGATTTAAGAGAAGTAAGCGAATTTGAAGAAGTTATAGTCACAAATTTTGAAGAAGCTAACTTAGAAAAAGCTGATCTCAGTTGTGCCAAACTTCAAAGAGCTAATCTGCAAAAAGCAAATCTCAAAAAAGCGAATCTGAAAGCAGCTAATTTAGAAGCAGCAGACCTGCGATACAGTAATCTTGAAGAAGCTGACCTTTTAGATGCTAATCTGCGAGTCGCTTTTCTTAGAGAAGCTAGGCTTTATAGAGCGGATTTGCATCGAGCCAATTTACAAGTAGCAGACCTTTACAGAGCGGATTTGCAATCAGCTAAGTTAGTCGGAGCTAATTTACAAAAAGCCGATTTGCAAAAAGCTAATTTAAAATTGACAAACCTAACATCAGCAAATCTGCAATTTGCCGACCTTTATAGAGCTAATTTGGAGGCAGCAAATCTAGAAAATACTAATTTGGAGAATGCTCATCTTGAAGGAGCAAACCTTTTTAGAGCCAATCTCAAAGGAACTAATTTCAAAGATGCTAACTTGGATATAGCAGACTTTTCCCAAGCTAAAAATTTCACCGAAGAACAAATTCAGCAAGCTAAGAATTGGGAAAGAGTCAGACGAGACAGTTAACAGTTATCAATAAACAATTTTTAATTGATAGTTGATAGTTGATAGTTGATAGTTGAAACTACTCCATTTTTTGTAACTTAGCAACTCTGGGGTCGATGATTTTTTGACCTAAACCGGGAAATTTAATGGCTACAGAAAGTTTATTTCCTCCTCCAAAAATATGAGTTATTTCACCTGCTCCAAATGATTTATGCATTACTCGATCGCCAACTTGCCAATTGAAGTTTGGGGTTGCTGTATCATTACTTGTATTATCAAAACCATTATCGTAACTAGCAGAACTACGACCGCCATTATTTGTATAAGTAACACTACGAGGATATTCAGTAGCTAATAATTCCTTGGGCAATTCATCAAGAAACTGCGATCGCACTGCGGGTTCGCGGGTTCCATACAGCCTGCGTTCTCGTGCGTGAGACAAAAATAACCTTTCTTGAGCGCGAGTAATACCGACGTAACATAAACGACGTTCTTCTTCTAAAGCTCCTGGATCATCTATAGAACGATAGTTGGGAAATAATCCTTGCTCTAATCCGACTAAGAAGACTACAGGAAATTCCAATCCTTTGGAAGAATGCAATGTCATTAAAGATACCGCACTTTGTCCGTCTTTTAAATTATCTAAATCGGAACTCAAAGCGGTACTGGCGAGAAATCCTTGCAGGGAAGCATCTTGTTCTGCTTCTTCTTCATATTGACGGACAGCGTTGTAAAGTTCTCCGACGTTGCGTATTCTATCTTCTGCTTCGTCGTTTCCTTGGTTGTGCAAATCTTGGACGTAACCGGATTCATCTAAAACAGTTTGTAAGATTTCTGATGCACTAGTATTTTCAGCTTGTTGCTGCAAGCGTCCAATCATCTTGGCAAAATTATTTACCGATTTTGACGAACGTCCTGCTAAGGTATTAACTGATGTCTCGTCACTGAGTATTTCCCACATGGTTATACCCAATTCTTGAGCGGCGTTTGTTAAATTATCGATGGTAGCTTTACCAATACCGCGTCGGGGTGTATTGATTACTCTTAATAAACTTAAATTATCTGCGGGGTTGGCGATGGCTCTTAAATAAGCCAAAACATCTTTAATTTCTTTGCGATCGTAAAACTTTAATGCGCCAACGACAGTATAGGGGATGCTATTCCGGACTAAAACATCTTCAAAGGGGCGAGATTGAGCGTTAGTACGATAAAGAATCGCAAAACTTCCCCAATTTAAATTGGGATTTTCTTTCTCTAAAGCACAAATTTTCTTAATCACAAAGTCAGCTTCAGCTACTTCATCATCTGCTTTAAAATAATAAATTTGTTCGCCTTGACCTCTAGTTGCTTTAAGTACTTTATCAATGCGCTGAGTGTTATTTTCAATTAAGTAGTTTGCAGCTTGCAGAATATTTTCACAGGAACGATAGTTTTCTTCTAATTTCACCATCGAACGGGTATCATCATCCTCTAAACCATCACCAAAGTCTTGCTGAAAGTCGAGCAGAATAGTAAAGTCAGCCATTCTAAAAGAATAGATTGATTGGTCAGCATCGCCGACTACAAACACAGAACGGTTTTGCCAATTCCACTGACTTTTATTGTCTCCATAGGTAGATAATAAGCTAATCAATTGATATTGAGTGCGGTTTGTATCCTGATACTCGTCTACCAAAATATGACGGAATTTATGATGCCAGTAACCCAAAACCTGCTCGTTTTGCTGAAACAATCTTACCGGAACTAAAATCAAATCATCAAAATCCAGAGCGTTGTTTTCTGCTAATTTATCTTGATAGCAACTATAAACTTCTGCAATTACCCTTCCTTTATAATTAGGTTCTTCCTTTTCGTATTCTTTAGGCGATAAACCTTGATTTTTTGCATTACTAATAGCGTAGCGAACGGAGCGAGGATTAAATTTTTTATCGCTAAGATTTAACTGTTTGGTAACAATTTCCTTAACCAAACTTTGAGCATCAGATTCGTCAAAAATCGAAAAATTCCGCTTCCAAGTGCGTCCTTTTTCATCTTGGTATTTTTCAATATCTAAGCGCAGAATCCGAGAAAGTAAACTATGAAAAGTACCGCACCATAAATCTTTAATAATATGTTTATAAACTTTCGACCTGAGTTTTACTTGTTCGTATTCTGATAGTAAATCGTAACGTTTGCCAAACTCAATCATTGCCATTTGTTCGGCGAATAATTTTTGAATTCGTTCTTTCATCTCCCGTGCGGCTTTATTGGTGAAAGTAACCGCCAAAATATTTTCAGGATTAACTTTATATTCGACAATTAAATGAGCAATGCGATAAGTCAAGGCTCGTGTTTTACCAGAACCCGCACCAGCAACAACTAGCAAGGGACCGCAAAAATGCTCGACAGCACGACGTTGATGGGGGTTAAGGTGACTTAAAAAGTCAATGGTTGTTGTCATGAGCGTGAGGAGTAAGCGAAATTAAAATACAATCTGTCGCAATGTAGCAATATGCCTTTTTGTCACATCAGTACAATCGTCTTATATTGTTAAGGTTACAATATTACCAAAATTTAACTATTAAATTTAACTAATTAAATTTATTGCTTGTGGATAGATAAACATTTATTAACTAGTACTCCATTTCATTAGTTTTTGTTTGTCTACCGACGTAATGTAGAGACGTTATATATAACGTCTCTACAAGATTTCTGGTAAAATCCGACTAACTAGTTTTCTACACAAGATAAAGATTTAATACCCTAT
>JAAUSO010000300.1 GCA_012033205.1 Richelia sp. SL_2_1 | reverse complement strand
GCTTGCGTCTATCCCTAACTTAAGAGCATTTAATAGCTCTAACCCAGTTTCTAATTCAGTTTTTGGTATTTCAGGCGGATGAGGTGGTGCTATTTTATTTAATTCTGCTTGAGCTTCTCCAATTAATCTAATCTGTTCTTCTACTTTAAGTTGGTCTTCTAATGCGCCATTTAATTTATTTTGCGATAAATAAGCTAACTTAATTTTATCATTTAAATCTTTACCGAAATCCACGCCACTTTGGACTTGATTAAACAAATCAAATAATTTAGCATCTGTCAGTGGCGTACTAAAAGCGTCTTCTATAGAGTTTCTGGTACTGTTAGTTTGGAATCTTACGTTTTCAGTAGCTATTCCAAATTTTGTAACAGTCTCTTCCATCTGATTTGCTATGGTATTCAATCCAGTTGCAGCCTCATTCTTAACTTTATCTATTAATCCTGGAATAGAATTAAAGGATTCATTTACTAAGGTTTTTAATTGGTCAGAAACAGCCTTAGCTTGTATTCCACCTTTAATATTAAAATCACTTCTTAAACTTATTCCACTTAGAAGTATTTCTTCTATCCGCTTCTTTTTCTTTTCAGACTTTAAATTAGATTCTCTTATTGCCTTAATTTTTTCATAGTGTTTTCTAAAATTAGCTGTAGCATTAGACAATATAGGTTTTATTTTATTTGGGTCTAGTACATTTTTTAGATTCTTTTCCGCTATGTCACGCCCAACTCCTACTGCACTGCCAATAACATTTGTCAATGGTTTAACACCTATTTTAAAGCCCTCTACTAGATTAGCACCAATCTCACGAAAAACAATAGAAGGTGATTTAATACCCAATTCTTGTTGGGCAGCACTAATACCAGCTTTAGCTAGTTGTTTAACTTTTTCAATAAATTTTAGTCTGTTATCGTTTATACCTTGAATCATACCAAGAACGATATACTTACCAATATCTGCCCACTTAGCACTTCTTAGAGTTGTAGAAACATTAATAACCAGTAATTTTAATTGACTAATAACGGCAGTAGTCATACTAATAAATATACTTAGTACGCCTTCTGATGTTTTTAGTTAATATGAATTTTCACCTATGAGTATATCATTTACACTAACAAAAGATTCATACGTGCTTGTGGCTATACTAATTAATAACGATACTGTACCAGATATAAATGTATTTAATAAGTCTTGTAGTATTATTACACTATTTGTAACGGTTGGTAATAGTTGAGATATTGCTGAACCTACTACAGACAATCCACTTGTATCTATAGTAGTAGGTTGAGTAGTAGACTGTTCAGACGTGCCTCCGCTAAATAATCCACTTATTAAAGCGCTAATACTTCCACCGGCACTTGATAATGATGATGTAATATTACCGACAATTTTACCGCCCAAATCAGTAAAAAATCCTAATACATTTTGAACTGTTGCACTTATTAATCTACCTAAATCTGTATCGAATATATTAAAGGCATTTAGTATTCCAGTAATCATATCTGGAATAATGGACTGTCCGATTAATCTATTATATAATAAGGTAAATATTTTGGTCATTTGGTCAACTAATCCGGTAACTATATTAGTAGCATCCTGAGCTAATCCATTAAGTAGTTCAACAAATCCCGTTTTAATACCAGTAAAATAACTCGCATATTGGTCCATTCCTAGTGCAGTTAATATATTAGTGACAAAATTTAAAGCAAATGATTCTACGGCAACTAATATGCCCGCACCAAGATTAACTACAGTAGTATATAAACCACCAAATAATTCTGTAATGCCAACCTGTATTGATAAAAATGCTTGTGATATTAAATTACCAGCAGTTGTTGTATCTCCCTGAATTAAGGCCCAACCAGCATTAATAGCCAGTACAAGTCCATTAAATATGTCTACAATACCTGTAATAATCATAGTAACACCACCAAAAGCTCTCACAAAGAATGGAGCTATATCTGGTAATGTTTGTAGCACTGATAATATAACATCTGCAACAAGACCTAAAGCAACGACAAGTATTCCACCAATAATAGCTCCGACTGTTAATAACAACGGAGTTAGTTGAGTAAATGTTGTTTGCAGTCTTGTCCATAATGTTGAAAACTGTAACATAACGGGTTGTAATGCTCCAATAGTTGGTGCTAATACTGAACTAATCTTGGCACTAACAGTATCGAAGAATGTTATTACTGACGGAGGTAATGCACTACGAATGGCATTTCCTGTATCGGTAAAGAATTTGGATACCGTACCATCAAGAAAAGCAGATTTAATACTATCAGGTATACTTCTAAGTTGATTCATAAATTCGACAAAATCGCCCCTAAAAAAAGCATCAGAAGTAGATAAAACGTTTTTTGCTACATTTCTAAAGGCAGTTGATAGATTAACTGTGGTAGATACCAAATCTTGAGCAAATTTATCTACTCCACCAAATGAAGTAAAGAATTTATTAGTGAATTCATTTACAGCATTTAAAGCCAATGTAAATCCACCAACAATACCACCAATCAATACAACCTTTACTACTTTCTTTATTAATCCCAAGATATTTGTAGCTGTTAAGGCCAATAAACTAAATCCACTCGTAATGTTAGTAATAATTGTATCAGAGCCTTTAGCTTTTTTAAGTGCGCTAATAAAATCTGTAATATTTTTTATAGATGTTTGAATGGTAACTGTTAATGCTCCCCAAATAAATTTAACATCTTTTACTATTTCATCCCAATTAGTAAAAATACCGTATATAAGTAAACCGTATACAGAAAACTTAAATACGTATTTTAATAGGATTTGTAATACAGCACCTAAACCACCAATAGCGGATAACGCAGTTCCGACAGCACTTCCTATACTAGAAAATAGAGCACCAGCACCAGATACTAACGGAGATGCAAGAAAACCTGCTATTACCGTAAATGGGAATACTTCTTCTGTAGCAAGAGATGTTACATACTCTCTAACCTTTTGAAATCCTTTAACGACCATATCAACTAAACTTGTTTGTAGCTTAGTTCCAGACTCTTTCACTTTAGTAGATAATGTAGTTACAGCAGTTTCAGCAATTTTAGTAACAGCTTCACTAACTGATTTTTGAATTTCAATTGGTTTAGGTAAGAAATCGTCTACTGATAATCCTAAATCACCAAGACCTATACCACCCTTTTGTTTTTTCTCTTTAGGTGCTTTAGCTGTTATTTTATCTACTTCTGCTTGTAAATCTTTAATATTATTGATTGTACCTTGATTTACTTTGTCTCCTGCTTGCAGAGAATCTTCATAGAACTTAGTTTCTATCTTTAGCTTCTCTTTAACATAATCCTCGTATCTTATAGTACCATCTTTTAATTGTTGTTCGAGCACAGCTATTGCACTATCGCGTATTTCTTGTGCAGTTTTCTTTTCTGCTGTTACTCTATCTCTATTTCCAGAGCCAGCTCCAGCACCACCCCCAGAACTACCGCCGGCTTGTTTTTGTGGTTTAGCTTTAGCCTGTTCTTTGTTTAAGTCTTTTTGACCACTTACTAAACCTTCAAGACTTTTCTTTTCTTCCTCAGCTAATCTTAGTTTTTCTTTTAACTCTGGAGGAACATATCCAGCTTTTTCAGCATCAATAATCTGTTGTCTAATAGATAGTACGTTTCTTGTAGCTTCGGTTAATTTCTGTTGTAATGTCTTGGCTGAGTCACCAGTAATACTACCATTAAAGGTATCCATCAATCCTTCGCCCCACTCGTCAATTGTAGATAGTGGACCAGTTTCAGGAGGAGAACCGGGGGCTAGAAACATTTTGAATATCTCGCCAATATAATTCATAGCATCTACAAGTAATGTATCAGCCATATTAATTAAACCGTTATAAATCTCCATACCCCAACTATATGCCCAATCTGATGCAACTGGAATAAATGAGTTTAGAGAATCAATTATGCCTACAATACATTACCTACAGCTATTTGTAATGAACTAAATATTTCATCTATACTACCACCTGATAATATTGTTGATAAAGCATTTACGAATGGAGTTACAGCAGCAGTAGCACCATTAAATATATTTGCTATACTTGGGCCAATTTCATTCTTAAATCTTAGAAATGCACTCAATAATAAATTTGCAAACGGTAGTAGTTTTTGACCGAATTCAATAGCAGAATCTTTAGCTTGGCCTTGTAGAGTTCTTAATTGATTGGCAAATCCAGCAGCAGTATATAAAGCATCGCCTTGAGCATCAGACGTATCATTATAAAGTAATCGTAATGCTACAAGAGCTTTAGTCTGTAAGTCAACCGCCTCTGTACCACCCTCGATACCGAGTTTTAATATTTCTGCATCTAATCTTGCATCAGTTACTACAGAGCCAAACTTACGCGCATTTTCATAGTTACCAACCAAGAATGAACTTAAACTATCACCAACTTCTTTTTCCGATAGGTTGTAGAATGATGATAAGTCCTCAGCTAATTCAGTTACACTAATACTTAATTTAGCCGCTTCTTCTCTACCAAATCCTAATGGCACAAACGTATCTTGGAATGTAGCGGCTAAATTTCTTAATTCATACTTACTTCTACCAAGAGTTACAGCCATATTATCGAGTGTAGCCATAACACCTTGAACTAAACTATCGTCAAATCCTCTTGCTGAATCTGTTGTACTATCAAATACAACACCAAATTTAGACATTTCCTCAGCAGCATCAGAAGCGGCTTGAATTGCACCAGTTACTTTATTTTTTAATGCATCAAATACAGCAGGAATAGTAGATACAATACCACCGCCTATTAAGCCGCCTGTTAATCCAGCAAAAGTAAACTTCAATCCTTCTACTAAACCAGAAGTTTGTTTTACAGTATTATCAACGCTTTTTAAGGAACTATCAACGGCTTTAATATCGGTAGGACCTCTTTTAAATATATTAAAGAAGTTTAACCAACTAAACATTCCTTTTTTAGCTACTGTATCAGAAGTATTACCAAGTTCTTGAGCTTTTTGTTTAGCCTTTTCTTCTTCTGCTGTCATAGCTTTCATAATCTGAGTTAATTGCTTGATAGAATTTCCACCCTTACCAAGCATATCAGATGATAATACTTTTAGAAGTTTAGATGTTTCAGAGTTAGCAGGAACAATACCAGACTTTACTAATTGATTTACAGTTTGTTGTAAGCCCTGAGTTTCAACCTTAATCCGTTGTAACTCATCTTTAGTTGGTTTACCACCACTTAAAATAATACGATATAGTCTTTGATATTCGTTAGTTACTTGTTGAACTTGAGCATCTAATGAACCAAAATCAGCCTTATCTCCAAGTCCCTCAGCAACGGCGACATCTTTTAATACCTTAATAAGACTATTGCTTTTTAGACCTATTTGAGACATTTGGTCTGCTGTTCTTAACGCAGCTTTTTCAAGTCTAGTTTGAGCTTTACCTAATCGTCAGTGCCTTTTGTTAAGTTAGCAAATGTCTTACCTAAAAATCCACCTATTTCATTAGTG
>JAAUSO010000299.1 GCA_012033205.1 Richelia sp. SL_2_1 | reverse complement strand
TTAAGTAGTACAAAAATATATACTTATATAACAACAACAACATCTTAAAATAAGACTGTTGTAAAATAGAGCTATGCATAACAAAAAATTTTCTACAACAAGAATATGAAACTATCTCTTCAAAAGGGGGTAGATCCAAATACAGGAAAGGCGATTTGGATTGCTTTAGATGAAGATTACCTAATAGTAAAACCGATTCAGAAATATCTAACTTTTCTAAGCACTAGTAAATCCCCAAACACAATAGAAAGTTACGGTTACGATTTAAAAGCTTGGTGGGAGTTTTTAAGTTTAAAGCATTTAGATTGGCGTACAGTTCAAATAGAAGATTTGGGAGACTTTGCTTATTGGTTGCGAGTGGGTGACACCACTTCAATTGTATCTATGCAGCCAGTACAAGCGCTCAGAACAGAGAAAACAGTAAATAGAGCAATTGGTACTGTCGGTGGATTTTATGAATACCATGCAGCAAATAAGACAGTAGACTTCAAACAATTTGAACGGTTTTTCATGCCTGTAGGAATTAGCCGTACTCGCTTCTTGCAAGGTATATCTAAAGCAAAACCTACCAGAAAGAAGTTAGTCAGACTTAAGGAGCCTAAAAGCTTTCCTGGATGTCTTACGGATGAGCAAGTGGAAATTTTAGTAAATGCCTCCCGTAGGCTTAGAGACAAGCTAATTATTCTAATGTTAAATGGTACAGGATTAAGGAAGAGCGAGCTTCTAGGTTTAAAACATGAGGATCTAGGAGACTGTGGAGACAACTTTATTAAGGTTGTAAAAAGGGTTAATCCTAACGGAGCAATTGTTAAAGGAAGAGAAAGAACAATACCTATATCCCCATCCTTACTCGTGATGTACAACGACTATTTGATTTATGAGTATCCAGAAGTAGAATCAGATTATGTATTCGTGAACATCTGGGAAGGTGAAATAGGGCAACCTATGAATCCTAGAGTCCTCAATACCATGTTTAGTAGATTGTCTGAGAAAACCAATATTAAAGTTCATCCGCATTTATTTAGACATACATACGCAACACGGCTTTTAAAAGCAGGATATTCAGCAGATAGAGTCAAGCATTTACTAGGTCATTCATCAATACAAACAACATTGGATACTTATTCTCACATTGTTAGCGAAAGGGATTTGATAAAAGTAGTAGAACAGGAGAATAAAGAATGAACGTTTCAAATGATTGGAATAATCAAATATCAAAATTACTTATCGCTGGAAATTCAAAAACAAAAAAGCTGCTGAGTAATCCTCTATTGAATAAAGATACTTGGTACACAATTGAAGACTTAAGGTTGAAAATGAACCCGCATAATAAAATATTAACTATCAATTTTGGAGCCATAAAACAAGATTGGTTAAAACTATTATCAAAGCTATATATATTGATTAGAAGCCAGCGTAATTACTCAGTAACTTATTTGAATCAAGATGTTTTTCATTTAACTAGGTTTTCACGCTTTCTGGGTTCTAAATTAATATTCAACCCAGTTCATATTGATAATTGTTTATTTGAGGAATTTGATTATTATTTACGCTGTATTAAAAGCGATATAACAAAAAAATCCTTATCAGAAAGCTCAATCTCACTTAATTATAAAACTTTAAATAATTTTTTCAATCTATGTCGTCATGAAGGGTGGCTTGATGTAAATACTTACTGGTTTAAAGGCAAATATAAGTTTAGTAAAGTTAATCACGATGAGATTGATTATCTTCCAGAAGAAGTATGGAATCAATTAGAAGAAAACCTTTATTTACTGCCAGAACAAATACAAAGAATGGTATTGATTCTTAGAACAACTGGGTTAAGAATTGGAGAACTACTTAACTTACCTTTTAATTGCCTGAGACAACGAGGTAACAAGTGGTATTTGAGATTAAAAAGTGAGAAGTATGATGTAGAAGATGAATTACCAATCACTGCAATTGAATTAGTCACAATAATTCAGGAACAGCAAAATTATATCAAGAAGTATTTTGGTGAAAAACATTGTTATTTATTATGCAGTAATTATCGTATAAAAATAATGACTGATAAAAGATGGGAATTTAGAAATCCAAATCCAAGGATTATGCGAACAGAAACTTTTAATAATTGGTTAAACAGATTAAGTCAAAAAGCTAATATATGCTCAAAAGATGGAGAGCTATGGTATTTCAAATCTCATCAGTTTAGAAAAACTGTAGCAACAGCAATGACTAATGCAGGAGTAAGGGATTTAGTTATTCAAAAATATTTAAGACATCGTTCTCCTGATATGCAACGTCATTATAAACATCTTCTAAAGCAAGTATTAGGCTCGGAATATGAGGAATTAACTACATCTAAGAAATATGTAGATATTACAGGTAATGTAGTTTCCTCGTATAAACCTAACTCACCTGTAACTGAAATTATTCGTCGTAGAATGTACCAAATTACAACCCAGTATGGAGAGTGTCACCGTCCTACATTAAAAAAACCTTGCCCAACAGTTAATGCTTGTTGGAAATGCAAGGAATGGCGAGTATCTAGTGATGATTTACCGTATCTAAAAAAAGATTTGCAAAGAGTTGAAGATGAATTGAAAAGCGCACTTGCTTTGGGAATGATTCGACAACAACAAGGCTTAGAAGATGATAGAAATATTTTAAATAATTGTATTCAAGGATTAGAAAACAATGATTAAGATTAATTGGATAAAGGATTACAACGGAGAGTTTATTTGCCCTAAATGTGAAAAAGGAGTAATGCGTCCACGTGGAAAAGGAAACGGTAAAAAAAGATTTAAATGTACAAACTGCAACTGTTGTCAGTATTGTTGCCGAGATATCAATAAAACATACTTTGACTCAAAGACAAAATCTTATTGGATTTATGGTCAATATATAAATGATTTTGAATGCCCTAATTGTAGGGAAAGGAATATTAGGTTTTTTAATGTTTTGAACCATACAAAACGGTTTAAGTGCAAAAGTTGCAACAGCTATATTTCTGATTCGGTATATATATCGCGTCAAAATATTAGCCAGTATGCTCATCAAAAAAAATCTATAAAGCCATTCAATTTTGATGATGACACTTGGGATTTGAGAAGTATTTGTTCAATTGGAAATCAGGATAATAACTACATGATTTTTTTTAGTAAAATAAAACAAGAGTGGGTAAAGTATTTAGTCAAAAAATACATACATCATCTTTGTAAGTTAAACACACCTTTGAACACAATTGGCAAGCATATGACAAGTATGCGTTTTCTATCACGCTATCTTTTGAAAATAAAGATTACCGATATTAAACAAATAAATCGTAGTATAATCCTTGATTTTCTTGCCTCTTTACCAAACAAAGAATCTATTAAAAGTAGATTATGGACATTAAGGGAATTTTTCACAATTGGTACATTGCAAGAATGGTTTGTCATTGACCAAGACATAATTAGAAGCGAAGATTATCCAAAAAGAAAGAGAACAAATCCTGACCCAATTTCTGATATTGTCCGAGAGCAAATTGAGAAGCATTTGCATAAACTACCTGACCCCATAGCAAGAATGTGGATTATTGCTTTCTTTACTGCTATGCGACCCAGTGAATTAGCTTTATTAAAAAAAGATTGTCTGGTGCAAGAAGGAGCTAATTGGAAGATAGTTTGGAATCGTAAGAAAGGCAAAGACCAACATGAAGTTCCCATAACCAGATTGATTGCTAAAGTTGTTCAAGAACAGTTAGAATATATTAATAATTTATGGGGCGATAGCTGGAATTATTTATTTTGTCATTATCAAGGTATTTCAGCGAGTATACCAACTCAGCCAAAAATAAAACCAGTAAGAAAAGTTATTCCTGTAAGTTACGATCCACTCAATTTATGCATTCGTTGTTTGATAAAAGCTGAGAATATCAAAGATGAGAATGGTTTTTTAGCTAAATTCCAAACCAGACTAATTAGAGCTACAAGATTAACTCAGCTGTATGACCAAGGACATGATTTAGCAGTTGTCAGCGCTTGGGCTGGTCACAAACATTTTGCAACTACCAGCTTGCATTACACAAAGGTAAGTACTGAATTAATCGAAAAAGAAGCAGGACATATTCAGAAAGCTTTATTTAATGCAGATGGTAAACCTTTATATTATGAGTCATTGCCTAAATCATTCTGGGATAATCCAACCGCTCATAAACTTGACTTACCTTTAGACCATATTAATACACCAATTTATGGATATTGTGGATTACCTTTAGACCAACGCTGTGACAAATTTCGAGCTTGTTATACCTGTGCTTGTTTTGTTGCGACTAATGAAAAGCTACCGACATACAAGAAAGTACGGGATGAATTAAGAGAAAAAGAATCTAACGCTCTAAATAACGGTCATGACGTTTTGGTAGAACAATTCGGTAAACAAGCACAACAATTAGATCAAATCATTGAAGGCTTGGAGGGTGCAACATGAGTAATGATAATATCAGGCAATACAGGATTGATAACCTCAAGCAAGCACAAGCTGCTCGTAAAGAAGATTCCCTAAAACGGGTTAATGAAGCACTCAACAACTTAAAGAAGAGGCGTGACAAGATTAATTTTCATTCCGTAGCCAGGGAAGCAAATCTTAGTGTATCTTATCTGTATAAGTATCCTGAGATTAAGCAAAGAATCGCAGAAATCAGAAACGAGCAATCATTAATGCCTCATGAGGAGTTTAAGTCTCAACTGTCTCCTTCTGGGGTCAAAGTACAAGCTAGGCTTAAAGAACGTATCAAATCCCTAGAGAAAGATAACAAGGAGTTGCGACGGAAAAATGAAGCACTTGCAGGTCAAGTTTACCGCACTCATCAACTTCAAGAACAGGTAGAACGCCAACAAAGGACAATTGAAGACTTAGAAATGTTGTTGAATGAATCCGAATCGCGCAATCCAAAATCATCATCTAAAGTCACCCCAATCACTAAAAAGCATACCAAAAAGTTAAAAAATAGCAGCAGTAAAATTGATTCAGAATTGAAAACTCTAAAGATTAGATCCAACTCCACCTTGTCAAAGCTAATAGATAGCAATCCAGAAGAAGTAGTATTAAATGCTATTTCTAGTCTCAAAGAAGCATTATCAAATCAAACAGTTAAGAATAAGACAGGATTTTTAGTTAAGGCAATTGAGAATAACTGGATACCAAATGACGACTATGAGGAGAAGTTAGAACTGGATTTTTTCAACAAATGGTTCCCGTTAGCTAATTCTCAAGGCTTAGTTTCTGCTTCGACCAAATTGGATGGAGTGTTGCACGTTCTCAATCCAGATGGTGAGTGGATACCTTTTGAGAAAATGATTACTCAATATCCATTAGACGCATTGAAAAGTATGACTTGAACACTTGAAACATTTAAAGTCGATTATTTCCCTTATCTATGATTGTTGAAGAATTACGAGAACGTTATGGAAAATAATTTTATGTTGTGTAAACCATTAACAACATATAAACCCATTTAAGACAATAGTTGTTGTTGTTGTGTATTACATAATGAA
>JAAUSO010000298.1 GCA_012033205.1 Richelia sp. SL_2_1 | reverse complement strand
CCAAGCCATCGGCAGCACCAACAGTAATAATATTGTCAAACTCCTGAGAGGCTTGACCTAAAGCAGACATTACCCCGCCATCATTGCCAGATGCAACCACAATTAACACCCCATTTTGACGGGCATACTCAATTGCCGCTCTTTCTGCTGGTGTAAACTCATAACGAGTAGTAACGCTACCATCTGGATTTACTTGCGTCAAATCCAAACTGAGGTTAACTACACCGTTTGGTTGTCCAGATGTCTTAAATTCATCAACAAATTCTTTTAGCGATTCTGCCCATTTAGTCGAACCGATAGCACGTCCTACCCAAATTGGTGCTTTGTCATTAATACCATCTATACCAATACCGTTATCTTGAGTTGCACCAATAATCCCTAGTACGTGGGTACCATGTTCGTTACCTTCAGCATTGGATATTAAGGGGTCGTTGTCATTATCAACTAAATCCCTTCCCAACTTCACCCGACTATAATCAATATCTGGATTCTTGGCATTAAATCCGGTATCTATTACCCCAATCAAAGGTTGGGATTCCTTCTTAAAGTTAAATTTAGGAAGTTTATTTGTAAGGGTTGGGTCAACAGGTAATATGGGTACAGGATTATCTATTTCGGGAAAATCTATATTTGGAAGCTTGATAGCAGGGAAGCCAGAAAAATAGGGATTACTAGGATTAAAACCATCTGCCGAACAAGCATCCAGAAATTTTAGTGTTGAGGTATTTGCTGTAGATGAATTTGTAAATACTTGTTGATTATTAAGTAGTACTAAAAGTTGAGAATTAGATTCAGCAACTATATCAGTAATTATTTGATTGTTGGATAATGCTATTTGTGGATTCAGCATTTCCAAAGTATTTACTTCGAGTGGTGCAAACAATTCAGCAAAACCAAAATCGAAGTCTAAATTTGAAAAAGCTTGCAAATCACCTAGAGATGGTTCGGGTGAATGTTCGTTACCACCAATAAAGTACTAGGGGTAATAATATCATCTAAAGTAAAACTTCTACCTTGCCAAATTTCTCGATGTTTTGATTTCTTTGACTTTTTTAAATTTGTTGTTTTTTCTATTCTTGTTTATAAAAAAACTAAGTATATTCATAGATGCACCCTTCTCTTTATTTTTTGGTAACTCTATTTTTTAAAATCTCGCTGATATCGTCGCAATTAATAATCGCTGTTTGTGATAAAATTTATTTTAAATTACTTTCGTTGGGTCAATGATTTGAAATTCAAGGGATGGAGAAACATCATTTATTGGTAGCAAATCATTCTTATTCAAACAATCACCTTTTTCCCTTAATCGCTGCTTGATTAAATACCCTCCACCTAAAATACTGAAGCTTAATACACCTACAATAGGATTAGGATCGGGAACAGATTTAGAACAGGGATAAGGAGATTGATTGGCTGCAAGAGAAGGCTTTGAATCTATTAATAGATAACTCAAAGACATTATTCCTAATGCACCTATAAATAAAAGATTTTGGAAAAGTTTTAAGTTGGTAGATATCATAATTATATTTAACCTTAAATAATTGCATTCAAAATTTGAATTTAACTTTTATCCAGCTAATTATGGCTGATATAAATGCTTAATCCAGAAGAACAAATTAAGCAAAAGCCAAAGCATATAAATTAAAGCAGCAGGAGCATAAATCGCTAAAATGCCTGTATCTTCAGTGCGTTCGGGACTGGGTTCTTTTCTCCATAGTTGACCGTAATATGCAAACGACCTTTTGCGTAAGTGGTTGATTCCTGTCATTGCTTCCACCAAATAATAGCCATCAAATTTATTAAGTGGATTGAGATTAATCGCTAAGGTAAATTGGGCAGCTAGCATTAATAAATAGCTAGTGGTATAAAACCAATTTCCAGGTGTTGATATACTCCACAAACATAATGCAATCCCCCAGATAACTACTTGACAAATTACTCCTGCTGCCATTACCAAAGTACGTTGTCTGCGTTTAACTAACCCATAAGCATCGGTGGTATTTGTGTAAGCTCCTGGTAATAAGCAGATAAACAGTAATCCTATTTCTAAAACAACACCTTTGTAATGTTTTAAGGTGAAAGCATGACCTAGTTCGTGAATAGATACAACCAACATCATCAAAAGTACAAAAGCAATTATTAGACTAAAATGTTGATTACTCCATAATTCTTCCCCAACTTGATAAATGACCTCTTGCTTAGAGATAGCAAGAGCCACAGTAAAGCCGAGAAACAAGCCAATTAATAAGCAAAACTCTTTTGTAAAAATAAACTGAATCTTGTTAATATGGCGGTTGAGCCAATTGTCGGGATTAAATAGGCGAAACTTAAAAATAGTAATTGTAAAATGCTAAAGTTTTTCTTAGCTTTCGGCGGTTCAAACCCTGACAACATTCCCTTACGTGCTAAATTTTGTAATAGTTCCTGCACATACTGGGGGTTTATTTTATATTTTTCTATAATAGTTTTAATAGGCAGTTTACTTAAATCTGCAATCAGTTTTTATCATGATTACTGACTTGCAGATAAGCAATACTATCTGGATTTTGCAGCCGTAATAACCAATATCTATCTGGATGCTCTATCCACTGTACAGCAGATTTAAGCCGATACAATTTTATAGTTTCATTAGTTTGAGAATCAGTATTTAGTTTTTGTATTTTATTTTTACTAGGAATTGCTAATACTTTCAACTCTGCTAATTTATCTAGTAGCTTCAACATGAAAGTAGAGTCAATTTCTTGTCCAAACTGAGAAAGGCACTTCTCTTGAACTTGTTTGACAGTAAATGTTCCGTCAAAATGCTTGAGAGCATAGCCTTCAGCCGCTGAAAATAAAATTTTTTGCTCTGCTTTGATGGCTTGTAAAAATACTTGATTGGAATCAGATGCAGGAAGTATTTGCCAATGAATTAGCAGATTTGGACAAATCCAAGCTTGATAGTCAACAGTATCTGAATTGGAACTGGAACTGTCTTGTGGTTGCATATTTTAACTATGGTAGATGGTGATTTTTTATGTTATGTACACAAATGTGTTTAACATAAACGTAGCCAAAATAGATTGTGGATATCAAGATATTTGATACATTAAAATGCCCTGTGTGTCAGTGATAACTGTCTTAACTTGCTAAATGGATGTTGCTGATGTAAAGCTTGAACAAAAGTAAGTAAAGTTTTATTAAAATTATATTTTTATAAGATTTACGGCTTGTAATCTGCTGTCTTAATCGCTCAAAAATACAAACAATACTGGCTAAAAAATCGAATAAACCGGCATTGAAGAAATTTGAATTACAGTTTTTTATACTTTTATCAAAAGTCAAATGAATACAACTATCAAACTAATTAGGGCTTGCTGAATAAATAGAAAAAGGTGATGCAGCATACATTATCAGCCTCAAGGAATATATTCAGGTGCAAAAAAAAAGTCTAAGATAGCTCCAAACCCTTGCATTACCGTAAGCAAGATCAAAGTGCATTATTAGTGCATATGTACCGAAAAGAAGAAAAAGCCCAAATTCTAGCAGAAAACTTTGAACTTCCCTTTGATGGGAAGTTGTCAGAAGAAAATCGTTGGGTAATGATGTCAAAATTAATACCCTGGAAGGAATTTGAAGAGGAATATGCTTCAATTTTCTCAGAAGAAATGGGAGCGCCCGCAAAATCTTTTAGGATGGCGCTAGGAGCATTAATTATTAAAGAAAAGTTAGGAATAAGTGATAGAGAAACAGTTGAGCAAATCAAGGAAAATCCTTATCTACAGTATTTTATAGGAATTTCTTCTTATAGCAATGACACTCCGTTTGATGCATCAATGCTAGTTCATTTTCGTCAAAGAATAGGTGTAGAACTAATAAACAAAGTAAATCAACAAATGGTAAAGAAGATGTTAGAAGAAACATCTTCTAATTTAGCTGTAGAAAAAAAAAAGAAGAAAATGAAGTAAGTGAGTTAAAAAATCGTGGGAAACTTATACTAGATGCAACTTGTACACCAGGTGATATTAGTTACCCGACGGATTTGGGACTATTAAATCAAGCCAGAAAATACACAGAGAAAATTATAGATTCTTTGTATGAGCAAGTAAATAAAAAACTAAATAAAAAACCAAGGACTTATCGTAAAATTGCTAGAAAAAACTATTTGAAAGTAGCTAAAACACGTCGCGTGTATCAAAAAGAAAAGAAGAAAAGCGATTAAAAAACAACTCCAATATATCAAAAGGAACTTATCTCATATAGAGGATTTAATTATACTAGGAGCTACTCTTTATAATTTAAGTGACAGACAATATATCATATTGCTAGTAGTAAACGAACTTTATCGTCAACAACTATGGCTTTACGAAAATAAAAAGAAAAGTATTGATGACCGTATCGTTAGTTTAAATCAACCACATATTCGTCCAATCGTTCGAGGTAAAGCTGGTAAACCTGTAGAGTTTGGGGCAAAGTTATCAGCTAGCTGTTTTGATGGATATGTATTTTTAGACCATATTAGTTGGGATAATTTTAATGAATCAGCGAACCTAAAGTCACAAATTGAATCTTTTAAAAGCTACACTGGTTATTACCCAGAATCCGTTCATGTTGATAAAATTTATCGTACACGAGAAAACAGAGCTTGGTGCAAAGAGAGGGGTATTAGAATCAGTGGACCTCCTTTAGGCAGACCTCCAATAAATGTTAGTAAAGAAACGAAAAAACAAGCCGCTTCTGATGAGAAAATTCGTAGTTCTATTGAGGGAAAGTTTGGGCAAGGTAAAAGGAGATTTAGTCTTAATCGTGTGATGACCAAGCTTCCTCATACTTCTCAAACTTCAATTGCAATTACTTTTTTAGTAATGAATCTTTGCACTCATCTTTCACGTTTACTTAAGGCTTTTTTATGTCTATTTTTCAGGAATACGCCTTTTTTAGAGCCTTGCATTAGCATAAATTATATTTATCTCACTCTTAGCAAACAAAAACTTATGTGTTACCTTTCCTCGAATAAATAATAAATCTCCATATCGCTTTTTTATTGCTTTTTCAGCAAGCCCTAATTAGTTAATCAATTAGCCCAAATTAAAATAAATATTAATTGATATTCCGAACAGTACCGCGTTAATTACTTAACTGGCTAAGATGAATATTTCTCTTAAAAATTAAACGAACCTCAGCAGATCAACTCAACCACGCATAAAAGCCTGGTATCATTTGCTCCAACTTACGTAACTCACTTTCAGCAACTTCCTCCAGCAGCAGCACCGCACACCAACGTCGATCGCAAGTCCAACGACATATAGTAGCAAGAACCGCTTCCGCACCCCCGACAATCGCTTCTCTAAGCATCCGGAGGCTAGTTTGAATCGGAGTACTGTCCCCATCATTCGGTTCCCAATCCCCACCGACTTCATATATAGGAGAGGAATTATCGCTTTTGGACAAATTCACCCCATTATTCCCGGTAGTATCCACCCCTCCCAATGGGGAATTCCCTATACCATTAGGGGGGGGTGGGATAACCGGGTCTGGCGGAGGTGAAATCCCGTAC
>JAAUSO010000085.1 GCA_012033205.1 Richelia sp. SL_2_1 | reverse complement strand
GGTAGATAATACTCATGAATGGTGTAGTCAAAGAATTCCATCGCGTATTGTAAGTTAAAAGATATTTACGTCGAAGATTTGAATTTCTTTATAGAAAGCTTCAGTATGGTGAAATATTTCAGTTAACAGATATAGAGGAATTACAATTACAAGAACTAGTTAAAGAACAGATTTTTTCAACTCAAGATATTAAATCGTTGATTATTTTACCAATTGCTTGTAGCGGTAACTTGATTGGTTTTTTAGGTTTTGAATCCTTGAATAAAATTATATGGACAAAAAACAGTATTATCTTACTCAAAATTGTTGCAGAAATATTAGGAAATGTTTTAGAACGCAAGGGATTAGAAGAAACTTTAAAAGTAAGTGAAGAAAGATATGCAAGAGCTATAAATGCGGGAAAAGTCGGGGTTTGGGAATGGGATATTCAAACTAATGAAGTTTATATTGATTCTAATTTAAAAGCGATGCTTGGCTATAAAGATGAAGAAATCACTAATCAATTTACTAGCTGGTTGGGATTTGTTCATTCGAGCGATGTTGATTTAGTAAAAGCCGAAATTAACGCTTATTTAGAAGAGTTAATTCCTAAATACGAAATCGAACATCGGATGTTGCACAAAAACGGAGATATTTTAGGATTTTTAAGTCGTGGTACGGTAGTTCGAGATGAAACTGGAATGCCAATTTTTATGGCTGGTTCGAGTACAGATATTACGGCTCGTAAACAGATAGAAAATAAAACTGAAAGCTTCTTTAAAAGAAAAAGAAGTGTTACTTAAAGAGATTCACCATCGCGTTAAAAATAATTTACAAATCATTTCGAGTTTGCTACGTTTACAGTCTGGATATATTAAAGACAAACAAGCTTTAGAAATCTTTCAAGATAGTCAAAATCGTATCCGCGCAATGGCATTAATTCACGAAAACTTGTATAAAATTAATAACTTAGCAGCAATAGAATTTTCCGAATATATTCGCAAATTAACAAATAATTTAATTAGTTTTTATGCGATAGATAATCATATTCAAATAAATACTAACATTGAAAAAACATTTTTAAAAATTGATACAGCTATTCCTTGTGCTTTAATTATCAACGAACTTATTTCTAATTCAATTAAACACGCTTTTAAAAATAATGATGAGGGGAAAATATACGTGGAATTTCTTGCTTTACAAGAAAATAAATATTCCTTATCCGTTAGTGATAATGGTGTGGGAGTACAAGAAAATATCGATTCATTAAAAAAACAATCCCTCGGTTTAGAATTAGTCTGGAATTTAGTAGAACAATTGGAAGGAACAATCGTATATAATTCCAAATTTGGTACTTCATTTAGAATTACATTTACCGAAAATAACGAGATATAAAATACAAATGAAAGAAAAAATATTGGTTGTGGAAGACGAAAGAATCATTGCTTGTGATATCAAACATTGTTTAGAAAATTCCGGTTATATTGTCCCCGCAATTATTGCACATGGAGAAAAAGCAATTTCTCAGATAGAAGAATTCCAGCCAGATTTAGTATTAATGGATATGATGCTTAAAGGTGAGATGAATGGAATTGAAACTGCCGAAATAATCATAAATACTTTTAATATTCCAGTCGTTTTTCTGACTGCTCATTCAGATGAAAGTACTATTAAAAAAGCTAAAGCAACTCAACCTTTTGGTTATGTACTCAAACCTTTTGAAGAAACTCAATTAATTACTACCATTGAAATAGCTTTAAATAAACATCAAACAGAAACCGTGATGCGGGATGCATTGGAAAAAGAGAAAGAAATGAGAGAACTTAAATCTCGCTTTGTTTCAATGGTAAGTCACGAATTTCGCAATCCATTAAGTACAATTTTAAATTCAACTGAATTACTCGTAAATCACAGCCAGCAATTAACAGAAAATAAAAAAGACGAATACATATACCATATACAAAATTCTGTCAAACATCTCAATCAATTGTTAAATGATGTTTTATTAGTTGGGCAAGCAGAAGTCAATAAAATTAAGTTTAATCCCTTACCTTTAGATTTAGTAAAATTTTGCGAAAATTTAGTAGCAGAATTCAAACTAATAGCAACCGAAAAGCATCAAATTATTTTTAAAGTTCAAGGATGTTATATTCAGCAAGAAGAAACTATCAAACTACCTTGTTTAGATGAAAAACTACTCCGACATATCCTAACTAATCTGTTATCGAATGCGATTAAATATTCTCCTCAAGGCGGAGAAATACGCTTTGATTTATTTTGTTTACAAGAAGAAGCAATTTTCCGTATTCAAGATGAAGGTATTGGTATTCCCCAAATAGAACAAGAAAACTTATTTACTTCTTTTCAAAGAGCTAGTAATGTCGGTAAAATACCCGGACATGGTTTAGGATTATCAATTGTTGAACAATATGTACAATTGCATCAAGGAGAAATCAATTTAATTAGTAAAGAAGATGTAGGAACTACTGTAATTGTAACTTTACCATTGAAGTAGTTAGTGGATAGTAGTTAGTGGATAGTGGATAGTGGATGGTGGATGGTGGTTGGTGGTTAAGAGGATGTTTTAAAAGTATCTGCGGTTTAAACCGCGACTACACAAACCGGCACCCGCCGTGGCAGCGGGTTCTAATATCAACCATCAACTATCAACTATCAACTATCAACTAACACTTATCAAACATTAACGGTTTTCTTGTCATTCATCGATGGATAATAATCTCCTTGACTATTAACTTCAACGGGTGCTGGTAAATCTTTTCCTGTAATTAATCTCGCACCACGATTGCGAGTAAAATAATTCCAAACCCACTGAATCATGACTACAAGTTTGTTGTCAAATTCAACTAAATAATAAATGTGAACCAATAACCAAAATAACCAAGCGATAAAACCTGTAAGTTTTGTAAAACCTAAATCAACAACCGCAGAATGTTGTCCAATTACTGCTAAACTACCTTTATCAACATAATTAAATGGGGCTGTCGTATTGCCTTTTATCTGCTGTTTAATCGATTTTGCAACATATTCCCCCTCTTGCATGGCAACAGGTGCAACACCAGGTAATGGTTTACCTGTCTGATGAGCAAAATGTGCTAAATCACCGATTACATATATATTCGGATATCCTTTCAAACTTAAATCCGCTTCAACAATAACTCTTCCGGCTCGATCGCATTCTACACCAGTTTTTTCTGCGATTAACTTACCTAAAGGTGAAGCTTTTACACCCGCCGCCCATAATACCGTTTTCGCTGCAAAGGTTTTGATTTCCTCACCTTGCTTAATGGTAACTATATCTCCTTCAATACCCGTTACCAAAGTTTTCGTAACTACAGTAACACCCAAATTTTCTAAAGATTCCTGAGCTTTAACCGATAATTCTGGTACAAATGGTGGTAAAACTCGATCTAAACCTTCCAAAAGCAACACTTGGGTTTCCGAAGTATCGATATTACGAAAATCTTCCTTGAGAATAGTGTAAGCCAATTCGGCGATCGCACCTGCTAATTCAACCCCAGTTGGGCCACCACCAACTATCACAAAAGTCAGTAAAGCACGACGTTTCTCTTCGTCTGTCTCCTGCTCTGCTGCTTCAAATGCTGTAAATATCCGCCGACGCATTTCTATGGCATCTTCCACTGTTTTTAAGCCTGGTGCGAATTCTTCCCACTCGTCTTTACCAAAATAGGAATGCTTGGCACCTGTAGCAATAATTAAACTATCATAAGGAATTTTTTCACCCCTCATCACAACATTTTTCTTCTCTGGCTCGATATCCGTCACCTCTCCCAAGAGTACTTTTGTATTTTTACTCTTACTAAGTATCGAACGCAATGGTGATGAAATATCAGCCGGAGATAAAGTACCAGTAGCTACTTGATATAAAAGTGGTTGGAATAAGTGAAAGTTTCTTTTGTCTATTAAAGTAACATTTATATCTTTACTATTCAGTGCTTTTGCTGTATAAAGTCCCCCAAAACCCCCACCAATAATCACTACTTGATGTGGTGGTTTAGTCGCAGCTTTACTTTCCATAATATTTCTTTACTCCCGTTGAAGTTCCTATCACCATTCTTAACAAATTTTTACCATTTTAACAGAGGGTTTTGTTTGTCTTTTACAACTTATTTTGCTCAAAAGTATTAGATACTACATTATTTGACTAGACATTTTTTAAAAGTATCTAAAAATAATAAAATTGAAAGATGATTTTCTATGATGCCGGGATTTTGATCGGAAGCGCTGTTACAGTAAATACTCGTAAAGTAATGTACATTTTAATACAATTTACTATAATGGCGATCGGCACGCGCCCTTGAGGGGCAATCGCGCAATTAATCAATTTATGTTATGTAACCATGAATTAGGTAATAAAAAATGGATCAAGAGTTAGTGATTTTTCTGACCAGCGTTTCTTTGCTAATTTTGTATTTAGTTTTTTCAGCACTCACAGAAATGGGTACTAAATTACCTTGGAAAAAATAACTATTGCCTATTCAGGATTATTTTTAGAACCGCGAATTATAATACGCTCATCTTCAATAGTTATACTTTCCAATTTAATTGGTAATTTTTTAAATTCTTGAGAAAGAAGTTGATTAAAACTATCTTGAGATAAACCGATATTTTGCGAAACTTCAGCGATGGGAAAGCTAAAATTACCCAAAGAAACACGAGTTGTGTCGTCAAAACTAACTTCCTGATTACGAATAGTGGGTTTTCCTTCAATTCCAATATAAAGATGTTTTTGTTTTCCCGGTAAATTTTCGAGCATTTGAATAATTTTTGTTTTCCGTGCAGACAATTCTTGTACCGGAATAGATGAGGTTTCAATCACAGCACCCACAGAGATTTTACCGTTTTTAATTTGAGTATTTGTACCTTTAATTGCAGTCACATATTGACTATTTTGATTATTTTTAGTCAGAGAAGTAGCAATTAATGAATTAATTTCCGAAGCATCAAGATATACTTCTCCTGTAGTTTTTGTGGTCAAATTTTGTGAAACTTTACGTAATATTTCTTCAGATTGTAGAGGCTTTTTGGTTTGTTGATTAGCAGAAATTGCATTTTCATTTGTCGATGAATTCGTATACCAAGCAGGTAACTGCATTACTTGCTGCCAAGCGAAAAATCCAGCAATCCCAATACCACCTAAAATGAAGCACAATATTAGCAGAAGTCGCTTATACATAATAATAAGAATGATCAAGGGTAAACTAGTTTATCTACAATGCCCAACAGCCATTTTTCTGAAAATACAGTAATAAAAAACCCCAGTCAGGGGGACTGAGGCTAATTGCATAAACTAGATTAATTGCTTTACTCATTGTCCCGAAAATCAGCTTCTAACGATTGTAATGATTTTTCAAACCCCATACGCTGTTCGACGTTACGTAATAGATAACCATTTAGCATTGCTGAAGCTAAAAGCTTTCCTAAATTTTCGCGATTAGTTGCGATAGTAACGTTGAAATCCTCGGAAGGTAAACCACCTAACATACTAGAAATAGTACGTTCAATCGCTTCCACAACTTCAGAAGAACCAGGCCTAGAGAGTTGAGTCACCATTTCCGGACTCAAAGATTTAATGTACTGCAAAAAGGAATTACTGCCTTTAGTTGGATTGTCAAAAAATTCTGGGTTATTACGCTGGTCTATATTGTTCACGATAATCTGCGTCTGGTATTACTTCAACTTACATTAATAAATGTAACAGGTTTTGAATCGTAATGCAGTCAGTTAAACCGTACTTCAAGTGGGGGGTTCTTCGACTTTTGCAAAAACCACCGGATGGGGGGACAAGGGGATGGGGGGATGAATTTTTAACTCCTAACTCCAGTGGTACTAACTCCTCACCTTTGACCTCTAACCTTTGACCTTCTTCCCTAATACTTCTAAAAGTTGATCTACATTCTCTTTACGGCTATTATAACCCATTAGTCCGATACGCCAAACTTTGCCGCCTAATTCACCAAGCCCGCCTCCAATTTCGACGTTTTCTTCTAATAGTAATTCTTTTGCAACGGCTTTACCATCAATACCTTCGGGAATCCGAACTGTTGTGAGAGTTGGTAATCGGTACTGTTTCTCAACGTGTAAAGTCATTCCTAAATTTTCTAACCCTTGCCATAGATATTCTGCATTTTTTTGATGTCTTTCCCAAGTATTTTCTATGCCTTCTTCTGCAATTAAACGTAAGGATTCTCGCAAAGCATAATATAAATTTATCGGTGCTGTATGATGATATGTGCGTTCTTTACCCCAATATTTGCTTAACAGGTTCATGTCCAAGTACCAGTTTGCCACCTTGGTTTGACGAGAAAGCAATTTATCCATGGCACGACTACTCATAGTAAAAGGTGAAGCACCCGGAGGACATCCCAATCCTTTCTGACTACAGCTATAAGCTAAATCAACTCCCCATTCATCTAAATATAAAGGTACCCCACCCATGCTTGTGACTGAATCTACCAATAGTAAACTACCATGTTGACGACACAGTTCGCTGACTCCTTCTAAAGGTTGACGTGCGCCGGTGGAAGTTTCTGCGTGAACTAGAGCTACTATAGTTGGATGATGAGTTGCGATCGCGCTTTGCAATTCTTCTAAGGAAAATACTTGTCCCCAAGGCTTAGTAATAATTCGCACATCCGCACCATAACGTCCAGCCATATCAACCAAACGATTGCCGAAGTATCCAGCGACACCAATTAATACTACATCACCAGGTTCTACAGCATTGGCAATAGTTGCTTCCATTGCAGCGCTTCCGGTACCGCTAACTGCAATAGTTAAGGGGTTTTCCGTTTGCCATACATAGCGTAACAGCGATTGAATCTCATCCATCAGCGTTAAGAAAGCTGGGTCAAGATGACCCACGGGAGGAGTATTCATTGCTTTAAGTACATCAGGATGAGCGTTGGATGGTCCGGGTCCCAAAAGCAAACGGTTAGGTATATTTAGGGGTGAAAGTTGTAATTTTTGATTATTTTTTGTAGGTAGTGTTTGGGTCATGATGGTAGATACTACTGGTTTGAAAAAGTATGATTATATGTATTTTAAAGTGTTATGTCATATAGCAATTCTAAATCATATATGAGAATTTAGATCCCCGACTTCTTCAATAAGTAGGGGATCTAAATACCGTGATTTCGATACATACAAATAGGATTGCTATATGCAGTTAAACACTTATAATAAGGGGAGCAGAAAGAACAGTCAACAAGTAATGCGGTCTTTTTAGGGTATCGATAATAATATACATCTTAATTGCTGATAATTTAAGGCTTTTCCTGAGATTTGGCAACAACTTGGTAGAGTTTCAATTCAAACTTTTCCATACAAGCTGACCAATCAAATTCGATAATTGAAGGACGAGCATTTTTAGTCATTTGCTCTTTTAATTGTGAATTTTCTAAAATTTGAATAATTTTCTCAGCAAAATCTTGAGGATTATTAGGTTCTGCTAAAAAGCCGTTTTCACCTGGTGTAACTTGCTCTGCTGTAGAGGGTGCAATTGCGGCAACAACTGGAGTTCCAGAAGCTAAAGCTTCGTTGTTTGTAGTGCAGAAATTTTCGGTAGTCGAAGGATTAACAAATATATCTGCACGAGCAAACCATCCTAATAATTCTTTGCCATGAGATTCTCCCCAAATTGTTACACCAGATGGAAATTCTTGAGCGCGGTTCTTAATTTCTTCTTCCATCGGACCGCTACCAACAATTACTAAATGAACGTCTTTGATTTGCTCAGCAACTATCGGATATATATCTAAAAGTTGGCTAACATTCTTTTCGGCTGTAATGCGTCCTACGAATAATAAAGTTGGTCTATGGTCGTTGGGAATGGGATTATAGATAATATTTTCGGGATTAAATTTTTGACAATCAACTCCTTGATAAGGAAAGTATTCGCTACGTTGACATTTCATTTTTTCGTATTTAACGAGTTGTTCTTTTGAAGAAAACAAATTTAGGTCATAAGAGTCACTAAATTGTTTAATTAAGATTGGAATAATTGGACGAAGTAGACTAAATAATTGATTACCCAAGTAATATTGAATATAGGCAACAATATCAGTATGAAATAGAGAAATTGCTGGAGTGCCGGTTTTTTTGGCGTATTCTACCGCAATTGGACGACCATAACCTTGGAGAAAAAGCGAGTATAGACCTCTCATTTGTGCGGCTTCTTCGACTAAGATAATATCGGGGTTAAAGTCTTCTAATAATTTAGTATCGCTCCAATGTCGATGATTTAATGGTTGGGGAAGAGACTTGTAAAATATTAATGGTTCTGTAGGAAATGCATAAGAACTAAAATTTGCATATTGTTGTAATTCATCTAATCCTGACATCGGACGTTTGCCAACATTTGGAGGATAGCGATCGCTAATTTGCGGGTGAATCAAAAAAACTTGATGTCCCTGTTGTAAAAACCAGCGTACTCGTTGATGTACTGCAACGGAAACTCCGGTTAAAAATGGAGGGTATAATCCTGTGGCAATTGCCAGTCTAAGAGGTTGTTTTAACATGATTAATAAAGGTTAGAGGTGAAAGGTTAAAGGTTAGAGGTAATAGTCTAAATTTTTCTCAATCAACAGAGTTTCTGACCGAACAAAGCTTTGATATTTTATCTTAGGACTTACGCACCAATAACAGAAAATATAGTGTTCCAGACATTTTCGATCCCCCCAACCCCCCTTTTTAAGGGGGGCTTGCGTAAGTCCTGATCTTTTACTTTTTAACCATTGATTAGATAATAGGTAAAAAGTCATAGTTCTGATGTTGATTATTTTCTCTTGTTAAATTAAAGAAAAATTTGATTATCAACTGGTTGATTGTCCGATTAATTGACTTTTGATTCTGCGAACGTAATTTGATTAAAATCTAAATTATGCAATAAATTATTGTTGTCTCTGACATAAGCGGGAGGTAACAATTTATAGAAGTTTAACGAGTTTGATTCCAAAATATCTGTTGAGAAAGAGAAACTTTTCGATGTGTCCAAGTTAAAAATTGAATTTTTGTTTGCTAGGTGAAAAGACTGTTTTTCAAATTGACGATGAACAATAATAATTTTATTGTTTTCTTTTGTTGTTGAATGAGTGAAACGGTGTATCGTCACAGAAATTGCTGTGAATAATGGAACATATAGTCCCATAAAAATTGCCATGCCTAAAGCTTTTCTATCCATAATTTAGGAGTCAATCAATTTTAGATTTTAGATACATTCGCTTCGCTCAGTACAAGCTTTAGATTTTGGATTGATCTCAGGGAGCTTAGAAATGAAAGGATTTTGTCTGACAGACATATGATTTCGAGGGCTTGTACTATCAAGGAATGATTAGTCGAGAGAATATTTCATTACAATTTCAATAGTTTGATTTTGTATTAATGAAAAACTTGCTTGTTCAAACTTGGGAGTTCCAGTTTTTATTGACACTGTAGGATTATTTGAAATACCAAAACCTTCTTCAGGGATACCAAGAAAATCTCGGTCAAGTTTGGTATCATCATTTTGATCATCAATTACTGCAACAGCATAAGTACCTTTTTTTAAATCTGTAAACTCCTTTTTGAGCGAATTACCTGTTATTTTTGTGCATTGATTTTTGACTACGCTATTATCACTCAAAGGAAATCCGCTTTCATTTTCATAAATTTTTAAGCAAATCTGTCCTTTTTGATTTTGAATTCCGTTAATCGTAACAGTCAGCGTTGCAAAATCTTCTACAGCATTAGCTTTAACTAACAATCCAATACTTGCTAAAGTAGAAAATAATAAACAAGCAAATTGAAAGATTTTCATTTGTTATTGATATTGATTAATTGATGATTAGTTATTATTTCATAACTCTCAGAATTTTTAGTAGCAAAAAAAGATTGAGTATTCCTCATTCAACTGACATTAAATAACGTGAGTTTGATATTCAGTACTTCGATTGCTGATTAAATTATAAGGAAACTGTAAAAACTTAATTTTTCGTGCGGTTAGAAGTCGGGTTTTGATAAAGATTGTCTGTTACCACTGAAATTTATCCTAAAAACCCGACTTCTGTGAGAGTGTCGAACTCACGTTAAATAAGCTGTATAAATATAGCTTTTAGAGATGATGTATCAGTGGTTTATTTGTCTTGATTTTGCAGCCATTTCTGAATACGATTCATTCCTTCATCCAAAGAAATAACTGGCTGATAATTTAATAATTTGCGTGCTTTATCAATAGAAAAAGCATAAGGACGACTCATAAAATCTGCGGCTTCTGGAAGAATATCTGGTTGTTTACGAAAAAGTTTTTGTCCTTGACAGCGCAGTTTAAGAAATATTTTCATTTCTTCTTTTGGTAAAGATGAAGGAGCAGGATAACCAGCGGCTTCTGCTAAACGAGTAAAATATTCTTGCGGAGAGGTTTCTTTGCCGTCGGTAACATTGAATATTTCACCATATTGCTCATTTTCTATAGCTAAGAAAATTGCATCAATCAAATTATCTACATATACATGGTTGATCACTTTTCCTTCATTAGTATAAGCAAATAATTTTTGCTGCATCAAAGAAATTGGTCGGACTATCCAAGGAATAGAACCAGGTCCATAAACATCTCCAGCCCGAATAATAATAATGCCAAAATCTTGCGAACTATTTAGTTGCTGTAGAGCTTTTTCTGCTTCTATTTTTGTTTGACAATAAGGATTTGTTTCTTTTACAAGTGCTTGGTTTTCTGTTACCCCATTAGGATAATTAAAACCATAAACTAAAGCATTGGAAAGATGAATAAAAGTTTTTATTCCAGCGTTACGAGCAGCTTTACCGATATTAATACTTCCATCGATATTTACTTCGCTAAATTCTTTAATTGAACCTCCTTCTTTTGCGACTTCTTCAGTATGTAAAACTATGTCTATTCCCTGACAAGCTTTTTGAGCAATTGATGGATCGACGACGCTACCTATATGGACTTCAGCACCTAATTTTTCAGCTTTTTTAGCTGCATCCTTATCTTTTTCCAGTCCACGGACTTTTAAGCCTTTGCTGATAGCAATTTCGGCTGTACGTAAACCAATAAATCCACCAATTCCGGTGATAAGTAAAGTTTTATCTGTGAGGTTCATTTTTACAAGGTTAAATAAAGGTCAAAGGTTAAAGGTCAAAGGTTAAAGGTTAAAGGTTAAAGGTCAAAGGTCAAAGGTCAAAGGTCAAAGGTCAAAGGTCAAAGGTTAAAGGTGAATAATTCTTAACTCCTAACTCCTAACTCTTAACTCCTAACTCCTAACTCTTAACTCCTAACTTTAAAATATATCTGCTGGGTCAGCAGAACGGAGTTGATTTACAGTTAAGGCACCGGAAATAAGACACATTAAAGCTGTCGCTATCAATACTAATAATGCATTATCAAGACTCATATTTATTGGTAGTTTTGTTGCTTTCATGGCAAACTCATATAGATATTTAGATATAATCCAACCTGGTATATAGCCAAGTATTGCTAATATGAAAGCTTGTTTAAAAACCACCCTTAATAAATAATTATTGGCATAACCTATGGCTTTTAAAGTTGCGTATGCTACTAATTGACTAGCAATGTTGCTAAATAATATTTGATAAACAATAACTATACCAACAACAGAACCCATTGTTAACATTAAGTTTAAAATAAAACCGATTGGTGTTCTGGTAGCCCAATATTCTTTTTCAAAATTAATAAACCCTTCGTGATTAAATATTAGAACATCATTGGGTAAACTATCTCGTAATTTTTGGACAATTTGTTGAGAATTTGCTTGGGGAGTTAGAGTGATTGCCCCGATATCTATTTTATCTGGAGGTCTACTATTAGGAAATATCCTTAGAAAAGTTGTATCACTAACAATTAAGTTTCCATCTACTCCAAAGGAAGGACCTAAGCTAAATAATCCACCGACTCTCACTCTATAACCTGCTAATGAATCAAAGGGAAATATTTCGATTATTGGTTCGGTATCTTCCCGCTTGAATCGCATCGCAACATTTCCAAATTCCGGTCGAGAATTTTCATCAAATAACACGACATCAGATAATTTTAGTTTATCTATATTTTCCTCAATTCCTGGTAAATTAATCGTGGGTCTTCCCGGTTCAAAACCCATTACGTATATTGAGTATTTTTCACCCGTGTCAGGATTTTTGAATTTAGCAAATCCTAAATAAATTGGAGTAACTGACTCTACTCCTTCAAATCCTAATGCTTGGTATAAACGAGTCCGGGAAAAGCTTTGAGTAGCTGTCAAAGCTTTATATTGAGAACTAACTAAAAATAAGTCTCCTTGGAGACTTCGATGCACTTGAGTTGCACTTTTGTAAAGAGCGTCTTGAAATCCAAGTTGCATAAACATCAGTATCACAATAAAAGCGATACCAGCTACAGCTACTAGAGAACGAAATTTATTTCGTACTAGCTGTAACCATGCTAAAGGGGTTTTTGAAGCCATAATTGTCAAACAATTTTGGATTTTAGATTTTACATTTTAGATTGAACTGTTAACTATTCCCAATTCCCAATTCCCTTGATTACACTTAAATTTGAATGGCAACATCTACCTGTAGGTTAGTTAAACCCATGATGAGTTTGTTATCTGATAGCTCGTCAATACGAATTTTGACTTCAACTATTCTTCTATCGGTATCTGCTCCTGGATTAATATTCAGAATTCTTTGTCTGTCAACTAACAATCCAATCTCGCTCACGGTTCCTTTTAGTTTCCCAGGAAATGCCGTACTGGAAATGAAGGCTTTTTGACCTAAACGTACTTTCTGAATATCTGTCTGATAAACTTCTGCGACTACATACATCTGATTGGTTCTACCTATCTCCATGATTCCAGCTCCCGAAACTACTTCCCCCGGTTTGGTGTTAATTTTCAAAACTGTTCCGGTGACAGGAGATTTAAGAATGCTTAATTCTTGCTCTGCTTTTGCTTGTTCGACAGCAGATATTGCGCTTTTGACTTCAGCTTGTGCTACTTGAACGTCTTGAGGACGAACCTCCTGAATACTATCTAACTTACCTCTGGCTTCCCTGATTTGGTCTTGTAGGGTATTAACAGTACGATTGAGGGCTGCTTGTGCTTCATTTAACTGTTGCTGTAAAGTCCTTACCTGCAAGCGTTTGCTATCTGCGACAGAAGCGGAAACCGCACCCTGTTGATATAACGAACGGTAGCGATTATATTCAGTCTGAGCATTATCTAACTCTGCTTGCAACCGTGCAACAGTAGCATTTCTTGTAGCAATTTCTCCCTGTAACTGCGATTGTAAACTGGCGATCGCCGCTTGTTGAGCATCAATTTCTCCTCTTTTGGCTCCAGCTTGGATTTGGGATAATTTAGCTTGAGCAACTCTAACTTGATCTAAAGCTTGTTGTACGTTGACTGTTGCGCGAACATAACCTTCTAAGAGTGCGACTATTTGTCCGGCTTTGACTGCATTTCCTTGGTTTACCAACAATTTTTCTACTCGCAAACCGCTAATCGAACTAGGAGCCGATAGTTGAATAACTTCTCCTTCGGGTTCTATACGACCTAAAGCTGTAATTGCTACCCTTGTAGGAGTTGTAACAGGAGTAGACGATTGTGAAGAAATATCGGAACGTAATCGTAAATAGCTGTATAAACCAATGAGTGTTGTAGCCAAAGCAATGGAAGTCGCTAAAACTACTCGCCACCGAGTCTTAGGTTTTGCAATAAACTCCCTTTCCTTATCTACTGACATATTTTGATTCCAATTGTGAAGAGCCAATGTATAAAAGTCAGTTAACAGTTAACAGTAATCAGTTAAAAGTTAACAGTTAACAATAATTTATTGATATTCTCCCTATCTGATCTCTCAACTGGTAACTGATAACTGTTAAATATCAATACAGATTGTACGCAAAGACAGTAGATGGTAATGTGTTGAAAAATTTTATCCTCCTTAAATAACCATCGCATATGACTGCGTACATAAATAACTAAAAGTAACTAGGGGCAAATACATTCGTAAGAACCAATATTGTTATCTTACAAGCAAATTTAACAAGCAAATATTTAACTTTTAATATTTAACTTGTAATATTTGACCATTCGCAAATACCAAAATAAAAAATTAATGATTACCCGGCGAAATATTTACTAATTTTTATTCTATATTATTAATAAGGTATTGTTCTAGGAAATAGCAGTAACGCTCTTCACAAAAACTAAATTTTAATTGCGGCGATTATATTATAGTAATTAAATGCTGGAAGCAACTGCTTAAAAAACTTGTATTTAAGTATGGCAAACAATTTTAATATTGTCAATCCACTTCTAAGAGTAATTGAATTTTCCTATTCTATATATTTAGTAACTCCAAACAATGCTGTATCAAGCAATTTCTAGGCAATTGTTACCCTTCAAATATCTGAGCTTTAGCCATCAAAAAACACTCAAGATAATTTTTTACAGCATTTTAGTGCCAATAAATACAAAAAACATGATAATTTTAGTTTGCCATTATCGGGAGCAAATAACTGTTAGGTAACGTCCCTAATCTTCAAATATCAAAATATCTTTTTCAATAGCTTGACTTTATAAAGATTCTTTTTAGCTATGGTATTTTTGCTATCAAGTTGATTGATTTAAGGCAATATAGGAGGAATAAGATTATAAGACTTGGGCTTTTCTCGAATATTGGTTGTGAAAAACAATTTGATATCAAGCTACTAACAAGCTGCTAACAGTTTCATGGCATAAAATTCATTTTTGGCATTTTCAAGGCATACAAATATCAATCAAATGACAGTCGGTATATCGTTTTTCCATAATTTTATTATGTCTGGAATATCTCAAGTATCGATAGAAAAAATTAAATTTAGCAACAATCGTCGTCCAATTAATGACGAAAAAGTAGAGCAGTTAAAAGAATCTATTCAATTAAATGGTTTGCTCAATCCCATTGCAGTAGACCAACATTTTAACTTGATTGCTGGATTACATCGGTTAACAGCTTGCAAGTTGCTTGGTTATAAAGAAATTGAATGCAATATAATTACTTATGATTCCGACGAACGAGCCAGACTCGCTGAAATTGACGAAAATTTGATTCGCAACGAATTAGAACCCCTCGAAAGAGGAAAACTGGTATTAGAACGAGAAAAAATCCTGATTAAATTGGGAATGAGAGCCAAAGCAGGGGACAATCAATATACCCTCAAGAATTCCCAAAATGGTAGTGAAATAATTTCACCACCAGCTAAAACTACCCAACAGTTAGCAAAACAAGCCGGTTATAGCGAACGCAGTTGGCAACATGACAAGCAAATAGCTAGAGATATCGCTCCCAAAATTCAAAAAATCATTCAGAAAACGGCGCTAGCCGATAAAAAAACCACCCTGTTAAATATTGCCCGGGCTGGTAGAAAAGAAAGAGTCTTAGCAGAAAAAGCGTTACAGGCTTATGAGTTAGCCATCTTGAGGGGTGATTATGAACAAGCCGAAGAGCAAGCCAAACTCGCGACAAAATTACGAGCGCAACAAGAACAATTGCAGCTACAAGCTTTTCACAGCGCAATCGCACAGCTACAAGCTAAGTCAGAAACCAAAAAGGAACAACAAAGAGTGGAACAGCCAAAAATTATCAATTCGCTCGTTTTTAACCCAAACTCGCTGTCCAAAATTGGCGATAAATGGACTTTGGGCAATCGCCATTTAGTATATTATGGCGATACCGCAACTAAAGACTTTATTCAACTGCTACCTTCAAACGCGGCTTTAGCAATTGCAACTGATTCGGATGCATGGAATCACGATTATTTAGTCGATGAAGCCAAGATTGTGGCTGTATTGCGTTCGGAAGACAACTTGTTTCAATTTTGCAGCACTACACGGATGACTTTTCAGTACGAATTACTGTTGGGCAAAATATATGTAGGAATTTTTTCGCGACAACCGATATCAAAACCACAAATACCAATTAACTTGGACAATGCTCCCGGAATCATCCAGTATTTGATCAATATGTTTACAACTCAGAACAATTATGTCATTGCACCGTTCATGGGTAACGGCGAAATTTTAATGACTTGCGAAAAAATGCGACGGGTGTGTTTTATCGGTGACGAAAATCTAGATTTAATTCGTAATGGTATCTCACGCTGGGGAAAATGGACTGAAAAACAACCCGAAAAATCGCACGTTCTAATTATTTATATTTTTAAATAAAAATTTTTGTGTAACTACAAAAGTCGGGTTTTTAGAATCAGTATCTGTAATCCTAGATCATCCTCATCAAAACCCGACTTCTATATTGGATAACATTTTACATTTATCTAATTGCTCAAAATGAACTCCCAATATTTTAAATAGTTTCACTAAATTACTATTTATCTCTTGTTTGAATGAGTAGGTAAATACTAATTGCTAATTACCCATATCAAACAATTACTAAAAATCGAAAAACACAATAATAACTGTATTTGTCAATGGAAATTGATATAGTTAATGTTGAGATATCAACTTGATTTTACACAAATGATTAGAAAAAAATACTCTGTTAATTCTCATGTTCTTTTGAAAAAAGACACTTTTGATAAAATAGCTATTAAACTGTATATATAAAGTAGCGATATTGCTTTCACACCAACTTAAAACTACTTTACAATCAACAAGGACTTATATCTTTGAAGTTTTTTATCAAATTACCCTGAGAAATATGAAGTTATGGATGATACTATTTTTCGATACTTTTTATCTGATAAACATTTTATCGAATCTAATTTTTTTGCCAAAATGGTTTAAACTCTATAATCCGCTTTGTTTAAGCTGTGCTAATGTTGATATTACTTCTAATTGTTTTAGTTGATTAGACATTTAATAATTAGTTGCTTAGTTTATTAGTGGACAACTAAAAAATTCAAAAAACTAGTCTAATTACTAAGATAGACGATACTTGAAATTGTTTGTCAATTAATTTGATAAAGTCCCCATTTTATTGGTGTATAGGAGTAAAGGATTTATCAAAAAACTAGATATTTTAAATGGTGTGGTTTTGTAACTAACTTGTCAAACATTATTGTTTACAGTTCATAAAATTATCTTCCAAGGCGTTTTAACTAGCTATGACATTTATAAAAATACAGAACGTTGTCATTAATACCAATTATATCGCCGCAGTAAGGTTTAATAATCAAACTGACCGGGGAACGCCGGTTGCCTTACTGCCCGCTGTTGCACGGCAGAGTAACGGCGACTCGGATAAAAAGAGCGTTTCTGTTTTAGTAGCTATTCCCAAATCTTCTTTATTTGAATGGGAAACAGTATCTTCAAATCATTGTAAAGAAGAATGGATAGAATTCACAGACCTTGCTGCAAAAGCATTGGAAGATTATTTTTCCAGCTTTAATAATGTTGTTGATCTGTTACCCCAATGTCAAGAAACAAGTTTAATTTAGTTTTTTGTTCTACCGTAGGATAGACGCACTCTGAGGAAAAAATATTGCATCATTAGAGGAAACTATTTAAAAAATCTCAAATAATAAATTAATCGGGGTTGCATTTCTCCTAATATTGGTGTTTGTCAAAAATTATTTATCATTTATCTATCCAACTGATGATGTTGCCAATTTATGATCCAATTTTTTATTGGGCAGCTATTTTACCTGTGATTAAAATCAGGTGTAGCTGAATTTTATTCTTGCTACAAGTTTTATTTTTCCTTCTGAAAGCAACGATACTATTTTATTTTATGTCCTATGTCGGCTCAACCCATAGATAATGCTTTGGCGCAATTGGAAGAACAAATCAGCAATTGCGAAAAGGCTGTGAAAAGATTTATTAAGGTCAAACAAAAGATGTCCTCACAAGAATCTACGTCAATGAACAAAGTTAACAGACAATTGCAACATACTCCTATAGCCATTATTGGCATGGCATCGATTTTCCCCGAAGCCAGAAATTTACAGGAATATTGGCGGAATATTGTTAATAAAATAGACTGTATTACTGAGATTCCCGAAACTCATTGGAATTTAGAAGATTACTACGACGCTAATCCCAGAACACCGGAAGATAAAACTTATTGCTCACGCGGTGGATTTATTCCCCAAATTGATTTTAATCCCATGGAATTTGGTATTCCCCCGAACATTTTAGAAGTTACTGATGTTTCGCAACTATTAAGTTTGGTGGTTGCCAAAGAAGCGATGGAAGATGCGGGATACGATGAAAAGCGCGAATTCAACCGCGAGAATATCGGTGTTGTTTTGGGTTCTGCGGCTTTGAAGTTGGGAGTACCACTAAGTGCTAGATTACAGTATCCCATATGGAAAAAAGCTTTAAAAAGCAGTGGTTTATCCGACGAAGATACTCAAAAAATCATTGAGAAAATTCAAAGTGCTTATGTGAAGTGGGATGAAAATGCCTTCCCCGGAATGTTGGCGAATGTAGTCTCCGGGCGTATAGCCAACCGCTTTAACTTTGGTGGACTTAACTGCACGGTGGATGCAGCTTGTGCTAGTTCTCTAGCTGCTTTGAAAATGGCGATCGCGGAGTTGGCGGATCATCGTGCTGATATGATGCTGACTGGGGGAGTGGATACAGACAATTCGATTACAGCATACATCAGTTTTAGTAAAACACCGGCGGTTTCTCCGGGGGACAAAGTTAAACCTTTTGATGCTAAATCTGACGGGATGATGTTGGGTGAAGGTTTGGGAATGATGGTTCTCAAGCGTTTGTCGGATGCTGAGCGAGATGGAGATAAAATCTATGCAGTTATCAAGGGAATTGGTACTTCTAGCGACGGTAGATTTAAGAGTATTTACGCACCTCGTAAGGAAGGACAAGTAACAGCTTTGCGACGGGCTTATGAAGATGCGGGCTTAGATCCATTGACTGTAAATTTAGTGGAAGCCCACGGTACCGGGACTATGGCGGGAGACCCCACCGAATTTGCATCTTTGCGAGAATATTTTGGTGAAAATAATCCCAAGAGACAGTATATTGCTTTGGGTAGCGTTAAATCGCAAATCGGACACACGAAAGCTGCGGCTGGTGCGGCTAGCTTGATTAAAACAGCCTTGGCACTGCATCATAAAGTATTACCACCCACTATCAACGTTACTCAACCCAATCCCAAACTCAATATCAAGAATTCTGCGTTTTATTTGAATGCAGAAACTCGTCCCTGGATTTCTGCTGCTGGGGAAGCCCCCAGACGTGCAGGAGTGAGTTCTTTTGGCTTTGGTGGAACCAACTATCATGTAGTCTTAGAAGAATATCGTAGCGACCACGATAGTGCATACCGTTTGCATGATGCACCGGCACAACTGTTGCTGTTTGCGGAAAATCCAGCTCAGTTATTGCAAACCTGTGAAGCAACTTTGGCAAAACTGCAATCTACCACAGGAGATAAACATTATTCTGAGTTAGTAGAAGCTTGTAAATTCAAAGAAATTCCTCAATCTCATGCAAGAATTGGGTTTGTTGCATCCTCGTTATCAGAGACTTGTAAAAGACTGCAAGTAACCATCGACTTGTTGAAAAACAACGGAGATACAGCATTTTGGGAACATCCCAGCGGAATTCATTACCGAAAAGAAGGTATGGACTTGACTGGGAAAGTAGTTGCGTTGTTCTCCGGACAAGGTTCGCAATATTTAAATATGGGTAAGGAAGTAGTAATGAACTTTCCCCAATTGCGTCAACTGTACGGTTACATGGACAGCTTGTTACTCAAAGATAATTTGCAGCCGCTTTCCGAGATAGTCTTTCCCCATCCGGTGTTTGAAGAAAGCGAGAAAAATGCTCAAATCGCTGCATTACAACGCACCGAATACGCCCAACCAGCTATCGGAATGTTGAGCGCCGGATATTATAAAGTACTGCAACAAGCTGGATTTAAGCCTGATTTTTTGGCTGGACATAGTTTTGGTGAACTCACAGCATTATGGGCTAGTGAAGCTTTGAGTGACGAAGATTATTGCTTCCTAGTCAAAGCTAGAGGTCAAGCAATGGCTGCACCCAAAGACCCCAATTATGACACTGGTGCGATGTTGGCGGTCAAAGAAAACTTAGGTAAAATCGAAGTAGCCCTCAAAGACTATCCTCAAATTCACATTGCCAACTTGAACTCACCTACTCAGGTGGTATTAGCAGGTCCCACACCATCCATTCATCAATTACAAAAGGTTCTGCACGACTCTGGATGTGCGGCTGTAGTTTTACCCGTAGCCGCTGCTTTCCACACACCCCTGATTGCTTTCGCTCAAAAAGCTTTTGCGATCGCAACCAAAAGTATCAAGTTCAAATCTCCTAAAATACCCGTTTACACCAACGTTACGGCAAAACAGTATTCTAAAGAACCCCACGAACTGCAAAGAACCCTCGAATCACAATTATCAAATTCTGTATTATTTAAACAGGAAATTGAACATATCTATGCAGACGGTGGTTACTGCTTCGTCGAATTTGGTCCCAGAAAAATTCTTACCAACCTGGTTAAAGATATATTAGGCGATCGCCCTCATATGGCAATTGCTTTAAACTCTAGTCCCAGAAAGGATAGCGACTACTGTTTCAGAGAAGCTGTGATTCAGTTACGAGTTGCCGGGATAACTTTGAAAAACCTCGACCCCTATCAAGTAGCAGAAGTAGTTAAATCTACTGAAAATAAAAAGGGTTTAAGCATCAAATTGAATGGAAGCAATTACGTATCTGAAAAAACCAAGCAGCGATGGGAAAAAGCTCTTAGCGAAACACATCAAGCAAGAATATCCACGAGTAAGCCTGTAGAAGTTGCAGTAATATCAAATACAGCAACTATTCCAGAAAGTACTTTTAGTAATTCTGTTAGCAGCAACGGTAAAGGTGGAAAAGTGGGACAAGGAGATAAGGAGACAAGGGGACAAGGAGATAAAGTCGGAAATTCTACCCCATCTTTTCTGCCTATCGCCAATAACGGAAACGGACATAACAAAGCAGTAGTAATAAAAGGGGACAAGGAGACAAGGGAACAAACAAACAATATCGAAACATCTTCCCCCGCTCCTCTTCTCAAACCGCAGTCAGTAGAGAAATTAAATATGCATATGCAAACTACACCAAACGAACTTCTAAATTACGAACAAGTTTTAGAAAGCTTGGAATATGTATTAACTCAATTTGGACAAAATCAAAGTGAAAATTTACAAGTTCACGCACAATACCTCAACCATCAAGTGGAATATGTGAGAACATTTTTCCAATTGATGCAGCAACAAAACTCCTTGTTTGTCAAAACTGAATCTTCAACCGACTCACTCAAGCCAAAAATTATCGAAAGCTTAGAGCGTGGCATGATTAAGTTTCACAGTCATCAAGGTGATACCCTGCGAGTTCACGAACAGTATTTACAAAATCAAGTAGAATATACCAAAAACTTCTTCCAACAGGTACAGCAAGAATATGAACAGATAATTCAAAACAACCCAAATCACGAATTAGAAGGATTAACAGGATTAGAAGAAGAATCTTCCACTCCCACCTCTCCCACTCCCCCCGTCTCCCCATCCCCCCATCCCTCTTCTTCGACTCCCCCCATCTCCCCATCCCCCAATCTTCCTTCTCCTACTTCCTCTGTAGATTTATCTGATTTAGATACAAACCTTTTAGCTATCACTAGTGAAAAAACGGGTTATCCGGTAGAAATGCTGGAAATGGATATGGATATGGAAGCTGATTTGGGTATTGACTCGATTAAACGAGTAGAAATTATGGGTGCATTACAAGAAATGTATCCTGATTTACCAAAATCTGATAATTTAGAAGAATTAAGCGAACTGCGTACTATCGGTCAAATAGTAGAGTATCTCAAATCCATGTCTTCTGGTTCTGCTGTTAGTACTCCGGTAGAAGCAGTAGAAACCACAAACAAAGAAATTGCTCAACCGACGACAACTGATACAGCTTCCATTTCAGAAACAGTAGAAACAGAAACACCTGTAATTTCAACAGTGACAGAAGCAACTGTTGATACTAGTGGTCTTGGTCAATCGATGTTAGAAATCACCAGCGAGAAGACGGGTTATCCTGTGGAAATGCTGGAAATGGACATGGATATGGAAGCCGATTTGGGTATTGACTCTATTAAAAGAGTAGAGATAATGGGGGCATTACAAGAAGCGTACCCGGATTTACCCAAACCCGATAACTTAGAAGAAATCAGCGAACTACGCACTATCGGACAAATAGTTGAGTATCTTCAGGGATTATCTGGAGGTGAAAAAAAAAGTTACAGTCTGATGCAAATCAGCAGCCGTTAAATGAGCCGTTAAATCAAATTGGGGGGGTTGTAAGACAGAGAGCAAAATTACAACCCCTCCCCGCACCCGATTTTCTAGAATTTGCATTACCAGAGGGACACATCGCTTTAATAACCGATAATGGTTCCCTCATCACTTCCCAACTAGCCGAGTCATTAACTCAAAGTGGTTGGGAAGTGGTAGTTATGAGCTTTCCCGAATCAATAATTCCCCGACGTTCGGTATTACCGAGTCATATCAAAAATATAATTTTAGAAGACTTAAGCGAAGAGCATCTCCAAAAACAATTAACAGCAATTACAGAGAATTGTGGTTCCATAGGTGCTTTTATCCATATTCATCCAATATTTAACGCTGCACCCAAGAGTATAAAATATTTTCCCGAAGAAAAGGCGATCGTCAAACAAGTTTTCTTTATTGCTAAGCATCTGAAAAAATCTCTTAACGCAGCAGCAGAAAAAGGACACAGTTGCTTTTGTACAGTGACTAGACTTGATGGTGCTTTCGGATTAGAACAAAAAATCAACTTTGGTGCTATTGGTGGTGGATTATTCGGATTAGCCAAAACACTTACTTGGGAATGGGGACAAGTCTTTTGTCGAGCAATTGATATTAACCCAGAAATCGACACCCAAAGTTGCATCAACCATATCAAAGCCGAATTACACGATTCTAATCGTCTAATAACCGAAGTCGCTTACGGAAATCAAGGAAGAACAACGATTACGGTTCAGAGTTAGTACCACCGGAGTTTGTTGTAGAGACGTAGCAGTGCTACGTCTGTACCGGAGTTAGGAGTTAGGAGTTAGAAATTAGTGCGTTAGCGAAGCGTGTCCGCAAGGACATACATCTTGCTCGCTAGAGAAATTTTAACCTTTAACCTTTAACCTTTAACCTCTAACCTGTAACCTTTGACCTGTAACCTTTGACCTCTAATATATCATGTCTGAAAACCAAAAAAAAAATTATGTAGGTCGCATTGTTGATTGGAATAAACAAGCACCTATCAGAGCAGCAAAAGTCACATTTGATCATAATGACGGTACTTCAATCGTTTCTTATACCGACTTAGAAGGAATTTACCGTTTTTCGGCAAAACCCGATAGCAACGGAGTTATTCAAGGACAAATTACAGTAGAAGCTAACGGTTATCAAACTTACAAAACTTCGATGAAATTATCAGAAGATAACAAAGATTTCGGCGATATTACAATTGTTCAAGGAAGTAGTAAAACTGATACAGAAAATATTGAGCATATTTCTAGTGCAAGTAATAAACCTGATAACACAAATAAAACGGATAACACAAATAAACCTGATAACGAAAATAAACCTGATAACACAAATAAAAGTAATAGCACTAATAGAACTAATACTGAAATCGACAAATTAGTACCAATACTAATAGCTTTGATGGTAACTTTTTTCACATTTACCACATTTGCGATTGTATCCGCTATGAGAAAAGAGCGTCTTAATCGACGTGATAATTACATCAATTTTCATCAGTTACCGATTAATCAGGTCAAATTAAGGTCAAATGTTAAAGGTTAGAGGTCAAAGATTATCTCTTGTTAGTCGATATTTTTAAAGTTACTAATTACTAGAAAGCAAGTCATAAAAATTATGAAAACAACAACTTCAATTCGTCCCGAATCGGTTTTTCTTGTTAGTGGAGGTGCTAAAGGTATTACTGCAAAATGCGTAATTGAATTAGCACAACAGTATCCGTGTAAGTTTATTTTACTAGGACGTTCTTCCTTATTAGAATCGGAACCTTTATTTGCAAAAAATTGCTTTGATGAAGCAACTTTAAAAAAACGGATTATGGAAGATTTGCTGAAAAAGGGAGAAAAACCTACTCCCATAGAGGTGAAAAAGATTTATAATCAAATTATTTCTGACCGAGAAATTAAACAAACTTTAGAGATAATTAAACAAGCAGGAGGTGAAGCAGAATATATTAATACTGATGTCACAAATACTCAGGATTTACAGCAAAAAATAACTGCTGTTACAGAAAGTATGGGTACAATAACTGGTATTATTCATGGTGCGGGTAATTTAGCTGATAAACTAATTGAAAAGAAGACCGAAGAGGATTTTGAAAAAGTTTACAGCGCTAAAATTCAAGGGTTAAAAAATCTACTTGGTTGTGTTAATCTCGACCAATTAGAATATTTAGTTTTATACTCTTCTGTTGCTGGTTTTTACGGTAATATTGGTCAATCTGATTACGCTTTAGCCAACGAAATTCTCAACAAATCGGCTCATTTGTTTAAACAACAGTATCCCCAATGTCATGTAGTAGCGATTAATTGGGGAGGTTGGGATAGTGGTATGGTGACACCGGAATTGAAAAAAGAATTTGCTCGTAGAGGTATCGAAATTATTCCGGTAGAAGCGGGAGCAAAAATGTTGGTCAACGAACTTCATGACTCTTATCGTGATTCGACACAAGTTGTGATTGGTAGTCCGATTTCTCCTCTACCAACACCTTTAAATTCTCAGTTGAAAACTTATCGAATTCATCGTAAATTTACGGAAGCAGCTAATCCTTTTTTACAAGACCATATAGTTGGTGGAAAACCAGTTTACCTGCTACTTGCGCAACAGCATGGATGATTAATGCTTGTGAACAACTTTATCCGGGGTATAGGTTTTTTTACTATAACAATTTTAAAGTATTGAAGGGAATAATTTTTAATGGTAAGCAAGCAGATGAATATATTCTAGATTTAGAAGAAATTGCTAAAAATGAACAACAAGAAATCATTTTTAAAGCAAAAATATGGAGTAGAAATAGTAACGGAAAACTGAATTACCATTACAGTATTGACGAAATTCATTTATTACCGCACAATACTCCAAGTCCAATTTACGAACAATTAAATATGACAGAAGATAAAATCATCCCGATTACAGGTAATGATTTTTATCAAGAGAATTCATCAATATTTCCTTTATTCCACGGAGAATCTTTTAAAGGAATAACAAAAGTATTAAATATTAGTCCAGAAAAAATTACTATCGAATGTATTTGGAACGAAATTGATAGAAAACAGCAAGGACAATTTCCCGTTCAATGGGTAAATCCTTACTCTATTGATTTAAGTACTCATCCTTTATGGGTTTGGTTACAACATTATCATCAAGAAGTTTGTTTACCTGCTGAAATTAAAAAACACGAACAATTTGCAGCAACTCCTTGTAATAAACCTTTTTACGTTTCTTGCGAAGTTAGGAATAAATCAAATAACAGCGTCAGTGCCGATTTTATCATCCACGACAATCAAGGTAAGATATATTCCCGTTTATTAGGTGGTAAAGGAATTATTATTCCCACACAATCCTTGAAGTCATGACAGTTGACAGCAAACTATTCCCTATTCCCTATTCCCTATTCCCAATTCCCTATTCCCAATTCCCTTTAATAACTAAATAAAATTATGGAAAAAATAGCAATAATTGGCTTTTCATGTTTATTCCCCGATGCTAAAAATGCGGAAGAATTTTGGCACAATTTAATTGAACAAACAGATTCTACTTCCGAATTAAGTATTGATGAAATTGGAATAGAACCTACTATATTTTATGACTCAGAAAAAGGAAAAGCAGATAAAGTTTATTCCTTACAAGGGGGATTTGTTCGTAATTTCAAATTCGATGGATCGGGATATAATCTGCCTGCTTCATTTCTACAAAATCTAGATGATACCTTTAAATGGTCGCTTTATGCTGCGAAGCAAGCATTGCAAAATAGTGGTTACTTGGAAAACAAATCTGTGCTTTCCAAATGTGGAGTATTATTGGGCAGTCTCTCGTTACCTACGAAGTCATCAAACCAACTGTTTGAACCGATTTATCAACAGGTATTAAAACCTGCCATCAGAGAACTTTTACAACAAGAGGACTTTGATTTAGCAACTTTACCAAACTCCGAAGAAACATCATTTTACAACGCGATGATATCGGGTTTACCTGCTGCAATCGTTTCTCAAGCTTTATCTCTGTCTCACATTCATTTTTGCCTTGATGCTGCTTGTTCTTCTCCCTTATACGCTGCGAGATTAGCATCTCATTATCTGTGGACACACAAAGCTGATTTGATGTTAGCAGGGGGTATTAGTTGTGCAGATCCGATTTTTATTCGGATGTTATTTTCCGGTATCCAAGGGTATCCAGAAAACAACGATATTAGTCGTCCTTTAGACAAATCTTCGCGGGGATTACTCACCTCAGAAGGCGTGGGGATGCTAGTCCTCAAGCGCTATAGTGACGCAGTTCGAGATGGCGATCGCATTTATGCAAGTATCGTAGGTAACGGACTTTCTAATGATGGTAGGGGTAAACATTTACTCAGCCCCAACCCTAAAGGGCAAACCTTAGCTTTTGAAAAAGCTTACTCGGAAGCGCAACTAAACCCGAAAGCTATCGACTATATCGAATGCCATGCTACGGGAACCTTATTAGGAGACAGTACCGAATTTAACTCTGTCGAAACCTTTTTTGGTAAATATGGAGCAACTCCCTTGTCGGGTTCGGTAAAATCCAATATCGGACATTTGCTGACTGGTGCGGCTAGCGCTAGTCTGATCAAAGTACTCTTAAGTATGAATAAGGGTATCATTCCGACAACTATTAATATTACAAACCCCATCGGCTGCGAAGATAACGTAATATCCCCTAGTCGCATTGTCACAAGTCCTACTAATTGGCACTCCAAAAGCGCATCGATAAAACGTGCTGCTGTCAGCGCTTTCGGCTTGGGTGGAACTAACGCTCATACAATTTTAGAACAAAATAAAAATACTCAAACGGTAGAACCAAGTTTCCCCCTCAAATCAATTAAAATGGCGATTGTGGGAATGGATGCTCTTTTCGGTGGTTGTGATGATTTAGATGCTTTTGAAGGCAGTATTTATCAAGGAAAACAGCATTTTATTCCTCTACCTTCTCAAAGATGGCATGGTGTAGAAAAGGAAACTGAATTACTGAAAAAGTATAATTTACCAGATGCAAAAGCACCGATAGGAGCTTATATTAGTGAATTTGAAATTGATACCATATCTAGTAAAATTCCGCCCAATGAATTAGAAAAAATTAATAAACAACAATTATTAATGCTCAAAGTTGCCGAACGAGCTTTGCAAGATGCAGGTATCAAGGAAGGCGATAATGTAGCAGTTTTAATTGCTACAGAAGCAGAGTTTTCTGTTCATCAACTCCAGCAAAGATGGAATTTATCCTGGGAAATTAAAGAAGGATTAAATACTGGCGCAATACCTCTATCATCTGATAAAATTAATAAATTAGAAACAATAGTTAAAGACGGAATTCATCAACCCGTCGATAGCAGTGAATTTGTCAGCTACCTCACTAATATTATGGCGAGTCGTATTTCTTCTATTTGGGATTTTACGGCTCCCGTATTTACCATTTCCGCTGGTGAAAATTCCACATTCAAAGTTTTAGAAGTAGCGCAAAATTTATTAACTACCGGGGAAGCAGATGCCGTATTAGTGGGTGCTGTGGACTTAGCGGGAGGTATGGAAAATGTTTTATTACGAAGTAAAATAGCAACGATTAATACAGGTGTAAATACTCTTTCATACGACCAAAAAGCTAACGGCTGGACAGTTGGTGAAGGTGCGGGTGCAGTAGTTTTAAAACGACATGAAGTAGCAAAACAAGAAAATAAGTGCATTTACGCCGTCATTGATGCAATTAGTTTCACGCAAAAAAATGCGACCAAAAATGATTTGCAAAGTCGTTTGGGGAGTACCGATGCTAATGCCGTTAATTCTGCTTGTCAGCAAGCTTTTGAAATGGCAGAGATTAAACCTTCAGAAATATCTTATTTGGAAGTTTTTGCAAGTGGTATTCCTCAAGAAGATGAAGCAGAAATTAACGGTTTACTTCGGGCTTATCCAAGCGGTGCAAACAAATTAACCTGTGCTATTGGCAGCGTTAAAAGTAATATCGGTCATACCTATGTTGCTTCGGGAATTGCCAGTTTAATTAAAACAGCTTTGTGTCTCTACTATCGATATATTCCCGCAACACCAAAATGGACTGGTGTGAAAGATATTAAAAAGTGGGAAAATAGTCCTTTCTATGTTGTTCCGGAATCAAGACCGTGGTTTCTTAACCCCGAAACTAATAAAAGAACAGCAGCCATTAATAGCATTGGGATAGATGGGACTTACGCTCATTTAATCATATCAGAAGAACCAAATCAGCAAGACCGTAGCAGCAGATTTTTGGCACAAATGCCTCTTCATCTGTTTGCGATCGCAGCTAATAATCGTAATGATTTACTACAGCAAATTGACAATTTACAAAATGTAGTGGATAGCGGAACTTCCCTGAAAAAAGCTGCGAGCATGACTTTGCTAATTATCAAAACGTAGTCAAGCAAGCTATACTTTAGCCATTGTGGCGCGTAATGCCAAAGAATTAGTTAAAGAAAGTGAAGCAGCCATCAAAGGTGTAAATCACGCATTTGAACG
>JAAUSO010000297.1 GCA_012033205.1 Richelia sp. SL_2_1 | reverse complement strand
ACTGAGAATAAGAGCAAAAAACATTCGCGGAAATAATTCGCACCTTGCGAATCTTCCCTCTACTAACTCATCCTAAAACTCCCAAACTCTTATATATTAATTGTTTCGGCTTATCTTAGTGCCATTCGGTTCAGAGAGAGCAAGTGGAAAGTTTTTGTAAATCTTCTAATATATGATTGGTTATTTCTGCTGCTGAAACGAATATAACTGTTTGTTCTGCGTTCATGCGGGTTGGTTTTCGGGGTGACTCCGTTTTAATTTTACAACGGAGGAAGTAGTAAGGCAGTTGGTTGTTTCTTATCAGGGCTGATTGTGGTCAAATTATCTAATGGTCCGCCGACCAATATATGAGAAAGTAAAAATAAACTGATTGATTATGACTAAAGAAAGGCAGTGATTAAGCACATCTTGCAATATTTTAATAGTATTATACCTTTATATGATTACCTTAGTTTTATTAAATATATCCGTTTTGGATTAATAGTATTAGACCTTTATGCTATTAAGTTTTATTTTCTCTAAACCCTAATAGTTTAATAGTATCAAACCTTTATGCAATAAAGTTGACGAGGAAGTAGTAAATACATCCCATAATACTTTAATAGTATTAGACCTTCAACAATATTAATTGGGCTTGCATGTCCTACTCCCAAGCCTGCTCTCCGTAACAATTAATAGTATTAAACCATCATGCTATAAAGACATTAACTATTAATACCTTTATATATCCAATAACCGCTTCAAATCTTCTACATTCTTCACCTCACTCCAATCAATATCACCAGCTTGCAGCAGTTCTATCGCCACTCCGATTAAGTGTTGCGGGTAAACTCTATCCCCTGGGGGGACTGGTTCCGTATTGTTATCCCTAACGGTTCTGGCGGTATCTGTTAACCATTCGTGTTGGGTGCGAGATATTTTGATATTGACGGTTACAGGTTTTTCTTTAACTGGTGGTGCAGGTTGTTGTTTGGTAGTTGGAGCATTTGTACTATTGGAATGTTCTTGGAAGGAAGTTGGGGATGTATTTAATGTGGTTTTAGAACGTGTTGCTGGTTGAGGTTGACGACGGGTTACTGGGCTTGGTTTTGTTTCTTGTGTGGTTTCTGGTTGTTGTTCCGTTTCCGGTTTACTTTTGATTCCAGAAAAGGAGCTTAGTTTCATGTCCCTAAACTTTTTAGTCATTATTTCTTCTCCCAATATTTAATACATTCTTTTGCTAATGATTTATAAGCTTTAGTACCACTGGACTTAGGGGCGTATTCAGTTACTGGTTGTTGTTGCGCGATGGATTCGGCAACGGCTATGTTATCCGGTATGGTGGTATGCAGCAATCGGTAATTCAGTTCTGCTGCTGCTTCTACGAGTAATTCATCCGCTTCTTTAGTAAGAACTAGTCGGGGTTTGTAGCGAGTTCTTACCACATCAATGGCTATATCTTCTCTTTCTCCCCGAATTAATTCCACTGCTTCCGACAATCCTTTGAGGGAAGCGGGTTCTAAGGTGGTGGGGATAAGTATTCTATCGCTGGCTAGGATTGCTTGTACCGATGCGGGGGATAGCCCTGGGGGACAGTCCATTAGCACGATATCAAATTCAAGTAGTTTTGATAATGCTGGGGTAAATAAGTCGGAGGAGGGATTGAGTTGGAACATCCCGATATCTCCGGGGATGAGGGATAAGTTTTTTATGGAAGTGGGGGTGGGGGTGATATTGCCCGCTTTGTTGAGCCAGTCAAGGGCGGTTGGTTGTGTTCCGTCTAACCCCAAGGCAAAGGATAGGGTTCTTTGTCCGTCGGTGTCTATCAGGAGAATTTGGCGTTTGGAATTAGCCAAGGATGCGCCCAGGTTAAGGGTTGTGGCACTTTTGCCGGTGCCGCCTTTGAAGTTGAAAACGCTGATTGTCAGCATGGTTATATTGGTAGAAGCGTTAATCAGTATATAGTATATAGGTTTAATGGTTAGTTGTAATTATGGTTTAATACTATAAAGGTCTAATACCTTAAAGTTAGTGTAAACTTAATTAAATTTCAAGCTTTCAGCGGCACACAATTTTCGGTTGCTACTCACTTCCTTATTTATTACCTTTCGTCATCTTCCCAAAGCATTACTAATTACTTTTATGTTTTCTACCTTTAGGCAGATTAAATCTAGGAAGTTAAAATACTAACTTAATAGTATTTAAAAACTGTTCGTTTGGTAATAACTAATCAATCAACTAGGTTTTACCTGCTGAACCTGGGTTAATGCATCTGTATGGTTTTTTCAAGCGCTCCCGTTCCAAGCTTCCTGTGGTAAAGATTGTTATCGCACGAATCAAGGTGACAAAACCCCGATTAAACAAGGGTGTGGCTTTAATCAAAGCGCCTACTTTTTTATTGTGATCGCTCTAATCAAATTCGACAATAATCTTAAAAACTAGCAATGGGACAAATGGCATTTTAGCTGCCAGAAATGCTCAAGAAACTTTATTTTCCTGTTTTGTCAATATCAACGCCACTGTCGAATACATTATTAAACATTCACCTCAAAAAGTTACACTTGTTGGTATGGGTGCTAGTGGAGGTCGTTGTGCAGAAGACGATTTATGTGCTGAGCTTTTGAAAAATTCTTTAGAAAATAAATCTACTGATTTGAGGCAAATCAAACAAATTCTTAGGAAATCTGCTGCTGCTCAAAAGTTTTTTAATCCAAACCAGCTAGAGTTTCCTGAACAAGATTTTTATTACTGCATGGAACTTAACAGATGTTGTTTTTCTATGCGTGTTGAGCGAAAAAAAGAAGAATTAGAAATTAGAAAATATGTAGTTGATATGAGTGTATAATTGTTCTCCTTGTTTACCTTTAGAATAGTGATATTTATGAGATATTAGACAGTCACTAGTTGAGAATAAAATCCTTGATTTTAGCTCAATCGAGACAATTAATTTCTTATCTGATTGAGAAAATCTTTAATTACCTAACTATTTGCTAAAATGGATTTGATATTTTTTTTGATTATTTCGTTTGTTTTGCTTTTAACTAGTGTTTTCAAGGGATATTTTATTGTTTATCCTTTGCTAATTTCTATAATTGCTTTATTTCTTTTACTTTTAAAAAGAGGATTCAAGCCAAAGAAACTATTTGCTCTAGCTTGGGCTGGAAGTAAGAAATCTTTTTCAGTTGTATACATTCTCCTATTAATTGGAGCAGTTATAGCAGTCTGGATGACAGCAGGAACAGTACCAGCTATTGTCTATTACGGTATTCAAATTATTAACCCTTCCTACTTTATCGTGTCAGCCTTTTTATTGACTATTCTTGTCTCTTTATTAATTGGAACTTCTTTCGGAACTGTAAGTACAATTGGGATTGCTTTAATGATTATGGCGAGCGGTAGTAGCGTAAATCCTCATTTGACTGCTGGTGCCATTATTGCCGGAGCATATTTTGGCGATCGCTGTTCGCCGATGTCTTCTAGTGCTAATCTAATTGCGATAATTACCCGAACGAAAATCCATACTAATATCAAAAGGATGCTAGCAACAACTTTCTTACCTTTAGTTGCTTCTACTATAGTTTATTTGCTGATTTCTATTGCTAATCCTGTAGAATTTGAACAGCAATATATTACTTCTGAAATTAGTAGATTATTTAACGTTAATCCAATTGTACTGTTGCCAGCTTTTGCTATTTTATTGTTCGCTTGGTTACGAGTGGAAATTAAAATATCTATGTTAGTAAGTATACTAATAAGTCTATGTATTAGTATATATATTCAAAGTTATCCTTTTTCCGAAATTTTTCGATATATGCTGCTGGGGTTCGAGTTAACAGAAGATACTAGCTTGAAAAATATCATCCTTGGAGGCGGTGTAATTTCTATGGCTAAAGTGTCTCTAGTTGTTGTAGTTTCTACAGCATTTGCTGGACTTTTTACCGGAACTAAAATTCTAGAATCCGTACAAGTATATCTCAATAAAGCTAAATCAATATCTGATTTATTTTTAGGGATAAATATTATAGGTATAGCTTCCGCAGCATTTGGTTGTACTCAAACAATTGCTATCCTCTTAACTGAAGAGTTAGTTAAAGATAACTATCAAAAAAATCAACTGGATAATTATCAACTCGCAGTCGATCTGGAAAATAGTGTGGTTGTACTTTCTCCCTTAATTCCTTGGAACATTGCTGGACTTGTTCCGGCAACTATTTTGATGACAGATTCAGGATTTATCCCCTTTGCATTTTATTTATACTTTGTCCCTCTGTTTTATTATGTTGAAATGAAAATATTTGATCGGTCATTTCGCAACTGAAAGAATACAGGTAGGGTATTTTGTGAAAAGTTGTAATCTGTACTTTTAGGCATAACTTCTTACTTTGCACCCTTGATATTCTCAGAGCTATCATATCATTCCGGTGGAGCCGGAAGCGATATAACGAGTTTTTATAGCTTTTTAAAGGGTTACTGTATATGCGTCTCTAATGCCGTCTACCTTGATAATCTCTTTCAAGATTCCGTCTGACAAAGGGTCGTCTATACTTAAAACCATTACCGCATCACCACGAACAATTTTACGTCCTAACTGCATACTGGCAATATTAACGTTAAAACTGCCGAGTAAGGAACCAATTTTACCGATGATTCCCGGCATATCGCGATGTAGGCTAAATAACATATAATGGCTTGGTGGTACGTTAATGGGAAAACCATCAAGGTCAGTAATGCGAATTTCTCCACCACCCAACAAAGCACCAGTTACAGCATGAGTGCCTAAATTACCTGTTGCTTCTAAATGTAGCGAACCAGCGTAATCTTTAACCGAATCATCCCACGTTTCAATGACGCGAATTCCTCTTTCTTTCGCCTCGATGTTGGCGTTAACATAATTCACCCGTTCGCGTAAAGCTTGGTAAAGCAATCCTTTGAGAGTAGCTACTACTAAAGGTTGACTCTTGTTAGTTGCCAGTTCTCCTTGCAGCCTGACGTTAAGTAATTCTACTCTGCCACCGGCAAGCTGTCCTACCAAGTTACCTAACGTTTCCGCTAGCTCCATATAAGGCTTGAGTTCTTCCAAGACATTAGGATTAAGTCCGGGAATATTTACCGCAGAACGTGCTGGCAATCCTAGCAATACATCACGAATTTGCTCGGCTACATCAATGGCAACATTGACTTGTGCTTCATTCGTTGATGCTCCCAAGTGTGGTGTCAACACAACTTCTTTTCCTAAAGCTTTTAAGGGAGATTCACCCAAAGGTTCGGATTCGTAAACATCCAACGCCGCGCCCTTGATTTTGCCTTCCTTAAGCGCTGCTGCTAAAGCATCTTCATCAATTATTCCACCGCGAGCGCAGTTGATGATGCGAGCATTGGGTTTCATTTTCGCCAAAATTTCGGCGTTAATCAAATGAGTAGTTTCTGGAGTTTTGGGAATATGTAACGTAATGTAATCGGCTTGCTGTATCAATAAATTTAAATCTACTAACTGAATGGCACTAAGATAAGCTGAAAGTAAGTGGCTGCAAAGACTTGAAGATTAGAGAAATAAAATGAAGTAAGGGGGAGATAGTGAAAAGCTAATTCGCGTAATAATTTCGCGAATTAAATGTAGCA
>JAAUSO010000296.1 GCA_012033205.1 Richelia sp. SL_2_1 | reverse complement strand
TTAGGAGTTAGGAGTTAGGAGTTAGGAGTTAGGAGTTAGGAGTTAGGAGTTAGGAGTTAGGAGTTAAGAGTTAGGAGTTAGGAGTTTAATTCCCGATACTTAATCGGGTGTATCACGATTAGCGTCTAGAATACACCCGGTTTTTGTTGATAATTAAAATTGACAAAGGGTTTGAGTATATCATACACTCATTAAGTGTAAATACACAAGTGTTAATCCTTTATTGAACAATATTAGTTGCATTAGTTACACATATATTCAAATAATACTTAAGAGTGTTATACAAAAAAACATCAAAATCGCACAACAGAAACTTTGGATATAACTGATATCTCCTCGCGGGGAGAGACTAGGGGTTATATTCTGTATTAGACTCACCTTTAAGCTGTTGTATAGGTTAGTTAAAGACAATTACTTATAAATAAAGTTCCCCAAATAAAAATATTTACAACGTTTTTATCGTAAACATGAAGATTATGTAAATACTTTTATAAATCTTGGCTAAATCTACGTGTCTTTACTAATGTAGACAAGTTAGTTGTATGTTGTTTGCTCCTTTATAGAAGTCTAAGTATAAGTATGAAATTAAAGTCCTTTTTTAACATAACTGTATTCCCATTTGCAGTTGCAGCTTTGAGTGTAATAGGTTTTCCCAACCAAGCCAAAGCTATACTTTTTTCAGGTAGCGTTGGTGGAACCTGGGGAGAACCGACTCCAGGAAAGATAAATACCGATTCTATTTCTACTGGTGTAGGAACTAATACATTTACTTGGGGAGATCCTACTCTATTTCAAAATGCATTTGCCAATCAACTGCTATTTGAAGGAAATTCTTTCTCTACCGATAGCAATTCTTTGTTTAAGATCGGGGACTTAACTTATCATAACGGTACGGTGCTTTTAGGTACAGGTGTAGAATCTGTACCTTTAAATCTCAACTTATCTTTTGATCAACCAACAAAGTTGAACCAAGAATTCAAATATGAGTTTTACTTAGAAAATACTCCTAACCTTTCAGAAGATCCAGAATTAAACGCAGATTTTGTATTTGTTACTAAAGATAGCGCTAAACCGACTTTTGTATATGATGGTCATACATATACTTTATCTTTAACTGGTTTTAGTCAAGATAATGGTAAAACAAACGTCAGTGAATTCCGGGTACTTGAAGGAGAAAAAACCACCGCTGCGATTTTTGCTCAAATTAACAAAGTTTCTCCATCAAAAAAAGTTCCCGAACCAGGTTTTGCAGTAGGTTTATCCTTAGTTGGGATTTACTTAATTTCTCGCAAAAAAGTTAGTAAAATTAATTGAATAGTTTGGCATAAATTTGAAAAATCAAAATATATTTGTGATAGCAGTCAATTATCTAGTTGTTCAGTATTTTCCCTTTTCTAATACAATTAGCCTATTGTCTATTCTGAAATTCGTAAATCCATAATAATCAGAAATATATTCTATTGTTTCCTGACAATAAATAAACACATGGGTAGGGTCATTTTTGTAATACCAATTTTTAAAGTCAATATTTTTATTATATAGATGTGTCATACAAATTAACGCCCCATCGGATTTGAGCATTTTATGTAATAATTCAAATTCTGCATCCGGATGATGAAAATGTTCTATGACTTCGCAACTTACAATATAGTTGTACGTTCCTTTCAACAGTTCGGTTTGATTTGCAAAAAAAGGATCAAACTGATCAACATTGTATCCATTGTCCTGAAGAGTTTTTGATATTACAGGTGCTGTTCCCGAACCAAAATCAAGACCATTTTGATCCGGTGTAAAATTGTTCAAAACATAATCAGTAATTGGAGATACAAATTTTTGATAACGAATATCATTGACATCGTTGTTATGCTCTTTATATCTGTTTATTTCTGCATCTGTGCTGAGATAATTCTTTTTGTTTTTGTATATGCCTGAACAGTTGTTGCACATCAAGAATTCGTCGGCATAAAATGGTTTACCGGGCTGTTGACAAAGAGGGCAGTTCATAGAATATATAGAATATATTGATTTGACTGTGTACAATTAAGACATACCGAATTTGAGAGCTAATTTCAACAGTCGGTAGATAATTTTGATCGGTGAGAGAAGATAAGGTAATACTTGGTTGTGCTAAGGCGATCGCAAAATAAGTATCTAAAAAAACTTCAGTCATTGTCAAGCTTTGAGTTTTTGAAACATCATTCTCTAAAGGCTATGGGCTGTTTTCACCTTGGAATACGATAAAATTTAAACTTAACAATATTTTTTGTTAATTAAAATATCCCCATAGCTTATAGCAACTGATAATTGATAACTGATAACTGATAACTGATAATTAAATGCCTACCTTAACAACCTTACCCGCTTTACCAGAAACTATTGATGGCTTACCAAATATTTGTGGTTGGGAAAAACAGGTTCTAGAAGTCGTAAATCAAAATTCACCCGTCTTCCTACCTACAACCAATCTCCGATTAGAAGATATTACCGCGACTTTCGCTGTGGCGCTGCATATGCACCAACCGACAATTCCCGCAGGTGCAAATGGTGAATTGATTAGTCATCTGCAATATATGTTTGAGCATCCCCAAGAAGGAGACAATCATAATGCAGGACCATTTGCTAATTGTTACAGTCGTATGGGGGATATTATTCCCGAATTAGTCAATCAAGGTTGCAATCCTCGTATCATGTTGGATTACTCCGGTAATCTTTTGTGGGGATTTCAACAGATGGGGCGCAGAGATATCATAGACAATCTCAAACGTATCACTTGTGATTCTACATATCAACCCTATTGTGAGTGGTTGGGTACAATGTGGGGACACGCCGTGGTTCCTTCTACGCCGATACCGGATATAAAATTACATATCCAAGCATGGCAGCATTATTTTGCAGCGATGTTCGGTTGGGATGCATTAGCGCGAGTCAAAGGTTTTTCACCTCCGGAAATGCACCTTCCCAACCATCCCGATACTTTATATGAATATGTGAAAGCTTTGAAAGAATGCGGTTATCGTTGGTTGATGGTGCAAGAGCATTCCGTACAAACACTTAATGGTGAATCATTACAAAATAAACATATACCACATAAACTTGTAGCTAGAAATTCTCAAAATGAAACTGTAAGTATTACCGCTTTAATTAAAACTCAAGGTTCCGATACTAAATTAGTTGCTCAAATGCAACCTTATTATGAAGCAAAATCTTTAACTTCCCAAGGAAATGAGAATTTTCCACCAATAGTTACTCAAATAGGTGATGGTGAAAACGGTGGTGTAATGATGAACGAATTTCCCCCCGGATTTAAGCAAGCTTGGCATCAAATGGCGCAAAATAATGGGGGAAAAACAGGTGTTGTTGGCGTTACGGGAACAGAATATTTAGAATTAATTGAAAATGCCGGTGCGAATCCAGAAAATTACCCGACTTGTCAACCAGTGGGACAACATTTAATTTGGCAACGAGTATCGGATTCTCAAAATGTAGAGCAAGTTATAGAACAGTTAAAACAAGAAAATCCTAATTTTCATATGGATGGTGCTTCCTGGACAAATCATATCAGTTGGGTGCAAGGATATGAAAACGTATTAAATCCGATGAATCAACTTAGCGTCTTATTTCATCAACAATTTGATTCATTATTAGAAGCTGAAGAATCCATTACTCAAAAACTGAATATCGTAACGCTTTACTGTACAATTTCCTATTACAAACAAGTTGTTTTCGTTATTGGGGACAAGGTACTTGGACTGATTATGCAAGGGAAATTTACCAACGTGGAGAAAGGTTGATTAATAATTATAATAAATAAGGAATTAGGAGTTAGTTTTGTAGAGACGTAGCATTGCTACGTCTGTACGGGAGTTAGGAGTTAGGAGTTAGGAGTTAGGAGTTAGGAGTTAGGAATTAGGAATTAGGAATTGTAGAGACGTAGCAATGCTACGTCTGTACCGGAGTTATGAGTTATATCCTATTACGTAATTAGTTTAAATGCTAAAAATATATTTTTAGTTGTTTCTTTGTATTTGATAGCGATGCCGATTGTGTAATTATAAATAGGTAAAAATGGGACTTTCAAAACCTAGCAAAACTGATATAGAAAAGCCAAAAGATAAAGTAGAGCAAATCCTTCAAGGAGCGATGCAAGAATTTTTGGTGCATGGCTACGCTGGTACTAGTATGGATAGAATCGCAGCTTCTGGAGGTGTTTCCAAAGCTACTGTTTACAGCTATTTTCCAGATAAACAAGGACTTTTTAAAGCTCTGGTAGAAAGATTAGCAAAAGAAAGATTTAAGTCAGTTTTTGGAACTCAAAAATTAGTTGGAGAACCCAAAATAGTTCTACACAATTTAATAGTTAAAGCATTAAATGAAATGCTCAAAGATGATGAATATATGGCATTTATGCGGGTATTAATTGGAGAATCAGAGCGCTTTCCTGAAATTGGTCAATTTTGTGTTAAGAGTTTGATTAAACCGACAATAAAAACTCTTGAGGATTATCTAGCATCTCATCCCGAACTAAATATATCAGATCCAGAAGCGACAGCTAGAATTATCGTGGGTTCACTAGTTCACTTTGTGATGACTCAGAAAATGATGCATGGTGCCGATATTTTACCAATGGAAAGTCATCGTTTAACTGATAGTTTGACAGATTTATTACTTTTTTCACACAAGCAAGAGTGATTCTTGATCATCTTTGCACTGGGATTAAAACTTCCCATTACCGATTACCTATTCCCCATTACCCATTCCCTTTAATTAAGTCGAAACATAAACCAATTTTCGACATTTTCTAATTTTGCTGTAGTAGAAATGCGATAACCAAAACGTTGATAATAGGTGACATTATCTGATGTTTGTGTATCGAGAGCAACACCGTGAGAGTCGGAATCCTCTTCTGACATCTGATGTATTTGTGAAAGAAGTGCGCTGCCAATCCCTTTTCCTTGACTTTGCGGATGTACACCCAAAGCGTTGATGTAAAAATGAGGAGAGGAAGGTTTATTCGTATTTTTTAAATTAAAATATGCTTCGATTCGCATCATTGCTGCTTCCCCAACTACTTTTGCAAACTCTTCTTCTGAAGCTGTTGTTATGCTTTGATTATTATTACTTTCTGTTTTTTCGGTGTTTTTTGGAGGAGCTATAAACGCAACTCCTTGTAATTTTCCTTCTAAAAAAGCACCAAGAAGCAAGTTATCAACCATAGATGCTTCTTCAAACATCGTTTTTATCATGTATCTTATCGATTGTTTATATGTATCTCCAAAAAAAAAATTGCATCAGTGGATAATTTTCAAATGCAGATGAGAAGATTTCAATAACATTTTCTGCATCTTTGGTATATAAACGAGTGATTTCAATAGTAGACATTTTATTGAATTTTAGATTTTAGATTTTGGATTGTTTGCATAACCTTGTGATGGGTTATGGCTAATATATTATCCTGCCGTAATATATCCTATCATTTAACCTGAATAATTATCAGAAGTCGGGTTTTTAGAATAACATATCTGTACCACAACGCAAAACTCATAAAACCGACTTCTCTGCTCACGCAAAATATCAGGAAGTCGGGTTTTTAGAATACATATCTATACCACA
>JAAUSO010000295.1 GCA_012033205.1 Richelia sp. SL_2_1 | reverse complement strand
GGCTGATTAATAAAGATGCAGAAACAAGTTATCAAAGATATAGAAAATGATTGGGTTTAAATTTTCATGTCCTTGAGAACATCCCGCATTTATTCGATGCCCGCAAAACGTTATCCCCCATCAAATCCAATATCTACTTTCTCTTTATTGATTATTACGATTGGAATCACAGCACTTAATGTAATCATCAATCCAAGCTTTATAAGCATTACAACATTAACCCTTCTATTTTTGGGCATAACTGCAATCGCTTGGCTACACAATTTTGAAAAACTTTTTGCATTTATAGAGAAGCTTTCTCGACACTATAGATTATCCACGCCTATATTGATAATATTGGGTACTTTTTTCTTGCTAGATGCACTCTCAACACCAGCACAAGCACAGTTTTTTCAAAACGCAGAAACCTGGATGACAGGACAGTTTACAGGTGCAGGAGAAGCAATTCCATTAGTCTTCAATGTATTACGAGGTTTGTTTTTAATTTACTTAGGAATATCTCTAGTGAAGGTGATTCAGGCTTCAAGGCAGGATGAAGACTGGCAAAATTTAGCCCGTACACCAATGATTATTTTGATTGCGGTGACAGTGGGCGATATTTTGGCGAATTTGATTATTGGAGGAGGAGGTGCTGCACCTGGAGGTTAAGAGGCAGGGGGCAGAATTTCTACAAGAATAATAGGTAAAAAAATGGAATCGGAAAAATCGAAATATCGTAACGTCAACGCCACTTTAGGAAAACAACCATCGATAGGACCTTTTCCAGCAGATCAGTTAGTACCCTGGGCAATAATTTGTGGAGGTTCCTATTACATAGCTCATGGTTTATTACGCTTAAATTGGGTTTGGACAATTGCGATCGCAACTTGGGGAATTTCTAGTTGGTGGGTGTTGACTGCCAATGGTGCTTGGAGAATTTTATCAAAATTTGTTTCTACACCGAATTGGGCAAGAGTTGGTATACCTTATCAGCAACTTGTGAATACAAGAAATAAAAAAGTCCACTCAAAGAAAATAGATAAAAGATGAGTGTTCAATCAAAAATTGGCAAACGTATAGTTGATAACGGTACAGATAAAATTCGCTTAACACCGTTAGAAGATGCTTTATCCTTAGTATCAATGTTGCAGATAAACCTGCAAGGACGATCTGTTGGAGCATACGTTTTGAGAAAAGGTGCCAATAACTTTATGATTCACTTCGGCTTCGAGTGCGCGGGGATTCATTCAACATTACGTAACGAACAAATCTCACCAGTATTTGATGCAATTGAATCGGGGTTGAAAGATTTACCATCCGGGGAACGTCTGACAATTCATCTAAGTTCATTTACCAACGATACGAATCGACAGCAACAATTAAAAAACTTAAGCGATAACGCCCCAAACCTAGAATTAAAATACCTTTTGATGGGTGAACGCTCTCGCATCCAACAATTAACACAAGCAGGCATTCGCAAACCTAAAACTCTGCGTTTGTACTGCACCTACACCATAGAACAAGATACAAACGGTGCAAGTGATGCGATAGAAAAAGGGCTTTCCAAATTAGAGCGCTTATGGAAATCATTCACCGGGGAAATCAACGAGTTACAATTTGTTCGCATCGAGCGTTTACTATACTCATCTTTTACCGATGGCTACCAACTTTGGGAACAGTTGCTTTCCAATAAGATGGGTTTGGATATCCGTCCCTTGGGTGCAGAAGAACTCTGGAACATTTTATGGCAGCGCTTTAACGACACTCCACCACGCCCAATTCCCCAACTTTTAGTTCTCAATGAAGACGGATTGCACGAAGAAATCTACTCAGATATTGCTCCTAAATCCCTCTTGATGGAATCCGACTCTTCTATCCCCCTAGCAGATAAACGTTGGGTACATCTAAAAGGAAAGTATATAGGAGCGCTTACCTTCGTAGAAAAACCCGGCGGTTGGATTGATAAAGAACGACAAATGCAATATCTATGGGAGGTGTTATCAAAAGAAAGAATTTACGACACCGAAATCTACTGTCAGTTGATGCGTGCAAATGAAACACTAATGAAAACTAATATGCAGCGTCTTACAAAACAATCAAATACAAGTGCTGCTATTGCTCAACAAAAGAATTCGGTTGATGTAAAATCTCTGCTTAATATCAAAAAATCAATCGCCGCGCAGTCAGAACTTTACGAAGGAGCCGTCCCCATTCATACTGCGGTTGTGTTTCTTGTATACCGTAATACTAGAGAACAACTAAATGAAGCTTGCCGTTATTTACAATCAAGTTTTCTGCGTCCCGCATGGGTAGTGAGAGAAACCGAATATCCCTGGCGGATTTGGTTGCAAACTCTACCTATCACCTGGGAACGCTTGATGACAGTTCCCTTTAATCGACGCTTAGTTTACCTGAGTGGAGAAGTGCCGGGACTTTTACCATTAGTACGTACCAAGAAAGGTGATGATGACGGTTTTGAATTAATTGCATCTCATGGAGGAACACCAATATTCCTCAACCTATATACTCAACATAAAAACTTAGGTCTATTTGCTACCACCCGCGCCGGAAAAAGCGTATTGGCATCAGGTATTATCACCCAGGCTTTAGCGCATTCTATGCCTGTAGTAGCAATGGATTATCCGAAACCTGATGGAACGAGTACCTTTACAGATTACACCAAATTTATGGGTGAGGATGGTGCTTACTTCGACATTGGTAAAGAATCAAGTAATTTATTTGAACTACCTAACTTACGTTTTCTCCCACCCAAGTTACAGCAAGAAAGGTTTTCAGATTATAAAGATTTTCTTGCAACTGCCCTGTTAACAATGATTGTAGGTAGTCGTCGGGGTTCTAGTAGTGCAGAGTCGCAAACACTCACCGATACCATCCGTTCTATCTTGGCATTAGGACTCAAAGCTTTCTTTGAAGACGATTTGATCCGCGATAGATACGCCGCAGCATATGTTAATGGTTTTGGTTCACCTGAATGGGCGACAATGCCTACCCTGGATGATTTTTTAAGTTTTTGCTCTCACGAACGACTGCGATTAGATTCAATTAGCGGCGATACTAAGGCTGCATTAGAAACGATAAAATTACGTTTGCGGTTCTGGCTTTCATCAAGAGTCGGACAATCCTTAGCTCAACCTTCCACTTTTCGCAGCGATGCGCGATTACTAATTTTTGCACTGCGTAACTTATCAAATGATGATGATGCTGCAATTTTAAGTTTGAGTGCTTACAGTGCTGCATTACGACGAGCATTGTCAGAGAAAGCCAGCATATTTTTTATTGATGAAAGTCCGATTTTGTTTGAATATGACTCAATTGCAGCACTGGTTGGAAGGCTATGTGCAAATGGAGCAAAAGCAGGGATAAGAGTAATACTATCAGCCCAAGACCCGGAAAGTATTGCTCAATCTCCATCAGGGGCAAAGATATTTCAGAATTTAACTACTCGTTTAATTGGACGCATTCAACCCAATGCTGTAGATAGTTTCACTTCCATATTGAAATATCCTTTAGAAATTATTTCTTGTAATGCAACAGAAAGCTTTTTCCCAAAAAAGGAAGGATTTTATTCTCAATGGTTGCTTGATGATAACGGAATTTTTACAGGTACTCGTTATTATCCGCCCTTAAATTTACTAGCAATAGTAGCGAATAATCCCATAGAACAAGAGAGCAGAACTGCTGCATTATTGAAATATTCAGATAAATTTGTCGCTGTAACAGAATTTTCTAAACAACTTACGAAGGCAGGGGGCAGGAGGCAGAGGGCAGAAGGAGGAGGAGGAGGAAGAAATGAAGGGAGGAAAGAAATTCTGAATTGATGCAGAAATAATGATTAACAGGATTTGAGATTATATATTTTGGACGGATCTAATACTGTCTTTTTTACCTCCTGCCACCTGCCTTCTGCCATCTGCCTTCTTATGTAAATCTATAAGGAATCTAGTGATTATGAAAAAGAAAAAACTAGTATTTTTCGGATTAGGAGGAGCAATTGTTATTTCTATTGTAGGTATAACCAGCGCGAGCGCATCATCGATACCAGTTATCGGAAACACTATCGACCAACTAAAACTGGAATTAAAGTCTTTTGATGCTTATGTTGGTTCTATATTAGAAAGCAAGTTAGAACCAATAAGTGCCTCTTTAGGAAAAGACATAGAAGCAGCTATTAATGAAACCCTTGGTGTATTGGGTTTACCGGATGCTACTTTATCTCGTACAGAAGTAGAGAAGATTGCAGCGACTTCAGATACTGCTGTAAATATCGTAGAACAAGCAACAAATGAAGTTGACCGCCAGATTACTCGTGCTGTAATAGATAGTACATTAAGTAAAAATGGTCAACAATCTACTACTCAAGAAGTTGAGAAAACCCAAACTTCTGTTGAACGAGTTCAAAGTTATGCAGCCGCAGCCCAAGACGAGATGGTTACACAGAATGTGATGAAGCGAATTGCTCAACAAAATACATCAACCGCAGCAATTTTAGGAGCAATGCGAGCGGATGGTTTGAAATCAAAGCAGTCGCAAGATTTGGCGAATTTGAACTTGACTAATATCTCTCGTTCCTTGGATGGTCAAAACCAAGCACGTCAGAAAGAAATTGTAGGACAAGGTTTTAGTAATTTACGTACAGCTTCCCAAGCACGTCTTTTTTAAGCGCAGTGGGCAGTAGAAGAGAGAGGAAAGGTGATTTGTATATTATGTATGGTTTCTTATTTATACCGACTGCCGACTGCCGATTGCCCACTGCCTTTTTTCTCGCCCAGATTAATAACCCAAATCCCGGACAAGCGGCTTCCACAATTACAGAAGATGGAATTGCCGCAAGTGAAGCTGTTGCTCAGTCAATGGACAAGCTGTGGAATGACGTACTTAATGGAGGATTATATGGTGCGATCGCCAATCTAGGAATTTTCTTCGCTGTCGGGACTCTACTAATTTTTATGGTGCAGTGGACGAGGGAAATGGTAGACGGTGATAACACTAAAGCCTTCTCAGAAATGATTTGGCCGCTCGTAGTAATAGTTTTACTCACGAATAACGCCAAACCTTTAGCATCCGTGACTCTCGGACTTAGAGCTATTATCAATCAAACAAACCAAACGCTTCTGACAACTACATCTGCTTCTATCCAATTGCAAGAAGCCTATCAACGAGTAATGGTTAAAACTGGTTCGGGAGACGCAATAGAAACATTAATTACTCAGTGTAACGCGATCGCTGACCCCACTCAACAAACAGAATGCTTAGAAAATGCCCAAAAACAAGCTCAAGAAATTGAATCAAAAGTTGATAATAACAATCCCAATTTTCTTCAAGGTATCAATGATTTTTTCAACACTAATATTTTTCAATTAACAGTTCGCGGGTGGTTATTGGCTTTTAGTATTGCCTTTCAATGGATTGTCGAAGTTTCTTTGTTATTAACAGCACTACTCGGACCTCTTGCTGTGGGAGGCTCTTTACTACCCGTAGGAAATAAAGCAATTTTTGCCTGGTTAACGGGTTTCTTCTCAATAGGAATGGTAAAACTTTGTTTCAATATAATTTCTGGTTTGGTTGCCACATTAGTTCTGAATAGCGACAATAATGACCCGATGATTTTTGCGTTTGCGATTGGTATTCTTGCCCCTATTCTATCTGTCGTATTAGCTGCTGGTGGAGGAATAGCTATTTTAAGAAGTTTTTCAAGTATTGC
>JAAUSO010000084.1 GCA_012033205.1 Richelia sp. SL_2_1 | reverse complement strand
AAACAAAGTCGGGATAGGGCATTGCCACGACTCTAAACGGACACAGAGAGAAGGTAAGACTGGTTCTCCAGCACATCTCAGTGAAGTGTCAAGAATCACCGAGGCTTCAGCCCGGTGAGTATGTCAATCGCGAAACCTACTTAAATGCGGTACGTCAAGCGCGAGAAGCAATCGAACAGAACCAACTTATTGAACGCGCTCGTATCGAAAATGCTTTTGATATGGTGCAAAATGAAGCCACTAAAAACTTTGAATCGATTATTGCAGAAGTTCAAGAACTTGGCGATCGTTTACAAGCAGCTGCACAAGCAGCTTGGGATGTACTAACAGCACCACGTCCCAAACCTTAGTAGTAACTATAAACTAATTTATTGGGGACGTTGCAATTATGCAGCGTCTTTTTTTTGGCGAGTTCGGGGGTTTTAATCTAAAATCGATAATATTAGGTTAAAGGTTAAAGGTCAAAGGTCAAATTCCCCATTCGCCATTTCTAATTACTCATTCCCAAATATAATAATAAGGTTTTTACAAAAACTTGAAAATCCCTGCTCGAATTTTAAGAAGTAATACCTATGCGAAGTTATTATTGCGGCGAAGTCCGTTCATCTCATATCGGAGAAACTGTCACATTGTATGGATGGGTTGACCGTCGTCGCGATCATGGAGGTGTGATATTTTTAGACTTGCGCGATCGCAGTGGCATTGTACAAATTGTGAGCGATCCACAACGCACTCCCGTATCTTACGAACAAGCCAATTCCCTGCGTTCAGAGTACGTTGTTAAAGTCACGGGTAGAGTATCCCAACGTCCAGATGATTCCCTAAATTCTCGTTTACCCACTGGTGAAGTAGAAATTTACGTCGATAATATTGAAGTACTAAATGCAGTGCGATCGCAATTACCTTTCCAAGTTTCGACTGCGGATACGGAATCGGTGCGGGAAGATTTACGGTTAAAATATCGTTATTTGGATTTGCGTCGGGAACGCATGGCGGGTAATCTACAGTTACGCCACCAAGTTGTTAAAGCTATTCGTCGTTACCTGGAAGACGAAGAAAACTTTATCGAAATTGAGACTCCCATATTAACTCGTTCAACTCCCGAAGGCGCACGGGATTTTCTGTTACCGAGTCGGGTGAATCCCGGTGAATGGTTCGCACTACCCCAGTCACCGCAACTATTCAAGCAGATTCTCATGGTATCAGGTACTGACCGATATTATCAAATTGCCCGTTGCTTCCGCGATGAAGATTTACGCGCTGATAGACAACCGGAATTTACTCAATTGGATATGGAGATGAGTTTCATGTCCCTTGATGAAATTATCGCACTTAATGAAAAGTTAGTCGGTCATATTTTCAAAACTGTTAAAAACATTGATTTACCCGATTCTTTCCCGCGTCTTACCTATGCTGAAGCAATGGAACGCTACGGCAGTGATAAACCTGATACACGCTATGAATTAGAACTAGTTAATGTTTCGGAGTTACTCAAAGACTGCGGTTTCAAAGTATTCCGTGAAGCTGTTGCCAAAGGCGGCATGATTAAAATTCTGCCAATTCCCGGCGGTGATGTAATTTCTAATGTCCGGATTAAACCGGGTGGCGACATTTTTAGAGAAGCGAGTGAAGCTGGTGCTAAAGGTTTAGCCTACATCCGCGTTAAAGAAAACGGCGAAATTGATACCATAGGTGCAATTAAAGATAACTTGACTGATCAACAAAAACAAGAAATTTTGCAGCGAACTAATGCTTTACCCGGACATTTGTTATTGTTTGCTGCTGCTGATGCCGATACTGTTAATAAAACCTTAGATAGATTACGTCAATTTATAGCTAAAGAATTCAAATTAATTGAACCAGATAAAATCAATTTACTCTGGATTACAGATTTCCCCATGTTTGAATGGAATGCAGAACAAAAACGTCTGGAAGCATTACATCACCCATTTACCGCACCTCATCCCGATGATTTAAAAGACTTAAAAACTGCACGCGCTCAAGCTTATGATTTAGTATTCAACGGTTTTGAAATTGGTGGTGGTAGTTTACGGATTTATCAACGGGAAATTCAAGAACAAGTATTTGAAACAATCGGTTTATCTGTTGATGAAGCATACAATAAATTTGGCTTTCTTTTAGAAGCTTTTGAATATGGTACTCCTCCTCACGGTGGTATTGCTTACGGTTTAGATCGATTGGTTATGCTATTAGCAAATGAAGAATCAATTCGAGATGTAATTGCTTTTCCCAAAACCCAACAAGCAAGTTGTTTGTTAACAGATGCACCTTCAACTGTAGATGTTTCTCAACTCAAAGAATTGCACGTTAGTTCCACATATAAGCCCAAATCTAAGTAACGTTTGAGGATATATTTATAGAAGTCGGGTTTTTGCCATCAATATCCGTAACACCCTTATAACAGTAATAAAAACCCGACTTCTTACTCCACGGAGGATTACCTAAAGTTGCCTCAAATCAAAGGCTCAAAGACTTATTCGATAGCGATCTTTGTGAGTTGACGATTTAGCAATGCTCCGTGTAGCTTTCTCGTTGCTCTACCGAGGATGACAAACGTAAATAATGATAATTAGATAAATAAAAATTTATTTTCAAGAAAATATCAAGATACTGTATAATTACTGATAAGAAAATAAACAATTTCTTAATATTACCACAAAAATACTTATTGTAGCTATATTTGATAGCTATATTGCTTATCCATGAAGAAAAGTATTCTAGTACTCAATATCAAAATATGATAAAGCCAATATCAAGATATTATGAAGTAAGTAGGTAAGGTATTGTTACTATTTCTCAAGTGCTGATAATATCGAATGTATCAAAAAAAACATCAAGGAGAATTGGAATTAATGATTTGCTGAATTAATTTTTAATCAAGTCGATTAATTTTTGGTCTTTATTTTCTGCTTTTGTAGATTTGACATCTAAATATTTTACTTGTATAAAATGATGTCGTATTTAACAGTTTTAGGTTTAGAGCAGAAAGTAATTCAAGTAATCATCTAGTATAAGTTTGGGATATTCTCAATTGTGCATCACCGAGAAAATTATTAAGCAGTTTATTAAATCTGCGTATTGTTTGCAATTGTAATCGTATTTAACAACAATTAATTTATAAGTTTAATGGAAGTTGGGCTTTGATGGTCTATTTGATCTCAGTCCCTCCAAATCAGCATTTTGTTAGTGCTGTATAGGTTACTTATTCCGCCAAGAAACAGATGATTACAAGTAACTATGTACCTTCGGAAAAATGCGATTTCAAGATAGTATCTAGATTTTTTTCTCGCTACTAAAAAATTCTAGATGCTAGTAACTGTAATCAACAAGCATTTTTAATTGAAAATGGGATGAATAAAGATAATTTAGTTGCAAATAAATAAAAAGTTATTGTATGATTACCGTCAAGTGTTTTTGCCGTAAGTGTAAAGAAGCAACAGTAAATAAGAGGTTGAAATGAAAAGTAATATGTTCAAATTTGTGTATCGATAAAATATCATAGCTTAAATGCAAATTGAATTGTATCTATTGAATGCTGAATCAGACAAGAGACAATATTCAATTTAGTTAAATTTAGTTAAATAGTTGCATTCAGAAATGTTGAGTAAAAGTAGGGCTTTTATTGGTGTGGAAAACTGTGTATGTCCTCAGACTTTTGGCTGACTTATTAATTCGTAAAAATTAAACCATGTCTTTTATTTTTAGTATGAATTTAGAGGGTGTTTATAAAATAAATTTCAAGTAGTGTGTGTTACGGCTTCTGGGATTTGATCGGAAAAAGAGTAGGTGAAAATTCGCCGTAACGGATTAAAAGTTGTTGGTGGCTTAGATGTATTCAAATTATATGTTTTAGCAGAACATAGTCGTGCATTTAACACACCCTACAAAAATTTTATTTTTTATCTATAAACACGCTCTTAGAGAAATGGGTGCATCGAAACTTTTCCAATCAAGCTGCTTTTCTAGTCTGTAATTGTTGATATTGTATGTATTTATGACAGAAATTAAATTGCTCAGAAGGTGCGAGCGCAATCGCAAGCGTTCTAAAAGACGGGCTATCAAATGTCCTGTACATGGATGTTATTTACATAGTGTTAGTCAAAAATATAAACTATTTGCCACTGATGCTAAACAACTTCAACAAAAAGGAATCGGACGACAGAATGCACTAATATTAATCGCGAGTCAAACGGCAGTGCTTTTAGAAGACGAGTGGTTGGAAGCATTTTGGTGCGATGAATGTCAGCAGACGAAATGGTATCATGTCAAATTAATGAGCAAAAGCTCCGAGCAAAATGAGGGATGTAAATCCTATTCAATATCGGTGGCACCTCCTCAACTGTGGGAACAAGCGATGAAAGTAGATGAAACCAGAGGAAATCCGAGTGTAAGCGAATTTACTCGCAGGCAGGCAAAAATGGTTGGCTACAGAAATCTTTAGAAAATAAGATGTAGTTCCAGACTTTAAATCAGCGAAAATCTTTGATTATTAGATATATTCTTTTTTTTATTTTGTTAACAACAAATAATTCTAATACTAATTTCGATAAATAGAGCGTAATTGATAAGAGGTGTTAATTTGAATAAGAATCCATTTGTTAAATTTAAGAACGGGAAGATAGTCAGCGTAGAACATCCGACAACAGCTTCTTTTGAAGAAACCAAAGATTATCGCGAAAAAAGTACTTCAGGACCGAAAATATCAGGAATATTTTACTTAATAACTCTACTTTTAGTAAATGGAGGTATTTGGATAGGGGCTTTTATCTATTTGTCTACAGCAAAACCAAAATATGTCAGTGAATGGACGATTAATATTCCTGGTTCCGGTTCAACCTCGAATATTAACCTGCCCAATATTGGACAAGCAACATCTCAAAATTATTCAGCTTATGCTGGGGCTAATTATGACCCTAGAGAAAATTATAAAGCGATTGCCACCGCCGAGGAAGTTTTAAGTGCGGCAGCTTTAAATATTAATATGCCGTTAAAAGAATTTGGTAATCCTCGAATTAAGACAGTAGACAATACATCCCTAATGAAATTTGAGTTTCAAGGCTCTACCCCTCAACAAGCGAAAAATAAATTAGTAGCTTTACAAAATGCCTTTGAAGTTAAATTAGAACAGTTAAGATTTGAAGAAATTAGCCAGGAAAAAGTACGATTAGAATCTGGGATGGAAGTTTCTCGACGTAAATTAATAGCTGCTCAAAAACGACTTAGTGCTTTTAAAGTTGCGTCTGGTTTAAACTCCGAAGAACAACTCAGTAACTTAGCGATAAATATAGAGGGATTACGCAAGCAACGGGCTGAATTAACAGCTCAAGGTGAACAGTCTCAAGCTCGAATGTTGGAATTATCGAATAATTTAAATTTGTCTTCCAATCAAGCTTCCGATGCTTTTGTTTTACAAGCAGATCCGTTGTTTCAAAATTATTTGAAAAACTATAGTGAAACCACAAGTCAATTAATTACCTCAAGTGCAAAATTGACATCGGTTCATCCGACAATTATTAATTTCCAAAGAGAACAGGAAGCATCCCAAAATGCTCTTTTAGCCAGAGCGCAAGCCTTGTTAAATCGTCCCATAAGTATGGCTTTAATTAATAGGCTAAACTTTAGTAATAACGAATCATCTGGCTCTAAACGCGCTATGTTATCCGAGCAGTTGGTGACAACAAGTGTAGAAAAACAAGGAACAAAAGCTCAAATAGAAACTTTAGACACGCAAATTTCTCAACTAGAACAAAGGTTAGAAAAATTATCTCAGCAGCAATCAGTGATGGAAGATTTAAAGCGAGATGTCCAAGTTGCCGAAGCCGTATTTTCATCAACAATTGCTAAATTAGACTTAGCAAAAACTACTGTTTCTGCTTCATATCCCCAAATTCAAATTCTTGCCAAACCAAGTTTACCAACAAATGCATCCGGACCGAGAAAAAATTTAGTTTTACTCGGTGCAACATTAGGTTCGCTATTGCTTACTAGCGGAATTATTGGATTATGGAAACGTCAATCTCAACAACAAAAACAAAATCAAAATAAATTTAAAGAATATGTAGAATACCCGGAATTTGTAGAAGACTCTTACTAAACTATGAAACCTCAAAACTTTGAAGAAAGTTTAGTTTGGTACGTAATTATCGGTACCTATGGCATTTATGTATTAGGACTTTTATTTCCCATTTATTCCTTATTAGGATGGGTATTAGGTGGATATGTAGTTTTCAAAATATGGCTGCAAACTGAAGATACTCCACCCAATGAAAAAGTTCGTATTCCGTGGATAATTTTTTTATGGGGAATTTATTCGCTGATTATTTTAGTGGCAACTTATATTGGTATAACTGACTTTAAATTAGGAACAAATGCTTTACTAAGAGCTATTTTAGGTTGGTTAACGAGTTCTACTATAATGCCGTTATTTCTGTTGAGCGGCTGTTTAAACATCAGAGCAAAATTGATTTATCGAGCGGTATGTATATTATGTTTGCAGAGTTTAATTGCAATACCTATTGCTTATGCAGCCTATTATGTAAATTTACCGGGTATTCTTTATACTTCTCCGATTGAAAGACTAATTCAAAATGGACCAATTTTTCATGACGTAGGATTTTACACCTCAGATTACGGTGTTAATAACGTGCGTTTATTTTTATTTACTCCTTGGTGTCCGGCATTAGCGCTTGTTAGTAATGTATACTTTTTCATGGTACTCCAGGAATCAAATCAAAGATGGCGATACATCGGTATAGTTGGTGCGATCGCGATGAATCTTGTATCTCTTTCGCGGGCTGGATTGGTGACTTTACCAACGGTATTAATTATAATTTGGAGCTTGAAATATTTGACTCGTCCGGAGGTACAAATTACAGCTGGAATTATCAGTTTTATTGCCGGTATTTTTAGTACTACACTTACGAATGCAGCCACAGAATTTGTTGATGTATTCTACAGTTCAAGAGCGGATTCTTCAAGAGTTCGTGCAGCCTTACAAAGAGTAGCAATAGATGCTTGGAAAGAAGCTCCTATTTGGGGACATGGAACTCAAAAACCTGGGCCTCCAGTATTAGCAAATTTGCCTATCGGCTCTCATCATACTTGGATAGGATTGCTGTATACCAAGGGATTGGTAGGTTTTTTAGCGTTATTAGTGCCGGTATTATGTAGTTTTATAGATTTGTTAATTAAAGCTCGTCACAGCAGAATTGCAGAAACAGCTTTGAGCATTTTATTAGTACTTATTTTCTTTTCTTTTGGAGAACAAATAGATATTTTAGGATACATTTTTTGGCCAGGTTTAATAATTATTGGAATTGCCTTTAAAGAGAGTGTTAGAAAACCAATATTGTTTTAACAGTTATCAGTTATCAGTTAACAGTTAACAGTTATCAGTCACGTTTATATTTGGGAAAGTTTAGATAGAACACCATATGCCCCCGTATTTACTGTATGACGCTACCGCGTTACGAGTAAAGCTAACACTGTTCACTGATTTAATTTAACTACTCCCTATTCCCTCGTTCAAAAATTAATGATAATTACAAAGATTAAACAGCAATTATCAAATCAGTTCATCCGTAATATCGGTTGGCTTGGAGGTGCTGAATTAGTAAATCGCGTTTTTCGTTTAGGAGCAACGGTTGTATTAGCCCGCGCTCTTAGTCCACAAGATTACGGATTAGCAGCAGTTGTTTTAACTATTAATGAATTTACCACAGTTTTTACTCTTAGAGCCGGAATTGGAGGCAAAATTGTTCAAGCAAATGAAGAAGATGTAGAAGTTTTTTGCGATACAGCTTACTGGTTGAATTGGATTTTATGTATTTCGCTGTTCCTAATTCAATGTGCTGCGGCTTTTCCTATTGCTTGGTTTTATCAGGAAGAAAAACTAATATTGCCATTGTGTGTATACAGCTTAGTCTATTTAATGATGCCGTTTTTTGCAGTTCATAATGCATTAATTGATAGAGCAAATAGACTCAAAATTACGGCTATAAGTACGGCAATTCAGTCAATGCTGAATAACATTCTGATTCCTGTATTTGCGCTTTCAGGTATGGGGATGTGGGCTTTAGTTTTACCCGGACTTTTCACAACTCCGGTATGGATAATTGTCACACATATCAACGAACCTTGGCGACCAAAAATGTCTTTTACTCTGAAAAGATGGCAAGAAATAGTTTATTTTGGTAAAGACATTCTTGGTTATGAATTATTAGAAAAGCTCAGAGCAAATATTGATTATTTATTAGTGGGAAGATTATTAGGAGTTGAAGCTTTAGGAACTTACTTTTTTGCTTTCAATGCAGGTTTAGGTATTAGTTTAAACGTCATCAATATCATGGTTTGGCCTTTATATCCTCACCTTTGTGCTGCCAGACATAACTTCAATGAATTTAAACAAAAATATTTCCATAGCTTGAAAACAATTAGTTTAGTGATAGTTCCGTTGGTGATACTCCAATCAAGTTTAGCTCCATTTTATGTACCGATTGTTTTTGGTGAAAAATGGAGAATGGCAGTTCCGATATTAGTATTAATTTGCCTTTCAGCGATACCGCGTCCTTTTGCTACTGCTGCGGCTTTATTATTGCAATCCTTGGATAAAGCTTGGATAAATTTGTGCTGGAGTTTAATATTTACCGGATTTTTTGTTGGTTGTTTATTAATTGGTATGCAGTGGGGAATTTATGGAATAGCAGTATCTGTATTGATTTCTCATGCTATAGCAATGCCATTATTTACAGTGTGGGGAACAAGATTTGTATTCGCGAAAAACTCAAACTTATTATTTAATAAAAAATCATGAATACTACATTTACAGTCGTAATGCCAGCTTATAATGCTGCTGCATATTTAGCGCAAACAATTGAGTCAGTTTTAAGTCAAACTTTTACTAATTTTGAATTATTAATAATTGATGATGGCTCTACAGATAACACTGCTATTATCGCTGAAGATTATCAACAAAAAGACAAGCGAGTTAAACTTTTAATTCAATCAAATCAGGGAGTTTCGGCAACTCGAAATCAAGGCATTACAAGCTCTAATTCTGAATATATTGCCTTTATCGATGCTGATGATAAATGGTTCCCCGATAAATTAGCATTACATTATCAACATTTAGAAAAAAATCCCGATTTAGGTGTCAGCTATGCAAAAGTAGAGTTTTTAACTCCTGACGGAAAGCATACCAGAAAAATTGCTCAAGGTCGTTTAACTAAGCTGCAACCGCAGCATTTTTTGTATGAAAATCCCACCATGACAGTATCAAATCTTGTAGTACGTCGCCAAATATTTGAAGAAATTGGCTGTTTCGATTGCAATATGAATTATTCTGAAGATTTAGATTTTTTATTTCGGGTTGCGTGTAGTCATTGGAAGATTGAAGGTATTGATCATGTTTTACTGGGGTATAGAACAACACAAGGAGGGCTTTCATCTCAACTTGATAAAATGGAACAAGGTTGGGAAACTTTGATGGCTAAAGCCAGAATCATTGCACCTGAATTAGTCGAAAAACATTATTTGAAGGCAAGAAGTAACCATTTACGCTATCTTGCACGTCGAGCATTTCGGTTGCATCTTTCTCCCCAAATTGGAGTAGATTTTTTAAACCGAGCATTAAATTCTGACTGGCAATTAATAATCAGAGAACCTCGCAGAACTTTGTTTACAATTGTGGCAGTCTATGGTTATCAAATATTGCAATATATGAATTTAAATAAAATTAATCAATTATTTTAAAGATTAGATAAAGTTTTGTTTTTTCTAGATAATGTTTGTTTTGTGACAGTTGTTTGTCAAGTATGATTTTGACGAGGGTTCCCATGGAGAAATAAAACAATATGACTGTGTGTTATTTGATTCAAACTTATAAGAATTCTGAACAGATATACAGACTTGTTAAATTAATTGCAAATACTACTTCTAACTCTTTTATATTGATTAGTCATAACTTCAACAGTTGTAGTTTAAATAGTAGTTTATTTAAAGAACTAAAAAATGTCGCAGTAATTCCTAATAATGGAGTAATGATGGGAAGTTTCGCTATTCTTCAGGGTTTTTTTGATGCGATTGACTGGTTATTAAACAAAAAAATCAAATTTGATTGGTTAATTAACCTTTCTGGGCAAGATTATCCAACACAACCTTTAAGCAAATTTGAAAACTTTTTAGAGAATACTCAATATGATGCTTTTATCGAGTATTTTGATGTGCTTTCAAAGCAGAGTCCCTGGAACAAAAGAACTGTAAGTCAGAGATATTTATACAACTACAAACATTTTCAACAATATTTATCTCCTTGGCAACGATTGATGTTAAAACCGATTAAGCATATTGTTAATCATTGTCAGCCCTTAATTAGATTAGATAACTCTTATGGAGTCGCAGTTGGAATTAAAAGCTTTGATCATTTATTTGATAAAAATTTTACTTGCTATGGAGGTTCCTATTTTGCAACATTTTCTTGGAAATGTACAGCACATTTATATTCTTTTGTTAAAGAAAATTCCCGGATTTTAGATTATTACAAAAAGACATTTATTCCAGAAGAATCTTTGATACAGACTGTTTTAGTAAATAGTAAAAAATTTAATTTATATAATAGTAATTATCGTTATACTGATTTCATCAATAGTCGTCACGGACACCCACGAATACTTAATAACCAAGATTATTCAGTCATAACTAAAGATAATATTTATTTTGCGAGAAAGTTTGATATGACTGTGGATAGTGTCATATTGGATAGATTAGATAGAAGAGTAAGCTAAAAAGCCTTTAATTTGTATATACAAATTAAAGGCTTGTAGTGCGGGAAAAATACAAATTAAATGTGCGACAACTTATTTATGGATAAAAGTTTGAAAAGTGTTTGAAACCGCATGGCAGTCGCCGCGCTGCCTTAGCTATACAAACCGGAACCCCTCTGCACGGGTTTAAAATTAAGTCCTTTTAAAACATCCTCTAAAAAAACAATTATATGAAGTCGATAAAAACATCAAGAATACGTTTCTTTTACTAATTAATTGCATTTAATTAGTAAAAAATACTCATTGTAATTACTAACAAAATGGCAATATTTCTTTGAAAAACTAGGTTAATCAAAATGTCTCAAATATCAGTTATTATTCCAGCTTATAACGCTCAAAACACAATTTTAGAAACTATTAATTCAGTTTTGCAGCAAACTTTTTGCGATTTGGAGTTAATAGTTATTAATGATGGTTCTACAGATAAAACTTTAGAAATATTAGAAACTGTAAAAGATGCAAGATTAAAAGTTTATTCTTATGCAAATGGAGGTTTACCAACTGCTCGTAATCGTGGTATTGATTTAGCTAAAGGCAAATTTATTTCCTTCATCGATGCTGATGATTTATGGACACCTGATAAATTAGAACTACAGCTTAAAGCTTTACAACAGAATTTGACAGCGGGAGTTGCTTATAGTTGGACAATTTGTATGGGTAATAATGGGAATTCATTTCATCCTGGTGTCGCTGAAAATTTTCAAGGTAATGTTTACTCTAATTTATTAGTTGGTAATTTTATTGCTAGTGGTTCAAATGTGTTAATTCGTAGAGAAGCGATTGAATCGGTAGGTTATTTTGATGAAAATTTGAAATCATGTGAAGATTGGGATTATTGGCTACGATTAGCAAAAAAATGGAATTTTGTAGTTGTTTCCAAACCCCAAATTATTTATCGATTATCTTCGGGAGCCATGTCAAGTAAACTTGATGTTATGGAAAAATATCAAACTCTGGTACTTCAAAGAGCTTTTGCATCGGCACCTTTAGAATTACAGTATTTAAAAAATCGGGGTTTTGCTTATATTTATTTGTTTATGACACGACTTTGTTTAACTCGAACTAATAACGATAAAAGCCTTGGGCAAGCAACTGAAAAATTATGGAAAGCTATTCGTTTTTACCCAATAATTATATTTGGAAGAGAAGCACAAGTTTTATTATTCAAGTTACTTGTATTAACAATTCTTTCTCCAAAAATAGGTACTGATATTTTAAATAAAATTACCACAGTTCGTACAATTGCCGACCCAAGATTAGAAATTAATTCAGTTAGGAGTTAGTTGTAGAGACATAGTACTGCTACGTCTGTTAATTGTGGGGTGGGCATCCCTGCCCTTTATATATAATTTAGCTGCTTTTAACTACTACCAGTTTTTTTGTGTACATAACAAGGTAAATTATGAACAACCAAAAATTAAACAAAAAAGTATCGGTAATTATTCCTTTATATAATGCCGAAAAATACATTGCTAGAACCTTACAATCTATTTTGAATCAAACTTATCAGAACATAGAAATAATAATTGTTGATGATGAATCTCCTGATAACAGTGTCAAAATATGTCAGCAATTTAACGATTCTCAAATTAAAATTATTCATCAAAAAAATCGGGGTTTACCAGGTGCAAGAAATACAGGAATTCGTCATGCTACAGGTGAATATATTGCATTTATGGATGCCGATGATATTTGGCTACCAGAAAAATTAAACAATCATATTATTCATTTAGAAAATAATCCAGATGTAGGAGTAAGTTTTAGTCGTTCCGCTTTTATTGATGAAACAGATAAACCATTGGGAATCTATCAAATTACTAAGCTTCATGATATTACTCCATTAGATATTTTATGTAGAAGCCCTATAGGAAATGGTTCGGCAGCAGTTTTTAAAAAAGCTGTTTTTGAAGATATCAAATTTCAAGCTAACCTTTACGGCTATGTAGAAGATTATTATTTTGACGATACTTTTATGTTATCTGAAGATATTGAATGTTGGGTAAGAATCGCCTTGACAACTAAGTGGAAATTTGCCGGGCTTGCTCAACCATTAACCCTTTATCGAGTCCATTCCCAAGGATTATCAACTAATCTCAAAGTAATGCTCGATTCTAGAGAACAATTGTTTGAAAAAACTTCTTCTTATGCACCAAAAGAAATGGCAACCTGGATAAAACCAGCAAGAGCTTATCATTTGAGGTATGTTGCAAGGAGAGCAATTACTATTAATCAAGGAATCTTAGCCTTGAAACTAATGTATCGTTCTCTCGCTAATTATTGGCCAATTTTGATAGAAGATTTTCAGCGTACCTTTGAAACCATCACTGCGGCTGTTCTACTTTGTATCGTACCAAAACCTTTATACGACCAAATTAAATCTGTAGCTTTGAAAATTATCGGTAATTTGCAGAAAAAGAGCCTTAATCAAGATAGTTTGAGGGAAGTTTCTTAAAAAATCAGTAATTTATCTCTCTTTGTGTAGATATTTGAAAAATCTGCATATTGTTTACTATTAATTATCACTGATAACCTATTAATCTATATGCAAACCATACTTGAAAAGCCCACATTCACGGTTGTAAAACCTCATAACTCCATTACAGCCGCAGATGCATATGTATTTGAACGGCAATTAAGCTTATTATTAAAGCAAAATCCCCATTTGGCATTACTAGTTGATTTAGAACAAGTAGAATTTGTCGATAGTGCTGGATTAATGGCTTTAATCTCTAGTTGTAAATTAGCTCAAAAATTAGGAGTACGCTTTAGTCTTTGCTCTATTTCACCTTCCTTAAAAATCATCATTGAACTAACTCAACTCGATAACGTATTCGAGATATTTGCATCTCATACTCAATACACAGAAATGCTTTAATAAAGTATTTACCTCTCGATTAAAACAATGCGCTTTTTTCATGTATTTAATTCTCGTCAGGGGAAAATATTGGGCATTGGTTTTATCGCTTTATTAACTACATTTTTCCTGCAATTTTACTCTAATTCCAATCAAACCGATCGCAACATATTTCAACAAATTTCCGTAGCGAGACCAAGTTCTCAATTATACTCTCCTTTGGGTGAGAAGAATGTTGCGATCGGTGGTGGAGGTTATGTCACGGGAATTTACTTTCATCCTAAAAAGCGTGATTTAGTTTATATCAAAACCGATGTTGGCGGCTTTTACCGTTGGAATGCTGCTAATTCAAGCTGGATACCTCTTAACGAACAATTTCCTCTTGCCGAAAGTAATTATTACGGAGGAGAAGCTTTAGCACTTGACCCAAAATACCCTAATATTGTATACATTGCCGTAGGAAAATATACTGCCGATTGGTGGCAGCATCAAGGAACGATTTTTAAATCGGAGGATCAGGGAAAAACTTGGAAGAAACTAAACTTGGATTTAAAAATGGGTGGAAATGAACCACAAAGATGGACAGGAGAAAGATTAGTTGTTAATCCTTTTGATTCTCAAAATCTATTTTTTGGTTCCCGTAAAGATGGATTATGGAAGTCAAATAATGCTGGTAAAAGTTGGGTAAAAGTCAAATCATTTCCCCAAATCAAAGATGATATTGGTATTAATGTTATTACTTTTGATCAATACCAAAAAGGTACTATTTATGCTGTTGCTCATCATGATGGGATATACAAATCTACCGACACGGGTGAAACTTGGTTGAAAGTACCGGCAAGTCCTACAGAAGTTAATCGTATTGCCATAGGAAATCAAAGTGTTTTATACATAACTCATGCTCAAGGTGTTAGTAAACTAGTCAAAAATGCTTGGCAAAATATCACACCTAATAAAAACAAAATAGCTTTTAATGCTATTACTATTAACCCAAAAAATCCACAGGATATTATAGTTGCTACTTATGGCGACACATCCACAGAAATATTCCATTCTTTTAACGGTGGAAACAAATGGATTGAGCAGAAACGCCAAGCTAATAATACTGTTTCTTGGTGGTCTGAGTATATGAAATCCAATCCTTCCATAGCCGCCATAGAATTTGATCCTTGGAATCCACAGAGGGTTTGGTTAACAGATTGGTACGGAATATGGAGAACCGACAATATCGATCGCAACCCGGTAGTTTGGACAAATTATCAAAAAGGACATGAAGAAGTTGTCACATTTACCTTAGTTTCAACACCTTCGGGAGCATTAATTAGTGGTTTAGTAGACGTTGAAGGATTTTACCATGACCGGGGACTAAATACTTATCCCTCGAAAATGTTGAGTAGTAAACCTCATGATTTTCAAGATACTTACAGTATTGATTTTTGTCAAAAACAATCTTTAAGAATGGTGCGTGTCGTGGAAGTCGTCATAACAACACTTATAACGGTGCAACTTCCAGTGATGGTGGTAAAACCTGGAAGAAGTTTCCCTCGTTTCCCGCGAATCAAATGGGAACGCGAGTCGCAATATCTGCAACCAATCCGAATTTATTCCTTGTCACTCTCAGTGGTACTCAGCCAATACGGACAACAGACGGTGGTGCTTCGTGGCTTCCAGTTTCCGGCTTACCCAATGGCTTTGAGGGTGTTTGGAATTGGACACAACCTCTAGTTGCAGACAAAGTTGATGGTAGCAGTTTTTACTACTATGCTGCGGGGAAAGTCTATCGCAGCAGCAACAACGGTGAATCATTCCAGATAGTTTCTGCATCCCTACCCCATGCAGATTGGTACTCATTGAAAACCACATCAGGAGTTAGAGGTGAATTATGGCTGAGTCTCGACAAGCAAGGGCTTTACCATTCAATCGATGGAGGTGAGAATTTTTCGCGAATCCCAGGAGTAAATGAAGCACATTTAATTGCATTAGGCAAGCCCCAAATAGGAAATAAAAGCAACACACTCTATTTATATGGAGAAATTGCCAACCTTGGTAAAGGTATTTTTCGTTCTTTAAACAACGGAAAAACTTGGCAAATAATCGGCAATAAAAACACACCTATCGGTAACGATCCAAATGTAATGGAAGCTAGTTCCACAGAGTTTGGTTTAGTTTTTATTGGCACTAATGGTAGAGGAATCTACTACGGCAAATAATTGAATTATTAATAATAACAAATGACTACAAATCACATCTACCCCAACAATTTTGATCAAATAGAGCTACTTGGCACTAAATTTCATAAAGTCAGGGTTCAAGAACTAATCAATTTCATCGTTAAATCGGCAAAAATTGATAGAAAAACCATCGTAGGTAATGTTAATGTTCGAGCAATTAATTTTGCCTGTGAAATGCCTTGGTACAAAGAATTTATTAACAGGTCAGATTTAGTATTCTGCGATGGATTTGGAGTACTATTAGGCGCAAAAATCTGCGGTTGCGGTGTAAAATCGGAACACAGAATGACCTGTCCTGACTATATTGAAAACTTAGCTTCAGCTTGCGAACGGGACAATGTTTCATTGTATCTACTTGCCGGTAAACCAGGAGTTGTGAATAAAGCAATTGCTAAATTAAAAATTGCTGCACCTAATTTGAGAATCAAAGGACATCATGGTTATTTTCACAAATCTGGTGTAGAAAATGAATATGTTGTCAATGAAATTAATCAATTTAAGCCAGATGTTCTATATATTGGCTTTGGAATGCCGTTACAAGAACGCTGGATTATTGATAATTTCGACCAAATAAATGCCAAAGTTTTTCTACCCCTTGGTGCTTGCTTAGATTTCTATACTGGTACAGTATATCGAGGTCCACAATGGATGACTAATCGCGGACTTGAATGGTTATCGCGCTTATTTACAGAACCACAAAGATTGTGGCAACGTTATTTTGTTGGTAATCCCCTGTTTTTCTATCGTCTGATCAAAGAACGATTTACAAAACGATTTACAAAACCGAAAAAAAGATTATCACAGTATTAAAACAAAACCCAATGTTCTTTTTCTGAAGTAATTTCATCAGAACCATAATTTATCTAATTTAGTGCAATACATCTAATTCAACAAACAACAATCAACCAGAATTTATACAGGTGTAATATCAATTATGGCTTATCGTTCTCTACCAGTAGTAAATCTTCAACCAGACTTAAGGTCAGCTAAAGGTACAAATTTAAAGAAAGGAATTGCAATTAGATTTCTCAGGGTTTTTACGCTGGTTTCCTTAGATATTATTGCTCTCAGTTTCGCATGGAAATTAGCAACAACTTTTGGCACTTTCTTAGAATCTCCTTGGACTAAGAAATCATCATTTATTTTACTAATTCTAACAATTGGAATTATCACTATTGCTAGTAAAGGATTATATTTACCTGGTATTTATCGGCGTAATTATACAGCTTTAATCAAAGCAGTTACCTTATCAGAAATTTTTCTATTATTAATTGCTTTTCTCTACGAACCAGAAGGTTATGTATCCCGTTCTAGTTTTTTATTGTTTTGGCTGTTATCGGTAACTTTTACCTGTACAGGACGCTTATTTTTTGATTTTGGCACGAAAATATTACGTAAAAAAGGAGCAATTTGCTATCCAGTTTTTATCATTAGTGACTCTGAAGAACAAGATGGTCATATAAATTTAATCAAAAAAGAAAATTGTTATAACTTAGAAGGAGTTGCTGATTCCCAATGTTTAGATAGAGCAAATAGAGACGCAACTTTTGCATTTCTTCGTCAACAAGGTATAGTAGAGGCTTTCGTTTCTTGGAACGCAATTAAAAATCGTTTATATGTTTGCTGGCATTTTCAAGCTGCTGGTATTACTTTACGCATACTACCAACAAACAATCATATTCATCATCCTAAATCTATATTTTGGACAATCGGTAACGTTCCTTGTTTAACAATTCCAGCGCCAATTATTGCAGGTAGTGATTTTTGGATTAAACGGTGTTTTGACCTTTGCTGTTCGATTGTTTTACTTATCTTATTTTCACCTTTATATCTATTAATTTCCTTACTAATTAAATTAGATTCTCCCGGACCAATTTTCTTTAAACAAGAGCGCATTGGTTTACACTGCAAGAAGTTCAAAATTTGGAAATTCCGTACCATGGTGACAAATGCCGAGAAATTACAGGCAACTTTAGAAGCCAAAAATGAAATAAAAGATGGGGTACTTTTCAAAATGAAAGATGACCCTCGTATCACCAAAATTGGTAAATTTCTCCGTCTTTATAGTTTAGATGAATTACCACAATTATTTAATGTTTTACTTGGAGATATGAGTTTAGTTGGTCCTCGTCCCTTGCCTCTGAGAGATGTGGAAAAGTTCCAAACACCCCACTTTATTAGACAAGAAGTTTTACCCGGTATTACTGGTTTATGGCAAGTTTCAGGTCGCTCGGATATTGAAAAGTTTGAGGATGCTGTAAAATTAGATATTAGATATATTGAAAACTGGTCTATTCTCTTAGATATGAGAATTTTACTCCAAACTGTAAAGGTTGTTTTGCAAAAAACCGGAGCTTATTAATTCAAGGTCTATTACCACAAACAGTTGCCAAGAAGTCGGGTTTTTGATGTTAAATATCTATCACATAAGACAATGATTGTAAAAACCCGACTTCTATAAGCTGCTTACGGTTCAGAAGTCGGGTTTTTAATATTAAATATCTATCACATAAGACAATGATTGTAAAAACCCGACTTCTATAGCCTTTGAAATATTTGCGAAATATTTTTATTTTAAGTAGACCTACATAATCTATATGATAATTAAGATGAGTTATCTAGGTCATCACCATGGGAGCAAATACTAGTTTTAATCAAATATCTTTAAAAGAAAGATTGCTGACTACTATTTTTGGAGGTATTCCTAACATTTTCCTGGGGAAAAATTTAAGAAACCTAGTATATGGTACTCTTTTGAGTAAAATAGGTAAATCGGTTAATATCCAACATTGTGTCGAGCTAATTGGTACTCCTTGCATTAAAATTGGTAATCAAGTAAGTCTTTTAAAAGGAGTTCAAATTAACGCTTTAGGACATCCAAATAATCAGGTAGATATCAAAGACCGAGTTAGATTGGAACGGGGTGTTGATATTCGTTCACTGTATAATACACAGATTACTATTCACGAAAATGCCTATATCGGACCTTATGTCGTAATTAGCGGTACAGGAAATATTCAAATTGGTAAAAACTGCTTAATCTCACCTCATTGTGGGATATTTGCCAATAATCACATTTTTACAGACCCCAATCGAGCGATTGAAGAGCAAGGAATAACTCATCAAGGAATTACCATCGAAGATGACTGCTGGTTAGGACATAATGTCACAGTATTAGATGGAGTGATTATTGGCAAAGGAAGTATTATCGGTGCGGGTTCTGTTGTTAATCAGAATATTCCTGCTTTTTCCGTCGCAGTTGGTACACCTGCAAGGATAATTAAAAATCGTCTTGATAAATCAACTGCATTTTCATCAAAACTATCATCGGAAATAGCTTATAACAAAATACAATAAATTCCTAGTAGACGCACCTCTAAACAAAATGGATGGCTAAACTCAAGCCATCCAACCTTGATTTATCTCATAAGTAAGTTTGCTAAAAAACCCACATGACCGTTTCTTTCAAATTTCTTACGCGTTACTTTGCTGTAAACTTCTAGATAACCATCTACCATGCTTTTAATACTGAAATTACGCTCTACATGAGCGCGACACTCATTTCTGTCTATTTCTGCCAAACGTTGAATCGCATTTACATAGTCATCAACGCTGTGGCACAAAAAGCCAGTTTTACCGTGTGCAATCACTTCTGGTACAGAACCCAGGGGTTTTGCAAGTACGGGGGTTCCCGCAGCCATTGATTCTGTCATTACCAAGCCGAAAGGTTCTCTCCAGGTAATCGGGAATAACATCGCGATCGCATTACCTAAAAGCTCGTTTTTCTCAAAGTGATTGGCTTCACCCAAATACTCGATATGCTTGCCATCAACATGAGGCTTAATCTGACTTTCAAAATAGTCTACATCAACTCTATCTACCTTACCAGCGATCTTTAAAGGTACACCAGATTTCTGAGCAATTTCGATGGCGATGTGAGTTCCCTTTTCCGGAGAAATCCTGCCTAAAAATGCTAAATAGGGAGCCGACTGCGGTTGAGCGTAAAAACGATGGCTTTCAGTATCAATACCGTTGTACACCGTTCCAGCATAATTTAACTGCTTCATCGGTTCCCGTTGAGCATCGGAAATGCTGACATAGGGCTGTTCTGATGCTTCTGCATAAACCTTCTTAGTGTCTGAATTGAAAGCACCATGCAGAGTATGAACTGTTGGAGTTTCAACGAAACTAGCGTGAAAAAGAGAATTGTAACCGACGTGAGAATGAATTACATCGAATTTACTAGCCTGCTTGTAAACTCGACTCAACTGCAAAGCTTCATAAGCGGAATACTCTGATATAGAAGGTTCCAGACGAAAAGCGCGGGGATAAACAGACTCTAAATTTGCCAAAGTTATTGAGTCTCCCGAAGCAAACAATGTCACTTCATGTCCTCGTCGGACTAATTCATCGGTCAATAATCCTACGACCAACTCAATACCACCATAACCGGGGGGAGGAACTCTCTCCCACAGCGGAGCAACTTGAGCTATTCGCATATAAATCTCCTAAACTTTTTGTAATCAACTTTAACGAAGCGAGGCTGATTTATCTACTACCGGAGGATAGGAATATATCTTCATTGATATTCTTCCTTAGAGGTAGACAACTAAATCTTTTCCAGAATGTGTATCGATCTAATTGATTTTAGTCGTTGAACATAGCACCATTGAACGAGAAGTTTAATCTATCAAACATTGCCTTGACTTAGTTCCTTGATATTCCTTAAATCGAGTTGGCTTTTCGTCTAGGTTAGTCGATCCCTCTAAAGTGTCTCCCCATACAATTCTTCTTGATTATACGCGAAAAAATCCCAAAAGTTTTGCTAGTTCCATTACATTATCTTCTCAAATCTACTCTCCAAGCATCATACAACGTTTTCTTATTTTCATTTTAAATTTAAAATTTCCCAATGTAATCTGTAAATAGTTATAAACACTACAATTACAGTAGTGTAAACCGCATTGCAGATAATTTAAGATAAATTTAACATTTTCAAAATGCAAGATTCACCTCAACTAACTAAATATTCATTGATTACATTGCTTACTGATTTCGGGATTAGCGACGAGTATGTTGCTGTAATGAAAGGTGCAATAGCGCAAATTAATCCCATATCAAGAGTGGTTGATATAACCCATCAAATTCCCCCGCAAAACATCATTGCAGCCAGATTTTGTTTGATGAATGCTTATGCTTATTTTCCTGTTGGTACGGTACACGTAGCGGTGGTAGATCCTGGAGTAGGAGGAAATCGTAGAGCAGTTGCTGTGGAATTAACTCAGGGCTTTTTAGTTGCTCCAGACAATGGTTTACTTAGTGGAGTATTAAGTCAAAATAGTGTGATTTCAGCAGTAGAATTAACAAATTCAGACTATTGGCTGACATCTGAGCCTAGTAATACTTTTCACGGTAGAGATATTTTTGCACCCGTAGGAGCGCATCTAGCTAATGGCATATCTTTGCAAAAATTAGGACAACAAATAAACCCCGAAAGTTTAGTGAAATTAGATTTACCAGAATGCACTCGCAAAGATGATATTTTAACAGGTTGCATTCAATATATTGACCATTTTGGAAATTTAGTAACTAACATTCCTGAGAATTTGATCAAAGGAAAAAATTGGAGTGTAGAGATACAAGGAAATATCATCAAAGCGCGGGAAACTTATTCCGATGTCAAGTCTGGAGAAGTTATAGCACTCATTGGTAGTGATGGTTGGGTAGAAATTGCCGTGAATTGCGGAAATGCCGCATTAAAATTAGGTTTAAAATTGGGCGATCAAGTGCAAATTTGTCAGTTAGACTAAGTTAAAATGTAGGGCTGTTCTCGATTCAAGTTAACATAATTATCATACGATAGGAGAAGTATTATGACAGTAGCTCAAACTTCAGCCCGCGAAATTTTAAAGGCTGCTTATGACAACCGTTACACTTGGGATAATAATTTCCCTGGTTACACAGCAGATGTAACTTACAAGTATGAAGATAAAGAATTTAAAGGAAAAGTCCGCGTTAACCCCAATCTGAAAGCAGAAGTTTTTGACATAGAAGATGAACAAGCTAAAGAAGCAATTAACAATCAGTTGTGGGAAATTGCAATTCACCGTATCAGACGAGAATTTGAAGACTCCCACAAAGACAATACCTTTAGTGAAGGTGAAACCGACGAATCCGGTGCAGTAGAAGTTTTAGTTGGTGGTAAGGCTTCTGGGGATAAATACAAAATTCGCGATCGTGAAGTAGTTCTGGTTCATCGTCACATTCACGGTGTAGTAGTCACAATTAACACAGAAAGTACTCATGATACCGGCGAAGGCTACCTTGCTCATCGCTATGATTCTGTATATCATGATCCGACAACGGGTGAACAAAAAGGTGGAAAAAGCGACTTTGAGGATAAATACGAGAAAGTTGGCGATTATTCCATTCTTAACGAACGGATAATTACCACTGAAGTAGAAGGAAAACCTGTTACCATGCAGTTTATCTTTTCTAATATTCAGATGTTGGGATAATTTCTCAGGGATGGGGGACAGTTGACAGTTGATAACCACCAATCACCATCAACTAACTCCTAACTCTGGTGGTAACAATTCCCAATTCCCAATTACCAATTCCCTATTCCCTATTCCCAATTCCCAATTACCAATTCCCTATTCCCTATTCCCAATTACCAATTACCAATTCCCAATCACCCATTACCCATTACCAATTTCATTAATTAAACCGACTGCTTCACAAAGGAAACAGCCGGTTAGCAACCGATAATTAAAAAGAATTTACGCTTCTTTGTTTAAAAAGCTTTGCAATTGTCTGATTGCAGCAGCACCAATATTAAACAACGCCCAACTTGCCGCAATGGCAATAGGTGCTACAACGATCACTACACGCATATCCATATTTAGAACCTCTCTTTTAGGTGAAATTTTAAGTTTTATCAACAGCTCTCATTTTTATTTTTAACTGAAGTGGCCAATTTTGCCACTACTGCGTGTAAAGAATATTTACAAATCAGTGGACAGTTGACAGTTGACAGTTGACAGTTATTATTTTATTTCTCCCCATCCCCCCATCTGTTTAAAAAAACCCCAAATCCGTACCTTTCCCAGCATGAACTAAAGCCAACTTTTGATAGCGTTTGGCGTGTTCGATTAATTCTGCTGCTTGTTCGGCGGAGTTTTGACGTATTACTTTACCTGGAACTCCAACTACAAGGGATAAAGGAGGAATGTTTTTAGTCACTACTGCACCTGCACCAATAATGCTACCACTTCCTACACGCACTCCATCAAGAATTATGGCACCAATACCGATTAAAGTACCGCGTTCAATGTATGCAGAATGAATTACAGCTCGATGTCCAATGGTAACGTAATCTTCTAAAATAGTTGGTTGACCTGGGTCACAGTGCAGAATGGCTCCATCTTGTATATTTGTATATTCACCGATTTGAATGCCTTCTACATCACCTCTGACGACTGCACTGTACCAAATGCTTGCTCCTGTTGCAATGCTAACGGAACCCATAACTACAGCATTGGCTGCTATGAAGGCTGCTGCTGAAATATCGGGATCAGACCAGTAGGAAGTAGTAGACACGATAGAATATGAATAAGCTATTGAGAATCAGCCGTATTATCACCAGAATATCACGACTGAATTTTCAATTTCTAAATAGTCGTTATTTGTGAACGTTCAAAATCGATTATTTCAATGAATATAGTTCTTATTCTTAATCAGCTAATATTTTTAAGTGATTACCCATAGGAGTTGTATTGCAAGTGTAAAATTAAACAATTGGTAAAAAAATAAAAATAAAAGATGTTTATATACACTTCATGATGAATCTAAGCTTGCAGTACCCTATATTTGGTCCTGAAATTCAGTGTCCCCATTGCCGTCAAACTATTCCGGCACTGACATTAACTGATACCTATTTATGTCCCCGGCACGGTGCTTTTGAAGCAAATCCGGAGACAAGTGAGTTGATTCACCTCCAGTCTGGACGACATTGGCGCAGATGGAACGGTGAATGGTATCGTCAACATAACCATCCCGATGGCATTAGGTTTGAAATTCACGAAGCCCTTGATAAACTATATACCCAAGGTTATCGGGCTACTAAGGTGATTATTGCTCGTCGGTATCAGGAATTAATGGGTGGTTATTTGGAGCGTAGTTCACCTTGGCGCGGTGGACAAAATTCAGAAACTGATTCTGCACGATTGTACGGTTTACCAGTAGATTTTAGCCCGGAATTTTCCGAAGATTCTTGCTGGGAAGTCATCAATTTTGATTTAGAAAAAGAACCCGGTGTTCCAGTACGCTATCCGTACTTTAGATTGTTTGAATAATCGGGCGTTGTTAGGAGTCGTCTTTTTGAGAACTCCTAACCTTTGTTTATAAATATGTCAATAATATGTCAATCGGATTTTTGTAGCCGTTACATCAAGTCAGGATGATTAGTTATTACTACCTATTCCCCATTTCCTATTCCCAATTCCCTATTCCCTATTCCCTATTCCCTATTCCCTATTCCCTATTCCCTTATTATTAACAGATGCACCATGTTTCTATTCGGACTGCGGATATCCATCGGGCGATGGCCTTTTACGAACAGTTGGGTTTCCAGGTATGCGAGCGTTTCACCACAGGTTACACTTTGGCTTGTTGGATGGAAGGATTGGGTGGAAGAATTGAATTAATTCAAATTCCTGAGCCAAAACCTGCTGCGGATGCATTTGCAGATGAACATTACGTAGGATATTATCATTTATCCTTTGACATCACTACAATCGCATCGGATTTACCCAGTTGGTTGACAAATATTAAAACAAAATTTGCCGAAGCATCCCGCGAACAACCGGAACTAATCCAACCTTTAAAGGTACTTTTAGAACCAACTCAACAGCAAATAGGCGGTTGTATCTATGAAGTTGCTTTTATCGCTGATACCGATAATTTACCTTTAGAATTTATCAGGAATTTAAGAATAAATTAATTGGTTGTTAATCACTTGAAAATAATTACTTTTATTTGTAGAATATACAATCCCTGTACTGTTGCCGAGGCTACAGATTCATAGGGTAAATTAGACTATATTCATTCAAAAAAATCTGTAGTTAAGCTTACAGATAAGTCAAGCAAATAAATGTTTGTATCTCTTAGGTTATTGCGTATTCGTAATTTTCCATATTTACTTTTAGTACTAGGGCTGATCCTAGCTTTATTTCTTGGTGGTGAAGCAAGTGATAGCAAACTGGTAGCTGTGTCTAAATGTGTAAATAATAATAAACAATTAGTGGCAGAAAATAAGACAGTATTAACAATTGCGGACAACGTTTATAAAACAACTTTAGAAAATGGTCTTACAGTCATCACTAAAGAAGTACACACTGCACCAGTGGTTACTGTACAGATGTGGTACAAAGTAGGAACCCGCAATGAGAAGCTGGGTGTAAATGGGATTGCTCACCAGTTGGAACATATGATGTTTAAAGGTACAAAAAGCCGTCCAGTACAATTTGGGCAACTTTTTAGTGCTTTGGGTAGCAATTCAAATGCTTTTACCAGCCATGACCAGACGGTGTATTATAATACTGCTGAACGCAATAAGTTAAAAGCACTTTTAACTTTAGAAGCAGATAGAATGCAGAATGCTGTGATTGACACCGAGCAGCTCTCAAGTGAAAAACGGGTAGTAATCTCTGAATTAAAAGGTTACGAAAATGATCCAGAATACCGTTTAAATAGAGTAATCATGCGGTCGGCTTTTCTCGATCATCCTTATGGATTACCTGTAGGTGGTACAGAGGAAGATGTAGAAAATTTTACTGTTAATCAGGTAAAGAAATATTATGAAAATTTTTACAGTCCTAACAATGCAATATTAGTAATTGTAGGTGATTTTGAAACAAAGAAAACTATTGAAGCTGTCAAAGAAATATTTGAAAAAATACCAGCGAATCAAGATAAAAAGTTTTTTTTAGAACAAGCGAGAGTTAAAAATTTTGCTCCGAAAAATTCTTCCGCACCAATTATATTAAAACAACCGGGTGCTGCACCGTTATTTCAATCTGTATATATTTTACCTGCGGCGAAGCATCCCGATGTACCGGCTTTGGATATATTTGATTATATATTAGCAGAAGGAAGAAACTCACGACTTTATCAAGCCTTAGTAGATTCGGGAAAAGCTAATGATATTTCAGCAAGTGTAATTAGCTTGGAAGAAGCAGGCTGGTACGAATTATCAGTAACGGCAAATTCCGTTTCTAAATTATCTCAAATTGCATCAATAGTTAATCGTGAAATTAACAATTTAATCGATAAAGAAGTTAGTTTAGAAGAATTAAATAGAGCAAAAGCGCAGTTACAAGCTTCAGTAATTTTAAGTAACCGGGATATTACCTCCTTAGCAATGCAATTAGGTAACGATCAAGCCACCACAGGCGATTATACTTATACAGACCGTTATTTAGCTGCTATTCAAAAAGTAACAGTCCAAGACGTGCAGCGAATAGCTCAAAAATACTTTAAACAACAAACACCAACAGTAGGCTTTTTTGAGCCAACTCAATTAAAAGTTAAAGAAAAAACCGATCGCAAACAAACTATTATTTCACAACACAGTGAAAACTTCTCTAAAAACACCGCAGGAAATGGGGATATAGCTAAATACTTACCAGCAGTAGATGCGAGTATCGCTTCCACAAATCGGGTTTTACCATCCAAGTTGACTTTAGCTAATGGTTTAGAGATTTTGCTACTACCAGATAAAAGCACTTCTACAGTAACTTTAGGTAGTTATATCAAAGCTGGAGCAGAATTTGACCCCCATAATAAAGCAGGATTAGCATCTTTGGTAACAGATAATTTAATCAATGGGACTAAAAATCAAGATTTCCGGAGTATAGCTAGAACTTTGGATGATTGTGGGGCAAATTTAGACTTTACAACTTACCGTGAAGGAGTTTACATTGAAGGAGACAGTTTGTCCAATAACTTATCAGTATTGGTCAAAACCCTAGCAGATATAATTCAAAATCCCACTTTTCCCCGGCAGCAATTGCAGCTAACACGCCAACAAGCTTTAACAAATCTTAAACAAGACTTGAACGATCCAGAAGAAGTTGCTCAAAGAGCCTTTTCACAAACAGTTTTTCCTAAAACACATCCATCTTATAATTTTCCTTCACAAGAGAGTTTGCAGACAATTACTCGTGCTGATGTCGTCGATTTCCAGAAAAAACATTATCGTCCCGATACTACAGTATTAGCTTTAATTGGAGACTTTGAACCCACACAAGTCAAAAAACTTATTGAAAGGGAATTTGGAAATTGGCAAGTTTCGGGTAAAATTCCTCAAATCAAATACCCTCCGGTAAATTTACCCCAATCAGTAGTCAGGGTTAATCCGGTAGTTCCTGGAAAAGCCCAAGCAATTACTTTCATCGGCAATAAAGCAATTAACCGTCAAGATCCTAGATATTATGCAGCAATAATTTTAAATCATATCTTGGGTGGCGATACCATATCAAGTAGACTTGGATCTGAAGTCCGCGACCGTTTGGGCTTAACCTACGGTATTTATAGTAACTTCCTCGCCGGTAGAAATGCTGGGACATTTTTGATTGAAATGCAAACCAGTCCCGAACATACCACAAAGGCGATCGCCAGCACTCGCGAACTCCTAGAAGAGTTACATCAAAAGGGTGTTACACCTACAGAAGTTGAAAATGCAAAACATAATTTGACCGGCAATTATAATGTTTCATTAGCTTCCCCAGATGAATTAACCTATAGGATTATTAGAAATCAAGTTTTAGGTTTAGATACAGAAGAACTACGCAGTTATACTGATAAAATTCAAGCAGTCACACCCGTTCAAGTCAATCAAGCAGCACGGGAGTTACTTCATCCATATAAAATTGTAGTAATAACCGCAGGGCCACCAGTTTTAGCCGACAAAGGGAAAACAAATAATTAAGAGTTAGTTGACAGTTGACAGTTGACAGTGGACACTTGACAGTTGATACTGAGTTAAGCTAAAAAGCATTTAATTTGTATATTCAAATTTTATTCAAGTCTTGTATGTAGTGCGGGCATCCTGCCCGCTAGAAAAATATAAATGAAATGCCCGATAGCTTAGGAGTATACCCCCTTGTCTCCCCATCTCCTTGTCTCCCCATCTCCCCATCCCAAATCAGGGGGCAACAGGCACAAAATAAGTTAACTTAAAATATATACAGAATTGTTTCTCAACTAAGCGAGTAAATCAATTTACATTTAAGCGGCAACGCACCTTCCAATTATTATCTTATGAACATTTTAAGTAATCTGCTTTCTCAACCATCTCAAGATACTCGCCCTAAAAGACAGCGTAGGGGAATCGAAATCAAATCGCCGCGTGAAATTGAAATTATGCGTCAATCTGGGAAAATTGTCGCAACTGTGTTAAAAGAAATTTCTGAGTTGGTAAAACCAGGAATGACTACAGCAGACTTAGATGCTTACGCTGAGAAACGCATTCGCGAAATGGGTGCGACACCGAGCTTTAAGGGATATCACGGTTTTACGGGTTCTATTTGTTCTAGCATCAACAACGAAGTCGTACATGGTATCCCCAGTGCCAAGAAAGTCATCCGCACAGGGGATGTTTTAAAAGTCGATACAGGCGCTTTCTTTCAGGGATTTCACGGTGATTCATGTATTACAATTGCCGTAGAGGAAGTAAAGCCAAATGATGCTAAATTAATTCGTGTTGCCGAAGAAGCACTGTATAAAGGCATCGAACAAGTAAAAGCCGGTAACTACTTAATGGATATTGCTGGTGCCATTGAAGACCATGTAAAATCCAACGGTTTTAGCGTAGTTGAAGACTTTACCGGACATGGTGTCGGTAGAAACTTGCACGAAGAACCATCCGTTTTCAACTTCCGTACTCGTGAAATGCCTAACGTCAAATTGCGTAAAGGAATGACCCTAGCAATTGAACCAATTTTAAACGCTGGTTCTAAACATTGTAAAACCTTATCCGACCGCTGGACTGCCGTAACTGTAGATAATTCTTTCTCAGCGCAGTTCGAGCATACTGTATTAGTTACAGAAACCGGGTATGAGATTTTTACCGATAGAACAAAAGTTTAAATGATGGAGAGTAGCGAATTGGGAATTGGTAATTGGTAATTGGTAATAAACAACTGTCAACTCCTAACTCCTAACTCCTAACTCCTAACTCCTAACTCCTAACTCCTAACTCCTAACTCCTAACTCCTAACTC
>JAAUSO010000083.1 GCA_012033205.1 Richelia sp. SL_2_1 | reverse complement strand
CTCTAACCTTTGACCTCTAACCTTTGACCTCTAACCTTTGACCTCTAACCTTTGACCTCTAACCTTTGACCTCTAACCTTTGACCTCTAACCTTTGACCTTGTTGACCTTCTTGCCGTTCGCGCCACCAAGCTAGAAGTGTGCTAGCAATAAAAATACTAGAATATGCTCCGGCGATAAAGCCAATAATTAGGGCTAAAGCAAAGTTTTTTAAGGTTTCTCCACCGAATAGAAAGATTGCAACTAATGATAGTAAAGTTGTCAACGTGGTATTTAGTGACCGTCCTAAAGTTTGATTGACTGCATCGTCTACAACTTCGGTTATGGAACGATCGGGATTTGCTTCGAGAGTTTCGCGGATGCGATCGTAAATGACTACGGTATCGTTGACTGAGAAACCAGTGATGGTAAGTAAAGCAACAATAAATAAACTATCTACTTCCATACCAAATAGCAATCCGAATATCGAAAAAAGTCCCGTAGCTATTAATAAGTCATGAAAAGTAGCCACAATGGCAAACACTGCGTAATCCAACTTAAATCGAAAAGACAGGTAAATTACAATACCTGCAAAAGACACAATTAAAGCAGTGATGCCAGTATTAAATAATTGTCTTCCTAAAGTCGGTCCAACAGTATCAATTTGAGTTTTTTGCGGATCAAAAGTACCAATTTTTTCGCTTAAGGCAGTTTGCAACTGAGTGCGTTTTTCGACATCCAGAGTTTTTGTGCGAATTAATAGCCCATTTCTTTCACCAGTTTCGCTGTCGGCGATAATTTGAATGCTGCTGTCAGCTAATTCTTGGGATACTACAACTTCTCGGACTTCATTGAGATCAACTGGTCGATCGCAGTTATTGGGCAAGCTACAATCTCGTTCAAATTGTAACCGCGTACCTCCGACAAAATCCAAACTAGGACGTAAAGGTGCGCCAATTTGCTGCCAAGAAATCACCATGGAGATGATACCAGCTAAAATGATCGCAACAGAAATACCCCACCACAGAGTTCGCGATTTATTGATACTAAGTTTCATTTTGCGACCTCTGCTTGATTAGAACTTGGTAGGTTAGGACAAAAAAGTTCGGGGTTGCGTCGGATTGAATCATTTCGGATTGCTAAAAACATGAACGTGCGGCTACAAGTTACTGCTGTAAACATACTAACTGCTACCCCTACAGCCAAGGTTACGGCAAAGCCTTTGACTAAACCAAATCCCAACCAAAACAAAGCTGCACAGGCAATTAATGTAGTAACATTGCTATCTAAAATACTAGAAAATGCTCGGTAAAAACCAGATTCCACAGAACGATAAAGGGATTTACCAGCTCGCAATTCTTCCCGCGTGCGTTCAAAAATCAGGACATTGGCATCAACAGCCATACCAATACTGAGGATAAAGCCGGCGATACCGGGTAAAGTTAAAGTTACGCCTAACAAAGCGAAACAAGCCCAAGTTAGAAGGGCATAAATTACTAGCGACAAATCGGCAATTAATCCCGGTAGTCTGTAGTAAACCACCATAAATATTAATACTAAAATCAAACCACCAACACCAGCGTAAATACTGCGTTGGATGCTATCTCTACCCAATGTGGCACCGACTGTACGGTTTTCGACAATTTCTATGGGTACTGGTAGGGAACCACCGCGCAATTGTACAGCTAAATCTTGAGCTTCCTGGGCTGTAAAATTACCTTCAATGACAGCATTTCCACCAGTAATTCCGGTGTTTGCAAATTGCGGTCCTACAGAAGCAGCACTAATTAATTCATTATCAAGAAAAATACCAATAACCCGCCCGGTACCTGCGAGATTTTTAGTTAAATCGGCAAATAATTTACCACCTTCTTGATTAAACTGAAGTGCAGCACTCCAGCCACCACCACCAGCTTGGGGGTCTAAAGGGTTAGCATTAGTTAGATATTTACCTGTTAGGGGTGGATCTAAACTTTCAAATAATTCAACAATCGCCTTTTGGTTTGTTTTTAGTTCTTGTTGATTTTTTTCAATTGCAGCGCTATCTTTACCAGAACGTAATTCTTGTTGTTTGGCTTTGAGTTGGTCATTATTAGCTCGTAAAGCAAAAAGTTGAGTTTCTGTTCCTGGCTTTTGAGTCATAAACTCTAATTGTGCCGTACCACCCAAAACCCGTTCGGCTTGTTCTGGGTTGCTAACTCCAGGTAACTGAACCAAAATTTTATCGTTGCCAGCAGTTTGAATTACAGGTTCAGAAACACCCAATCCATTGACTCGATTTCCGAGAACTGTTTGTACCGCTTCGAGTTCCCGTTCACCTATTTGCTTAATTTCTGGAGTAGTCTTAACCTGAATAGTCAGTTGCGAACCTCCCCGTAAATCTAACCCCAAAGGCACAGGAATTGTAGCAATCACCGTGACTGCGGCAATTACCAGAAATATAATCAAGGCTAATAGCGATCGCTCTTTTTGCATACCATCCCCCCTTCATCGCGACAAACGCTATAATAACGCTTCTTTATGCCCTATGACCTAAGAGTTATAAATTTTACTAAAGGTTAAAAAGGTCAAAGGTCAAAGGTCAAAGGTTAAAGGTTAGAGGTTAAAGGTTAAAGGTCAAAGGTCAAAGGTCAAAGGTCAAAGGTTTAAAATAGCTGTCAACTGTCAACTGTCAACTAACTCCTCACTCCTAACTCCTAACTCCTAACTCCTAACTCCTCACTCCTTTAGACTCTTGCTGCAACCATTTTTTCCACTGCTTCGACGATTTGCTCTGGTTGAACAATTGTCAATTTTTCCAAGTTACCGTTATAAGGTGTAGGAATATCTTGAGAGGAAAGTCGCAGTACGGGTGCATCTAATTCATCAAACAAGCGTTCGTTAATTGAAGCAATAATTTCTGCTGCTACTCCCCCGGTTCTCATGCATTCTTCCACAATAATTACTCGGTGGGTTTTGCGTATAGATTCACTAATGGTATCAAAATCTAAGGGTTTTAAAGATATTAAATCAATCACTTCTGGGTCTAAACCCGATTTTTCTAGAGTTTTCACGGCTTGCATGACATGATGACGCATCCGTGAATAAGTCAAAATTGTGACATCTTTCCCGTTACGGACGATTTCTGCTTTATTTAATGGCAGTAAATATTCTTCTTCGGGTAAATTTTCTTTTAAGTTGTAAAGTAGTACGTGTTCAAAGAACAATACCGGATTATTATCGCGTATGGCTGATTTTAATAAACCTTTGGCATTATAAGGGGTGGAACAAGCAACAATTTTTAATCCTGGTACAGCTTGAAAATAAGCTTCTAAACGCTGGGAATGTTCTGCTCCTAGTTGTCTTCCGACTCCACCAGGACCGCGAATTACTAAAGGAATTTTAAAGTTGCCCCCAGAAGTATAGCGCAACATCCCGGCATTATTAGATATTTGGTTGAAGGCTAATAGCAAAAAGCCCATATTCATGCCTTCAATTATCGGTCTTAATCCTGTCATTGCAGCACCGATAGCCATTCCTGTAAAGCTGTTTTCGGCGATTGGTGTATCTAATACTCTCAATTCGCCATATTTTTCGTGTAGGTCTTTGGTAACCTTGTAGGAACCACCATAATGTCCGACATCTTCACCAAGTATCATCACAGTTTTATCTCGTGCCATTTCTTCATCAATGGCTTGTTGTAAAGCGTTAAAAAATAGTGTTTCTGCCATTAGACCAAAAAGATAGGAATATTGCTTTAGAATATTATCGCGTCTTCGTGAAAAATACGGTAAAAATAGGACGAGTTATGCAAAAATTCTAAATTGTTCTCGGCTTACCAAGTCAAGTTATCTTAATTGATATAAATAATTAATTGGTAATCAAAGTGTCTCGCTCCTTGGCGATCGTCACATAAGTTCTGAGGGGTAATGCCTTTGTAGTGGGAGCTTCTAGCTCCCTGGTAGTAAGCGAGCTTTCCGGTATGCCCTCCGGGGCAGGCTACGCCTTCACCCGGAGGGTGAGGTTAACGCACTACCTCAACCCCTCAAAATTAATGTGGTGTAGTAGTAGTGGTTCATTTCATTAGTTTTTATGGCTTAATTAATATAACCTTACTAGTAGTCGGATTTTACCAGAAATCTTGTAGAGACGTTATATATAACGTCTCTACATTACGTCGGTAGACAAACAAAACCCATCAGAACTAATGAAAAGCACTAGTAGTAGTTCACGACACAAGTTTTTAGGGGTAGTTGACCAACTATCATATGATTAATTTTTAGTCCTATTCATAGGACTTATGCTATGAGACGGGGAATTCGATTCCCGGTCGGGTTGGAGAGAAAACCCGTCATAATTAATCATAATTAATGCGGCGGAGTACTAGTTAATCGCCCAAGTCCAAGCTATGGGATTTAGCGATTAAAAGAAACTGTTGAATCTTCTACAGAATTTACTTGAGCTATGCTCGTACCAGATTCATTTGCTCCGGAAACTGCCGGAAACTGGTTTTCTGGAAATCTTCTTGGTCTTCCTGGTTTGCGTTTGTGTCTTTGATTAATTGATTTTTCGCTTGCTTGTGCCAGTTCTTCTGGCGTACATTTTAACAAGCGCAACGCATCCCAGTATTTTTCGGTGTCATAGTCGGTTCGGTTCGCCCCGCTTCCCAGTTGCGAACGCTTGTCTCACTGATTGCAAGCCTGAAGGCTACTTCTGCACGGCTGAGTCCAGCACGTTCTCTCAGGACTTGCATATCCATATCTCAATGCTCCCTTTTTAAAACTCATTAATTGTATTTATTAAATCAATTGACGTATAAATGCCAACTGAAAATTGTTTGTTAACTATAATTATTTTATAGGATATTGCATACCCGTATGACAATCTAACCATACTGCAATGCTCTACTGTTAACCACTTTTTTCGATTGTTCTCTACTAAATATATATCTAAAGATAGATGTTTTAAATTCGATTATATATGCATGAGCAAATTTATCAGGTTCACGTCTATTTATCTTGCGATCGCGATCCGATTTACTTCATGATTTAGTTCACAAATACTATTCATGATTGATAACTTACTTATTATTTATTAAAGTCTCGACGCAAAATTTTACATCGAGAGTGACAGTTTGATTGTTCTAAGATGGGTGTCTTTGTTTTTGTCGATTTATTTCAACCATCGGGCTGCATCTTTGGCATGGTAGGTTAAAATCAAATCGGCACCAGCACGTTTAAAGCTGGTTAAAGTTTCAAGTACTACCCGTTCTTCGTCAATCCAGCCATTGAGGGCTGCGGCTTTAATCATGGAGTATTCGCCGGAAACATTGTAAGCTGCAACTGGTAAATTACAAGCTTGTTTGACCTGCCAAATTACATCCATATAGGACAAAGCAGGCTTAACCATTAACATATCAGCCCCTTCAGCAATATCCAATTCTATTTCCTTGATGGCTTCACGGGAGTTGCCGAAGTCCATTTGATAAGTTCTTCTGTCACCAAATTGCGGTGATGAATCGGCTGCATCGCGAAATGGTCCATAGTAGGAAGAAGCATATTTGGCAGCGTAAGACATAATTGGTGTATCTTGAAAGCCTGCTTCATCCAAACCTAAGCGAATAGCCTGGACGAAACCGTCCATCATTCCGGAAGGAGCAATGATATCCGCACCGGCTTGAGCTTGGGATACAGCTGTTTTTTTGAGCAATTCTAAAGTCGGGTCGTTCAAAACTCTACCGCTTAAATCGCCTACTTGTAAATAACCGCAATGACCGTGACTGGTATACTCACACAAGCAAGTGTCAGCAATCACAACCAAATCTGGAACTGCTTCCTTGATGGCAGTAGCGGCTTTTTGAACGATACCGCAATCATGCCAAGCACCAGTAGCTTCTATATCTTTATCTTCAGGAATTCCAAATAAAATCACAGCCGGAATTCCTAACCCATAAACTTCCTTGGCTTCTTCAACAATTTTGTCAACAGAAAGTTGAAAAACTCCCGGCATCGACTTTACTTCTTTGGCTATACCTTCACCTGGTACAGCAAACAACGGATAAATTAAATCGCTTGTATTTAATACGGTTTCGCGTACCATACGGCGCAATTGAGGATGGGTACGCAGACGACGGGGACGATGGGTAGGAAACATAAATTTTATCAACACTAAGGAAAACTTTTATGGACGCAATTGAAAGCGTCACAAACTGAGAACAAAATTATACTTATCAAGGGCAAACTACAAACAGCGCTTAACTGTCCCATGCCCTACTGTCTCTCGAAGATGTGGGGCAATTTTGTATTTTACAGCTAGATGTATATATATCTCAAAAAGGTTACAAAAGCTATTTTGGAAATATTATTTAAAGATTAATTTTTACAATGGAAATTAAGCATTTTGTAAATAGATTGTAACAACTTGTAATTGTACATTCAAATAGTTCAAATAAAATTTGTGTAAACTCACATCTGAATCAGCAGATATAGAAACCGGGTTTCTGATGACAAACTACGCTCAAAAACTGAATCTTTCCTAAAAAACCCGGTTTATTTTGGCTTGTTGGGAATGGTAAAACTTAATAATAATTAACTTGTTGATCTTTGCTCGCAGTCTGCTTTGATGAGTGAGGTGAATGTATCTTTGAAAAATCAAAAATCAATATTTTGAGGAAATAATCAAGAAGTTAGTAAGTAAGTAAAGCTAGCTAATTAGACGCAGAAAGTGTGAGGGATGCAAGTGAAGAGCTTGTATTGTGACTTTTTTACCTAATTGAAAAATTAGGTTGATTTGTGTGTGTTAATGGTCAGACAGTGTGACTAAAAGACTCTAAATATGAAAGGATAGCGAAAAGGTTGATCTGAGTCTCCTAAAACGTGAAAAAGCGCCCAAATTGTGAGTCCGCAATGGACGATAAACCATATACCGAATAGAAATCCGAGCAAACCGAAAGTAACCGTAGTTACTAGTCCGATGATTACTACATACAGCCAAACATTAAAGTGGAAATTGATAGCTTCTTTGGCATTGCTTTTCACAACTGGGTCTTCAGTGGTTAAAAATATAAAAATGGGAACGGCAATAGAAATTAGTATTAGTATAGAACTAAAAAAAATTGCTCCGTGAGATATTGCTGATAAAAGCTTTCGCTTATCGGTATCGTACATTTTTTTCTCCCTGACATTAAGCTTTTGAATTATATAACGAACCAATCACCTTGATAGCTGTCTTAAGATTAAAAAGAATCGCGCTTAACTGCAAAACCTAACTTTTAGATAGAATACAATCAAACGAATAACTTATGTCAACTGAACTTGAGACAGAAATTTACGAAGAAGTTGAACGCCGTCGCAATTTTGCGATTATTTCTCACCCTGATGCCGGTAAAACCACGCTGACTGAAAAATTACTATTGTACGGAGGTGCAATTCATGAAGCTGGTTCGGTAAAAGCTCGTCGAGCGCAGCGTAAAGCGACTTCTGACTGGATGGCAATGGAACAGCAACGGGGTATTTCCATTACCTCAACAGTGTTGCAATTCGAGTACGAAAATTGCCAAATAAATTTATTAGATACTCCTGGACACCAAGATTTTAGTGAAGATACTTATCGGACTCTGAGTGCTGCCGATAATGCAGTCATGTTAATTGACGTAGCAAAAGGTTTGGAACCCCAGACACGAAAGTTATTTGAAGTTTGTAAAATGCGGGGTATTCCAATTTTCACATTTGTAAATAAACTTGACCGTCCCGGAAGAGAACCATTAGAACTTTTAGATGAAATTGAGCAAGAATTAAACTTACAGACTTATGCGGTAAACTGGCCCATTGGCATGGGAGACCGATTTAAAGGTGTACTTGACCGTCAACAGCAAAAAATCCACTTATTTGAAAGAAGCGCTCACGGTAGTAAAGAAGCTGCAAATACGATAATTGATTTAGGGGATGCCAAAATTGAAGAACTTTTAGAACAAGACCTTTACTATCAACTCAAAAACGATTTGGAATTGTTGGATGGAGTTGGACCTGAGTTGGATATAGATTTAGTACATCAAGGCAAAATGACCCCGGTATTTTTCGGGTCGGCGATGACTAATTTTGGTGTAGAATTATTCCTCAACAATTTTCTGCAATACGCTCTCAAACCAGGTTCTCATGAAAGCAGTTTGGGTGAAGTTCCTCCTACTTATCCAGATTTTTCCGGTTTTGTGTTCAAGCTGCAAGCAAATATGGACCCCAAACATCGCGATCGCGTCGCCTTTATCCGTGTATGTACTGGTAGGTTTGAAAAAGATATGACAGTCAGTCACGCTCGTACTGGTAAAACGGTACGTTTATCTCGTCCGCAAAAATTGTTTGCTCAAGAACGAGAATCTCTTGATGAAGCTTATCCAGGGGATGTGATTGGTTTAAACAATCCTGGTGTTTTTGCAATTGGCGATACAATTTACACTGGTAAAAAAATAGAATATGAAGGTATTCCCTATTTTTCACCTGAGTTGTTTGCGATTCTCAGAAATCCCAATCCTTCAAAATTCAAGCAATTTCAAAAAGGTATCACGGAATTGCGGGAAGAAGGAGCGGTACAAATTATGTATTCTGTGGATGAATCGAAGCGCGATCCAGTTTTAGCAGCAGTCGGTCAGCTACAGTTTGAAGTGGTACAGTACCGTTTAGAAAACGAGTATGGTGTAGAAACCCTTTTAGAACCTTTGCCTTACAGCGTTGCTCGTTGGGTAGAAGGAGGTTGGGAAGCCTTGGAAAAACTGGGACGTTTATTCAATACCACCACGATGAAAGATAGTATGGGAAGACCAGTATTACTATTCCGTAATGAATGGAACACCACTCAATTACAACAAGACCATCCGGAATTGAAATTAAGTGCGATCGCACCCGTATCCGGACAAACATCAACTTCTTAATTCTAATTGACCGGGGAACGCCGGTCACTTTTTCACCATTGGGGAGGTAATAGGTCATAGGTCATAGGTCATAGGTCATAGGTCATAGGTCATAGGTCATAGGTCATAGGTCATAGGTCATAGGTCATAGGTAAAGTTTATATGAATTAGGAGTGGTTATATAAGTAATTTTGCGTAATTAATTGTCGTTGATAAGGTTTTGAAGATAATTATCTGTAACATCTGCAAAATTTTGATCGAAACCCGACTTCAATCCAAAAATGTAAGTTATTTTTTAATTTTTTAATTTTTAAATGTGCTTAGTGAGAGAATAGAATATTTATGTCTTCACATTCCAAATCATCTTTAGAGGCTGGCTTAGCTGCCCTCAAACAAGAAGATTACCGTACAGCAAAAATCATCTTAGAAGACGTTGCCGCTAGAGATAGTGATATTCATCGCAGCTTACAAGCCCAAGTTGCTTTAGTTGTAGCTTATTCTAAAGACGGCGAAATTCAAATGGCGATAGCGGTGTGTGAATCTCTCACTCAAAGCAATAATTCCCAAATTAAAGAATGGGCAGAAAAGTCTTTAAAAAAACTGATAAAAAAATATCCCCAACAGCAACTCTACTCGACGGGATTTGGTGCTTTTGAATCCTCAGAAGCAGAATTAGATCGAGTTGAACAAGTAGAGGAATTGATATCATGTTCTACTCCTCCACCTCCACCTCCATCATTTTCAAGTTCGCAATTAAAAAAACTTCCCGCACAAATCCCAACAAAACCTGACGGTGAGCAAGTAGCCCATAAGCAAGCAAATATCCATTGGCGTTTGGGAAGAAGAGCAAAAGTATGGCAACCATTACCAAAAAGAAATTTTCTTCGCTTGCGATTGTTGGGGGTTGGAACTTTCATTGCTTTGTTTTGGGTGGTACGAGGGCTGATACAGCTAGCGATGAAGTTAATCAACGATATTTTAGTTGCGCTGCCATTTTTAGAACCCTTACAGTTTTTATACAAAAATCCCAGCTTGCTTTTGTTGGGCATATTTACGATATTAACCGCTGTTTCACCGTGGTTAATTGATTGGCTGCTCTGTAGATTTTACGCAAAAAAAACTTTATCAAGAGAAACTTTAAATACATATTCTCGTGAATCAGTGCGAGTACTGCAACGCTACTGTCAACCAAGAGGTTGGAAGTTGCCACAATTAGGAATTTTACCGATAGTCGCACCAATCGCATTTACTTTCGGTCATTTACCTCGTACCGCTCGCATTGTAGTCAGTCAGGGACTTTTAGAACAATTAGCAGATGATGAAATAGCCGCCATCGTTGGTTGTCAATTGGGACAAATTGCTCGTATAGATTGTACTGTAATGTCTGTAATGGTATTAGTGACAATTCCGGTTCATCAACTATATCAATGGATTTGTCAACAAGCCGATAATATATCCAACCGCATCGGATGTACAGTTCTAGGAATTATTGGTAATGGTGTTTATGGAATTTGGCTGTTACTTACGGGAACTGGTTTGTGGTTATCTCAAAAAAGAATTTACCAAAACGATCGAATTGGTGCGGAAGTTACTGGAAACCCCAACGGATTGATTCGCGCTTTGCTCAAAAGTGCGATTGGGATTGCTAACAATATTGCCAATTCAGAACAAACACCTTGGCAATTAGAAACTTTAAATCTGTTAATACCAGTTGGTTACAAACAAAGTTTATCTTTGGGTAGTATTGCTGCAAACACCACCTTTGAGTCGTTGTTAATGTGGGATTGTGTTAATCCCTACCGGCAATGGTTTTTAATTAATAACAGCCATCCCTTGATGGGGGAACGATTGCGAGAACTATGTAAAATCGCTGAGTACTGGCACGTTGAACCTGAACTCTACCTAGAAAGTCAGCAGTGTTTAAAATTGAAGCCTGAGTCATTTCTATTACAAATCTCTCCTTTTTTAGGCATTTTATTTGGTGCAGCTTCAGCCTTACTTTTTCGCTTGACTTGGTACGCAGCATTTGCGCTGCACTTAATTAACCTCAAGTGGATATACGACGACTGGAAATTCATTACAGGTTTTATGCTAATCGGCTTTAGTCTGGGTAGTTTAATTAGAATAAATTCCTTGTTCGTTGATATCAAACCTGAAAATGTCCAAACTTCCGAGTCTTTACCAGAATTATTTACAAATCCAGCTACCTTACCCATAGACAGTACCGCAGTGGAGTTTTCCGGAAAATTATTAGGTCGTCGCGGTAGTCGTAACTATTTAGGACAAGATTTAATTATCCAAGTAGGTTTGAATTTGGTGAAATTACATCATGTTTCTTGGTTGGGACAATCTCTCAACCCCCAAGACTTTATCGGTAGAAGAGTTTCAGTCACTGGCTGGTTACGACGAGGTGCAACACCTTGGTTGGATATTCAAACTTTAAAATCACAAAGTGGCAAAATGGTCAATAGTCCTCATCCCATTTGGTCTACTATTTTGACGGTAGCTACTTTCGCTTGGGGTGCTTACATTATTTTGACCAGCTAATCAATTATTAATCTCTGACTGTAAAAATATTTTCGTCAAAATGTAAATAAAAGTTGCGAAATATCAAATCAAATGTTACATTTATTAACAATAACCAATGCAACCCAGAACCATTACAAGGCTTTAAGCTGAATTGATGTAAAAGGCTGCTTGCGCTATTATTTTTCCCCTTTTGTCGTTCCAACACAGCAGGAAATAAACCAGCCGCTGGCTGGTTTTTGTTTCTAAAAAGGGGTTTGCTTCACGAAAAAATGTATTGTATGCTACTATGCATTAAATACTAAGCTAATTTGTGTGTGCTGAACTAGCTACGTTTAGAATACCGTGATATTGTAGGAAATGGTGTTTAAATCTTCATAATAAAAGAGCATTGAAAAAGTTTTGTTTTGCCAGAAGTAGAATGCAGAATTTATAATTTTTGGGATTAAAGTGTTTGCGCTTTTGAGCGTGAGCTTTTAGCTTAAAAAACTAGCTTGGGAAAGATTGTATTGTAAAGATTGACAGTTTGCAGTAAAAAGATAGTCTGCGACAGTGTTATTTAATAACATAAGTCTGTCATCTTTAAAACCAAGTTTTTTTTAAACCGCTCATCTTCATCTAAATACATTGGAGGTTATTTCATGTCCATTCGTCTATACATAGGCAACTTGCCTAAAGAAGAAATCGACAAATCAGAATTGCAAGAAGTTTTTGCTGAAGAAGGTAGCAGTATTACTACTAAATTAATCAAAGACCGCAAGACTGGCAAGTGTCGCGGCTTCGGTTTTATGACTGTGAATAACGACGAGCAAGCCGACCAAATTATTGAAAAATATAACGGTCTAATGTTCAAAGATTCTCCGATTAAGTTGGAGAAAGCCTTACCTCGCACTAAGAGTAGTGAGGAAGGCGAAGAACAGCCACAAATTTCCAAAGCACCGACACCAACTCCTGTTACGAGTGGCTCTAGTACCCCTAGAACTGGTGGTAGTAGTAAAAAAGCTAAAAAATCTCGTCGCGGCGGTGGTGGCTCTAGAGATACCAGTAGTGCAGGTGTTTCTTCTTCCGATGGTGGAATCAATCCAGATCCTCGTTGGGCTGCGGAGTTAGAAAAGCTAAAGCAAATGCTTGCCGCTCAGACTACCAACTAAGTGATTTATAGGCTATTCCCTGTTAATCGGGAAGCCTACACTCACGCCTGACAGAGAGTGTAGGTAGTTCACCTTGTTAAGTTTATGCCAATTCTTGGTAATTTTTGCAGTGTATTCGTAGCTCTTGTACCATATACAGGAATGTTCAGAAATATTCGTTGTAAATGGCTAACAAGAGCTTATATTATTGACTTTACATAACAGGTAAATTATTTAGTTTTATTAGTTTTATTAGTTTTATTCGTAATCTTTTATCGTTATATAGTTTTAGAATGTGATTGAAATTCTGATTTAAAATTGTGATTATTAAAATATATATATTGTTTCATACCCAAACAAATTTAATCTATAATGCAATGCGGTTGAGTTATAACAATTGGCATTACTCAATCATTTAGACAAAGTGATCGTGTGGCATTGTTTGAGACCTAGCAATACATCCCCCAGGGCAAGGTTTTCGTATTTATAAGTAAAAAATACAAGTAATTACGCAAGATTATATATTGCGATCGCCCGCATCTGGAGGATTAAGGCGAGATGCTGCACTAAGATTCCTCGCTGCGGACAAGGATTTAAAGTTTTAAACGGGTATGTTTTTGCAGTATTAGCTAATCAATAGCTTAATATGGCTAATGCCAAACAATCAATCACCACACAAAAAAACAGACCGATAGCAATTGAGGGGACGCTATTATTTTAGGTTTTGGATTCACCCCAAAGATAAATCTGGAAACCACTCCATTGAAGAACTATTAGAAAATCCTATACTATACATATTTTTAGATTGCTATTCAAGTTCTTATTCATACAATTATGTTACTTGAATCCCACTATGGGAATTTTTAGCAAAAAAGTAGCGTAAGGTACAACTTACTTTCTAAATCCATACTATGTATATTAAAATACATATTTATTTTTTTTAAATAATTGCTTTTGTATTTCTACACTCTCAAAATAAAACATTAATTTAGTTTTTAATTAACTTTTATTTAAGTATTAATACACTAATTAAAAGTGTTTTTTGATTCATTGTTTTTATTTTCAAAATACTAAACAGATGTAAATCGAGTTAAAAATCATACTTGAAATGATAATTTATATCGATAAATTTGATGAAAAATCCGGTATATTTTAGGTAAAAAATGATGAATGTCCAATATTTGCTACATAATAACTATCAATATTATTACTGAAACGATCAAGGTAAAAGTGATAGCAAAGATGTAAAAATATGTCACATATTAAATTAAAATAAAACTTAGATAAACATTTACAAAGATTTTGGTCTTACGGGTTGAAGCGAATCAACGCAGCTACCTGTAGACCAATCACATTTCTTAACCAACAAATTATGAACCTTGCAACAGAACAACGCATCGCCTTAATTTCCGTCCACGGCGATCCAGCGATTGAAATAGGTAAGGAAGAAGCTGGAGGGCAAAACGTTTACGTTCGTCATGTAGGGGAAGCATTAGCTGAACTGGGATGGCAAGTTGATATGTTTACCCGTAAAGTGAATGTAAACCAAGAAAATATTGTTTGGCATTCTCCTAATTGTCGAACAATTCGTTTGAAAGCTGGTAATGTTGATTTTGTGCCACGAGACAATCTTTTTGGGCATTTACCAGAATTTGTAGACAATTTTTTGAAGTTTCAAGAAGAGAACGGAATTATATATAATTTAATTCATACCAATTACTGGCTTTCTAGTTGGGTTGGTATGCAGTTAAAGCAAAAACAAGGAAGTCAACTTGTACATACATATCACTCCTTGGGAGCAGTGAAGTACAATACCGTAAAAACAATTCCTTTAATTGCCAGTACCCGTTTAGGAGTAGAGAAACAGATATTAGAAACAGCACAAAGAATTGTTGCAACTTCTCCCCAAGAACAAGAACATATGCGTACCCTTGTTTCAGAGAAAGGTGATATTGATGTAATTCCTTGCGGTACAGACATTGAACGGTTTGGTCGTGTTGATCGAAAAGCAGCGAGAACCCAGTTAGGAATTAATCCTCAAACCAAACTTGTAATGTACGTAGGACGTTTTGATCCACGTAAAGGTATTGAAACCTTAGTCCGCGCAGTGCGAGAATGTGAGTTATTTGGTTCGGAAGACTTAAAATTAATGATTTGTGGTGGTAGTCGTCCTGGTCAAAGCGATGGTGATGAATGCAAGCGAATAAAGAAAATCGTCGCAGAATTGGGAATGAGTCACATGACTGAATTTCCGGGTCGTATCAGTCAAGAAGATTTACCATCTTACTATGCAGCAGCTGACGTTTGTGTTGTTCCAAGTCATTACGAACCTTTTGGTTTAGTCGCGATTGAAGCAATGGCAAGCTTTACACCAGTAATTGCAAGTGATGTTGGCGGACTTCAGTTTACTGTTGTGAATGAAGAAACTGGGTTGTTAGCACCACCGCAAGATGTTCAGGCTTTTGCGAATGCGATTGACCGAATTTTATTGGATGCGAATTGGTCTAAACAATTAGGTGAAGCTGCAAGAAAGCGTGTTGAGACTAAATTTAGTTGGGATGGAGTTGCAATGCAATTAAGCGAACTCTATACAAATTTATTACAACAATCTGTAGAACAGCCAATGTTCGCTAACAGTTAATAGTTTACAAGTTATAAGCATAAATAATGGGGAATCGGTAATTGCTTGGCAGAATTCACCATAGATAAATTTATTTTTGATTATTCTGTTGAATGCTTTTGAATTATTTGTGATTGCCGATTGCCCATTATTAAGTACTTGTGCAAATTAAATTAAACAATTTCTTGGGGGGAGGGAAGAGGGAAGGATGGAAGAGGGAAGAGTCAGGGTTTATATAACTCACGAGTAATTATGTAAATAATGCAAGGCTAATTACTTATTTTGATTGCGATAGGCAAAGCCTTGTCCTTCGCGATCGCAATTAATCTGAGAATGATAAATCATATCATCATTGCACGGAATAATTCCTTAACTTAAATATTGCACCTTACTCATAAATACTTACCTTTATTAAAGACTAGTAATAAATAAATTTACTTTCTACGAGATATTTATAGTCCATTTAAATGAACTTATACTTTTAGAATAGGACTTACAGTCCTAGGCGTATCGGAACGTAGTCGAGTATTTGGATAAATACTGAGTAACATTTATTGTTAACTTCTAGATGGTGCAAGATGTTAGTTAAGCACGGGGGCGACAAATACACCTGTAAATCAAAGATATTTATACTTAGTAATCAAAATATTCTTAATATTAAATAAATAATTTATTACGTATTTCTATTGATATCAAACTGATATTTTTTAAATTTATAACTATACACAAGTATTCATTTAAAACTATATTTCAGTATTTCTTCTTAATCAGGGGAAATACTTAATCCGAAATCAAAGTTTTTGTGAAATTCAGAGTTTTTTCTGGACATTACACTTAATAGAGTTTTAACTAGATACATCAGCAACTGAAATTTGCTACAGCTAAGTTCAAATTAAGTTCAAATTAATCTGAATCTACTTTTACAGAAGGAAAATATATAAATCCGGAAATACAAGTAAATAAGTTGGATTAATTTAAATTAATTTGGATGTCTGTAAAAGCTTTTTAATTAAGTTGTAATCGTGGTTTCATATAAGATTATGACCGCAAATAGTTCATTTTAAAAATTGTAAGCGTAAAATTAAGAAGGAATAAAATGTTTAATTTAAATCAAAAAAATAACGTACAAAATTCACTTGCTGCTTTAGGTTTAACTGCTCTTGGATTATTTATTGTCCCGGAATCTGCTCAAGCTTTCACTTTAGTTGATAAAACTGGTTTTACCGATATAGATTTTAATCAGCAAATAGCAGATGGAACATTTTCAGAATTATTTGTTGCAGAAGGAAGAATTGGTGATAGAGGAGGTGCTGCAACTTATGAATTAAGTATTAATGATGATGTAGTCAAAGGCGCTAAACCTGTCACAGAAAAACAGTTTAACTGGGAGAGTGGTAAAGAATATGAGTTTAGCTTAGAATACGACGGAAATATGGTTAACTATATTCTTGGTGGTGAAACACTTAGTACCAGCAATTTCAGCGGTCCGATTAACAGTATTTTCTTCCGTACTAGTGCTGGTAAAAATACTGTAACTTCTCTCACAAATCTGATGTTCAATGGTGGTGCAATTGGTAGTTTATCTTCTAGCTTAAATGACAGCAGAGATATTGATTATCTTCAACTCAAAGATATATCTTCCCCATTCATAATTACAGGTAAAGCATCAATGAGTTGGCAGGGAACACCGCCCAAAAACTCTTTGAATGCATTTCAAATTAAAGTAGGTAATTCTCCGAAAGCTAAGGTACCAGAACCCGGTACCATCGGCGCAATATTCGTAACTGGCATGGCTGGTTTAGCTTTGAGTAAAAACAAGAAAAAAAATGAAGCTTAAATCTTGATATTTACTTTTGTTTGTGTTTAATTCAATTACATAAAAAACTGAATACGCAACATTTTTATTATCCAAAAACCGGGTTTATTGCAAATTTCTGGGTATCAAAACCTTGATTTTTCTTTAAAAACCCGGTTTTTTTTGGTATTGTTGAGAATACTCCCTTACCGCCCTAAAATTAGCTTTCACCCGGGTTAGTGCGGTTGATCTCTTTTGATCTCTTTCCTCCGTGTTCTCTGCGTTCTCTGCGGTTTTTTTAGGCAATCTTGAGTGCGTAAAAGGAGTAATCCCAGATATAACTAAAAAAAACTTAAGCAGTTAAACAAATGCACGGTTTAAAGATATCCACATCTTTTATAGGTGCATCTATTGTTTCAATCGAGCTATACTTACCGAAATAACGCTTTAATCAAAAACAATCGCTGTGCAAACATTTGACTTTACTACTTTGAGTGCAGTTTGCAGCGATATTCGTGCTAACTGGCTGCCATCACGCTTAGAGCAAGTTTATCAGCGCGATCGCTATACGATTGCAATTGCGCTCCGCACTCTCAAAAAACGCGGTTGGCTGGAAGTGTCTTGGCATCCCCAAGCTGCTCGTATTCATATAGGTTCTCCACCACCGCGTACGCCAGATACATTTACGTTTTCTCAACAATTAGTTCATCAATTGGGTGGCTTGGCTCTGGTGACAATTGAGACAATAGCTCCTTGGGAACGGGCTGTGGATTTACAATTTGCTCGTCGTCCGGGAGAGCAAGCATTATATCACTTGTATGTAGAAATCATGGGCAAATACAGCAACGTGATTCTTACAGATGCCAAGAATATAATTATTACCGCTGGTCGTCAAGTCAGTGAACAAAAATCCAGTGTTCGTCCTATCTTAACTGGAGATGTTTACGAAAAACCACCCAAACTTACTACTGCAATTCCTAGTTTGGATGAATCCCTAGAAAATTGGCAAGAAAGAGTCAGCTTAATACCGGGAGCAATCAAGCGTCAGTTGCCTAAAATTTACCGTGGTGTTTCTCCGGCTTTGGTAGAATCGATGCTTTTAGCAGCAAACCTGAGTACGGAAAGTACAACCGATAACCTGACATCAGAAGAATGGCAATTATTATTTAAGCAATGGCAAGAATGGCTGAAAGCTTTGCAATTCGAGCAGTTTCAACCGGGTTGGACTTCTACAGGTTATACCGTACTTGGCTGGGGTACAGTAGAAAAAGCGCAAAATATTCAAGAATTACTCAACCGCTACTACACCGATTGGCTTAATCAACAGATATTTTCTCAATTACGACACCAACTCGTTCAGAAGCTGAGCAATATTTTAGAAAAGTTACGTTCCAAAGCCCAAACCTTTGAAAAACGCTTGCAGCAGTCAGAAAAAGCAGATGAATATCGTACCAAAGCCGATTTATTGATGGCTTATCTCCAAGATTGGAAACCGGGGATGGAAGAAATTACTTTAGCTGACTTCGAGACGAATCAACCAGTAAAAATTCAATTACAACCAGATAAAAACGCAGTACAAAACGCTCAAAATCTTTATAAACAACATCAAAAGCTGAAACGCGCTCGTATTGCTGTAGAACCTTTACTTGCAGAAGTGAATGCCGAAATCGAATATTTAGAACAAGTTGAATCAGCAATTGCTCAAATTGACAACTACCAAATGGATGAAGATTTACAAGCTTTGGAAGAAATCCGCGAAGAATTGATTACACAAAAATATTTAGAAGATTCAGAATATCGTAGACGTAGTTCTAATGAAGCAACGACAAGCTTTTATCGTCACCAAACACCAAGCGGTTTTGAAGTATTGATTGGACGTAACAACCGTCAAAATGACCAATTAACCTTTCGTGTTGCTGGAGATTATGACTTATGGTTTCATGCTCAAGAAATTCCCGGAAGTCATGTATTACTTAGGTTAGAACCTGGTGCAAGACCCGAAGATCATGATTTACAGTTTACCGCTAATCTTGCAGCACACTATAGTCGCGCTCGTCAGAGCGAACAAGTACCAGTAATTTACACTCCTACCAAAAACGTTTACAAACCCAAAGGAGCTAAACCAGGAATCGCTATTTACAAACAAGAAACCATACTTTGGGGAAAACCACAATCTGTTAAATAATTTTAGATTTTGGATTTGGGATTTTGGATTAAAATCTTGAATTAAAAGTTGTAAATTCTTTTGTTCCTTTGGTTATTGTCTTACCTCTGATCCGTTAGGTATATTGATTTATTCTTAAAGATAGAGGCAGAAAATCTATATAAACATCTTTTTTTAGTAAATTTTCCCAAAAATTCTGTACTACCTGTTACAATATTGTGAAGAAAGATTACTCAAGAGGTTTTGGGAAAGCGAGAACTTGGGTTTAAATTTTATTGAGAAGACAACATAAAATAAAATATTCTAAACCAGCTGTGGGAAGCTGGTTTTTTTGTAATCGGTAGGCTGTACATCCAATTGCTGAGACACTGAACCCATTTAGGCTATCAAGTGCTGTTGATTAAAATTCTTCATTTGATTTTGTGTCGCGATCGCAGTCTGATTAAAAAATGATTTGAGTAACATATATGTAGTTGTGTCACAAAAAAATCTAGAAACTTGATATTTTTACCATCGGAGAATTTACGTTTTTTTGCTTGATGTTTGGGTAGGATTGTTGATTAAGCTCTAATAAATCTATTTTTGCGAAACTTCTTGCCAAAATAATATAAGTTTGCTATAGTTCTTAATCGTGGGTCAAAAACATTGCCGGGATAGCTCAGTTGGTAGAGCAGAGGACTGAAAATCCTCGTGTCACCAGTTCAAGTCTGGTTCCTGGCATAATACATCAAACCCCTACAGGCTCTAGTTTGTAGGGGTTTATTGTTTCTATTGAAACCCCGTTTCAGCCGTTTACGGAGGTGTAAAGACGGTGTAAAAAATAGCCGCGTTGGATATTTTTGGACATGGTTAGCAAAATTTTGGGGGTAAATTGGGGGTAAATAATCGCGTGCAATTTCACGCTATTTTAGGAGTTCCCCGTGCCAAGCGAATCTTCATCGCGCAAATCGTCTAAAGGTACTGTCCAAATTAAAATCTCAAACGAACGTCTACAGCTTGTCTTCCGTTACGCAGGACAACGTTATTATCTATCAACTGGGTTTTCAGATACGGTAGCTAACCGCAAGCTCGCAGAAATGAAAGCGAGGCAGATTGAGCTAGATATTTTATCGGAGAATTTCGATCAAACTTTAGGCAAGTACAAACCGGAATCTTTAATCGCTAAAGTTAAAGCACCTACACCACGGGAGCAACCAACAGAAGTAGCTGCATCCTTGATTGAGTTGTGGGAAAGTTATATTGATTTCAAACGTAGTAGTTTGTCACCCAGTACGTTAGCTAAAGACGTTAAAAGAGTTCGGATCTGCATCAATGTCCATCTACCTTTCAAAACTCTTGATAAAGCAGTAGCAATCCGAGATTGGTTGATTGCCAATAAAACTCCAAATTCTTGCAAACGGATATTGACCCAAATTTCAGCTTGTTGCGATTGGGCAGTTAAGTCTGGGCTAATTGAAGAAAACCCATTTGAAGATATGGCAACTGATATTAAGATTCCTAAAGGCTCAAAGGAGGATGCTGACATTAATGCATTTACCCAAGAAGAACGCGACAGAATTATCCAAGCATTTAAAGATAGCAGTTATTACAAATATTACGCACCCTTGATTGAATTTTTGTTCATGACAGGTTGCAGACCATCAGAAGCTGCGGGCTTGGAGTGGAGGCATATTGCTAACGATTTTGGCTTTATCCGTTTTGAACAAGCAGTGGTGGTTTCAGAGTCGGGATTAACCTGCAAGAAAGGCTTGAAAACTCAGAAGAAGCGAATCTTCCCCATCAACACTCGTTTAGCAATTTTACTCAAATCGATTAAACCTGTTGCTGTTTGTGATGATGCAAAAGTGTTTCCTTCCAAAGAAGGAAGATGGATTGATGTTCACAACTTCACGAACAGAGGTTGGAAAGCAACTCTATCGAAGCTAGATGGTATTGAATATCGCAAGCTTTACCAAACTCGACATACCTTTATTACCTTGGCATTAAAGAATGGAATGGATGTCAAAGATGTGGCAACTTTAGTTGGTAATTCACCAGAGATAATTTACCGGCATTACGTAGGGCAAAGTCGAGAGATTGTCGTGCCAGATTTTTGAGTTGAGGAAAATGCGATAACCATTCTGAATAATAGCTACCACCATCATATGTTGGTTTAAATTAATCGCTTTTACTTACGTCTTTTCTTGCTGCTCTGTTTCTTCTTCAAATGTCTTATAATGACCCCAACCCATGAAATCATATCGCTTTTGTTGAGCTTCATTCCACGAAGAAGCTTCAATAATACAAACCAATTTGGCATCGGCAGCTAAACTGTTTCTGGCGCTATCATTGTCAGTATTGAAAAAAGTGTCTGAGCCTTCACTTGCAGACGACCAAAGTTCGTATTTTTTTTACATTCGTCATTTCCGATTATTTCCCTGATATATTAACAAATCGAATATATTTTAACGCCACAATCAACGGATCGGGTATCGCTCATCGCTGCAAGGTACGAACGCACGAAATCGCGTTGCTCCCTGATAAACCGAGCGCTTGACGCTAAGGCGCAATGAACGCCTATCGCAGCAGCATGGAACAAGTTAATCACGATAAATCATTAAGTCTTAACGCGATTGTTGCGTTTGTGATTGCTTGCCAAAGAAGCATGATACGTATCAATTGCCCGATGATGAGCAATTGGATCGTGACGATTGTGCAGCCAATCCTGGATTAATTCAAGATTGTAAAGAATACAGCGACTATTAACTCTTACCCAATGGCTTCCTTCGATCCATGTCCCATCAAGTCGATATTTTTTGAGCGTAGCGCAACTTAGACTTAGCTTCTCTGAAGCCAAATGTTTATTAGCAAACTGAAACATCGTGTTTTTGTCCCTAAATACAACAACTATGTAGGCACCTTGTTCAGATTGAATTTATTATTTTACAATTAAATACTTGTGAGTAAAACTTGCACTCACGCTAATTATTTAAAGTCTCAAATTTTCGTTTCAACACCACAAAAACGAAAAAGTATTGACTTAAAAAAAATTACGCGGTGAATTTTATTTTAAGTCAGAAGCCCCCCGGACAAATCCAGGGACATTAATTACGAATTACGAATTATACTCACGGCTCTTCAATTATCCGAATCGAGCAACTAAATAACACACTATCATTTCCTTCTAACTATTTATATCTTCGTTGGCTTTTTTTGGCAATTTTTTCGTGGTGAAATAATTTACAGCAAAAATCAAGCTGTATATTATTGTGACTATTTATTGTAATTTTATACGTAGTCAACATAGACGTTGATATTCATCATAAGCACTAAAAGCAAGGGATACATCGATAGTAGATAGCTATACACTTAATAATAAAAGTATCTAAATATATAGATTGTAACCGAATACTGAACTTTATTTAGATTTTTAAAACTATTTCTTTAAAATTGTCTAAGTTCTTACTATCAATAGCTTATATCGGTTTATTTTATTGATTTTAATGGAACTATTAAAAATATAAAATCAATTATTTGAATTTGTATGTAATATTTTGAACATTGGATATTTATGGAAAATCGCAGATCAGAATTTGATTTACTTGCTGATTTTAGGAGTAATTTATCAAGAAATGTAAACGGAGAATTATAAAGCCAGTAAACAGATTCACACTTTTATTTTTAATACAAATAAGGCAAAAATAAAAACAATACATCATATCGAAGTAGAAGATTATCATTTACGTAGTTATATTTAAAATTTATTACCAAGTATTTGTATCAAATGTTGTAAAGATGAAAATAATTAATACATTTCATGCATCTATCTAATGGGGTAGTAATAAATAAAGAATGATTTTTTATTCCTTTTGGATGATTTGTTTTGAATAAAATGCATTCAATATTTGGTTGGGAGTATTAAGCGCGACTGAGAAAATTACTTAGCAATCTTTTGTTTTGTTTGAATAAGCGGGTGCATATTTTGTATTCAAGCACAACAACTAAACGGTGCGAGATTCACGCTCTGTCTGAACATAAAAACAATAAGAAATCTTGTTCAAATTAGTTCGTAATGCAAATTTACTGTAGGAGCAAGGCAGGGGGCGCGAATTGTTTATGGCGTTGAATTATTCTAGGTGATGCACAAGTGGATAATCTTATCAAGCAAGAAATACTGACTCAACTGGATTCAGAAGAACAGTTTCCTGTGGATTTCAACATCTATTGGCAATGGTTGGAATTTAGTACAAAGGGTAATGCAAAACGAGCCTTTGAAAAAGCTGGGTTTACTATGGGGCAAGACTTTGACCATATTATCATTTCGGATAATATGGTTAAACGCTCTCAAGGAGGAGGTGTTCAGTCAGAAAAACTGATGCTGACAATAGACTGTGCTAAATCATTTGCAATGATGGCACGAACAGAAAAAGGTCGTTCCGTAAGAAAGTGGTATTTGCAATTAGAAAAACAATGGCGTTTCCAAAAGCAGAAAATACCGCAATTTGGCTTAGAGATGAACCAGCAATTATCCAAAGTATTAGAAATTCAATGTCAAATAGAATGTCAGCAACGTATACTTTTGGCTAAAACTGAATATTTAACTGAGTCGTTTGAAGCACACGATAAATGGTTACAAGGGATAGATGCAGAACTCGACCGTATAGAGTCTCCGAAAGGTCATTATTTTACAGTTGTTGGTTACGCAAATCTTCATAAAATCAAGCTCGGTAAAACTCAAGCTAATAGTTTGGGAAGAAAAGCATCTGCTTACTGTCGCAAAAATGGGATGCGGAAAGAAGAGGTATTTGATTCAATGTTTGGAACTGTTGGTAACTATCCTCAAGAAGCATTGGAATTTATTTTTGAGTCAGAAGGATTACTGAATAATCATCATTAGGGAGCAACGCGATAGCTCCCGCGCAGATTGGTAACAGAAAAATCCATTTTCAACTGAGAATAAAATTCCATGTCGAGAAACCATAAAAAAGGCAGACATTCAAACAAACAACAGCCTTGCCCTATTTGCAGCAACATAAAAGGTAGTTGTAAAATCAATGATGATGGTAGCATTTATTGCTTCCACTCCACACCCAATTCCGTACCATCTGGTTATCTCTATATTCGAGAACTATCGGATGGTATGGGACATTCTTTTATTTCTTCTTGTGTTGTTGATGAATTATTAACGGCAGCCCAAAAGCTCCAAACTCAAGGAGAGAAAGCAACCTACAAACAGATGGCTAACTTAACAGGACGACCTTCTTCATGGGCTTACGCAGTTCAAAAAGCTTACCCATCGTATTTCCCTTTGGGGAATAGATTGAAAGCTCACCCGAATGCTACGCTCTCCAAAGTTAGTTACCAAAACATTCAACCTCCTCCAACGGATAATAAAGATTTTTCACCACCGTCAGTTCTGAGTGAGGAAGAGAGAGATAAGCAATATCGTTCAATATTAAACCAACTTAAATTAAATGAAACTCACCGGAATCATTTAGCGGATGTGCGGGGATTAGGAGATTTTATTGACTTCATCGGTTTCCGTTCATGGTCAAAACAACTTGTAGAAAATGTCAGTGCCGATTTACCAGGTGTAGTCACAGCAGATGGCAACTTATATTTATCTGGTCAATCTGGGTTATTTCTTCCAATACACAATGAATTTGGACAAATCATCGCTTTCCAAATCCGCCCAGAAGATACGAGTAATGGCAAATACAAGTGGGGTTCCTCAGCACCAGGGGGTGGTAATGGTCCGCGCTTGGATAATGGAGAAATGCCGCTTGCATTCTGCCGTCCCGAATCAATTGAATTACCATCAATTGGTTTAGCTGAAGGAATTTTGAAAGCTTGGTCAGTTGCTTGTAACCTAAAACAAATAATCATCGGAGCATCTGGAGCAGCCTGGGATTGCAGCCCTAAACTATTCAAACGTTATTTAGAAGAAATTGCGAGCGAACAAAAAACTTCATTATCAAATTTAATAGTTGATTTATACCTTGATGCGGGAATGCTCTCGAATCAACATATCATGCTCCGTTACCATCAAACCATTAAATTATTACAAGAATGGGAATGCAAAATACGTATTGCTTGGTGGGGACAATTTAGCAAAGACGACCCAGATATCGACGACCTGATTCTTCAAGGAAGTCGCTATAAGATAACTTACATTTCAATCGACGAATGGATGAAACTATGGTCTGATGACATCCGCAATTATTTACTATATAAATCATTACAGTTCAATACATCAGATTGGTCAGCACCAGTGCAACATCCATATCGGTCAGAATTAGGTTATTGGAAGAAAGTGAAAGCAATCGGTGGGGATACAGAATGGAAATGGATTCCCAAAGCAGGTTTTAGCTTTATCGTTGAACGAGAATTAGTTGGAAGCAACGACAACTACGGAGGATTAGTTCTACAAGTCAAACGTACTTACGACCTACCAAACGAACAGCATCGAGTAGTAGTTCCTGCCGAAGCACTTAACAAAACCACAGATTTTATTAATTGCTTATCCCGCGCTACTGGCAAGGTGTATTTTGTTAATAAGTTAAAGCCAGAAGAACTTCACCAGTATTTGCACAAAGAATTATCTGCATATCGCGATCGCGGAGGAAAACCATACAAATTATCAGAACGTCTCGGTCGGCAGTCAGATGGGACTTGGGTGTTCCACGACTGTCAAATTTCTAAAAATGGAGATTTAATTACCGAAGACCAATCAGGTTGGGTTCTCAATGAAAGGTTAATCGCTTCAGAAAAAATTCCAGTTCCTAAAATCAATACGCAGCAGGAACCAAATGTATTGCCACGTTTGGTAAATTCCATGCGTAATTTCTTTGGTGCAGAAGGATTTATGCCAGCTTTGTTTACAACGGCATTTTCTGTGGCTGGTTTGTTTTACGATAAAATTCAACAGGAAGAAGGATTTTTCCCAGTTTTGGGATTGTACGGAGATGCGGGGACAGGAAAAACACTTGCAGCAGTAACTGCACTTTCTCTATTAGGTTTTGACCATAGAGCGAAAATCAATAAAGCATCTGAGAGCGCCTACCACGAGCGGTTTAAACTCATGGGTGGGTTAACTCAGTTCCTCGATGACCCAGATATTACTCAAATACAGTGGGTTTGCCAGCAAATCAAATCTCAATTCGGTGGTGGTTCTCGTTCTGTACGAGAAAACAATCAAGACCCGCACAGTCCGTTAATTGTCGCTTCCAATTACTCTATTGGTGATGATGACCCAATAATTCTGTCACGATTAATTAGATTGGAGTTTGCAGGAATTCCGAACCCTGCGGCTTTCTCCGAATTACGAGCAATGTCCCGCATTTGCTCGTCTGCCTTACCCAGTTTAATCAAACTTTGTTATAACCAAAAAGGAATTAAAGATTTAGAATCGCAACTAATTTCCAAGTTACCTACAGCACACGCAAGATTAGCATCAAGCTTGGCATTAATTGGTTACTATGCTTTTAAATTAGCAGAGTTAAGTGGCGTGGTTTCAACCGAAGAGGTTTGGGCTTATTTAAGTTTATTGTGCGGCGAAGCCAATGAGGATGAATCGAAGAAACCTTCACTGGATGACTTTGTAGATAAATTACTAATACTGCGATACGCGAAGCGTCGCCCTTGGGGCTATCGCAAACAGAAGTTGGTGAGTGGAACTGCCGTTTAATTACCGAAGACGGCAACCCAGAAAGCGGAAATTATAAATCTCTAGCTGTCTACCTACATGGTGTTTGGTCAATGATGTCCCGTTACTTTAAGAATAATCTACCCTATAGTCAAAAAATGATTCGACAGCAGATAGAGAAAGTGGGAGGAAAGACTTATAGTAAGCAAAAATTTCATTGCGATAGCCCGGAGGGCGACGCTTCGCGTATCGCGATTCTTCTATTACTTACCAACGGCTAAAAGTTAATGTTAGGGCTGATTTGGATGGGGAAATTATTTTACCAAAATCTCCGGAAATGGTAACTCGTAGTTGCGTAGAAATTCCTATAGAGTTACTAAAAGAGCGATTATTAGGCTTTGAATCGGGTTTTGAGCGAGATTTAAGAGATGAGGACAGCAGCGTTACTGCTTCTAGTACAGTCAATAGTGGCTAGTGAGTATAATTCGTAATTTCTCCCTAAGCCCTTCGGGCATACTACGTGAACGGGAGACGCTTCCCTTGGCTAACGCCACGCTCCGCGAACAGGACACTTCGTGAACGCGAACGTAATTCGTAAAAACCGGATTGGGAGATGGGATGGTATAAATTCCGGTTACTATATCGAATAGAATGAATAATAGACCTTGGTGCTTAAAATTAGTAACTATTTGTAAGTCTTATAGAATAACCATTTCAAGCAATTGTCAAGCTTTAGTTACTACGGTTGACATTTCAAAAGCAGAATATAGAAATAAAATATAAATAAATCTCTCGTCTGATTAAAAAGCTAATATTTTAAGATGACCGTCACTACTGCAAAATGGACGCTTGACGACTATCACCGAATGATTGAAGTCGGTATACTTTCTGGTCGTCAAGTTGAACTACTGAATGGAGAAATCGTACAAATGCCCCCACAAGGGCCTGAACACGCGCAGTTGAGTACGGATGCGGCTGACTATTTACGTTCTTTACTTGGGGAAAAAGCACTTATACGTGACGCTAAACCTCTTACAATACCAGAAACTAACTCCGAGCCAGAACCAGATTTGGCAATCGTTCAACCACTTAGACAAGTTTACCGGACTCGTCATCCATACCCAGAAAATGTTTTTTGGGTAATTGAATACGCGAATACCAGCTTGAGTAAAGATTTAGATACGAAACGGAAAGCTTATGCTTCTGCTGGGATAAAAGAATATTGGGTTGTAGATTTAAAAAATCGCCTCATTAAAGTTTTTCGTAACCCGGTTGATGGAGATTATCTTGAAGAAATAACGCTTACAGACGGTAAAATAACTCCAATCGCGTTTGAAGAAATAAAAGTTTCAGTACGAAAGTTATTCAATTAATTAAACCTGTTAAAACTCCTTATTCAAAGTACAGCGGTTTCTGTGAAATATCGCTCTGCCGATAAATGAGATTAACATTTTGGTGAGTCAACACGACTCATATTTTTTGCCATCAAATAATAATTTGACTATTTTTATATTTATTTATGATTTAAACAGTAACTACAGTAACAAGCGTAAAAAAAACCGCTTAACGGAAACAAATATCATCATTGCATGAGTTACTATTAGATATTTTTTTAAGTTATTAGAGTAACTATAAAGATATAAGTTGGGAGAGGGTTTTCTATGTGTACTACGGAAACAGGCTTGTAAATTATAATCTAAATATTGAAATAAATACGCAAATTCAAGAAATAAAATATACCCAAAAAACATTTTTTAATCATTTACACATAAATCAACAGTGATAAATTAGACTAAAAATTATATTATTTGATGAAAGGAAAATACAAGTTTAATCTCTAACAATTGGATGATGTAAATACAATTCAGTAAGAGTTATCAAGTAAATAGAAAACTTTGTAACTAAGCTGAATTTATGTTTTCCAAAGCGTATAAAAATTCCGAATCGCACCAAGTTAGTATGCCCTCTGGGCAAGCTACGCGAACGTCTTTGGTAATACGAACTGGATTATTTGTTGCTTTACTCGATTCAACTATAAATCCTAGTTTGAGTAGTTTTACTACGACAGGTATTTTGATATCTGGAGTAGTCGCAATCGCTTTGCGAAAACATTTAGAAGCGTTATTCAAAGTCATTACAAAGTTTTCTAAGCGATATAAAATAACCTCGTCTGCACTAACAGTTTTAGGAACATTCTTGCTGTTAGACGCTCTCTCAACTCCGGTACAAGCGCAGTTTTTCCAAAACGCAGAAACCTGGATGAGTGGTCAATTTGCGGGTGCAGATGAAGCTATTGTTTTATCGTTTAACGTACTGCGAGGATTGTTCATTCTTTACTTAGGAATCTCTCTAGTAAAGGTGATTCAAGCAGCAAGAAATGATGAAGATTGGCAAAATTTAGCGCGGACACCAATGATTATTTTGATTGCGGTAACGGTAGGCGATATTCTGACCAACTTGATTATTGGAGGAGGTGGAGGAGCTGCACCTGGAGGTTAAGAGGGCAGTCGGCAGTCGGCAGTCGAAAAGGATTTTCTTGGAGTAAATAGATGGAGGATAAAAAGTATCGTAAAGTAAATGCCACTCTAGGGAAACAACCATCAATCGGACCATTTCCCGCAGA